>NZ_JBIIDX010000182.1:0-5810 GCF_044238155.1 Aestuariivirga sp. | reverse complement strand
TTTTCCGGCATGACAACGCTGATGATGCAGGATGTCATGAACTGGTTTGAACATCAAGGTCTTGAACCGGGCGCAGCAAGGCAGCTCGTGGCGGAGGTCGTCAAGGGTAATGCAACGGCGCTCCTCGAAACCCCACTCTCAATGACGACGCTGGCCCAGGGGTTCGTGACGCCCGGCGGCATCACGGAGCAAGGACGACGAATACTCGATGAGGGTGGCAGCTGGAGCGAGGCACTCGACGCGGTGCTTTGGCGGTTGCGCAACGCGTGATGATCGGGTTGGAGATCCTGTTTGCCTTGACCTGCAAGCGATGTTTTTGCCGCCAGAGTGGCAGGAGTGTCTGATCCGTCACCGCTGAAGTGGCCTTGTCTGAGTAATCTCGTTCGGTTTCATGACTGTCGGAACTTGCCAAGTAGGGTAAGCACCCATTGAGGCTGACGCCGGCGCTTTGTGTGCGGACCATTACGGTTGACAAGACACGTCCAACGGACTTTATTTATTTTGTTGGGGTGGCTCTGCTTACCAGTGAGTTGGCGGCTTTCCGTCTGGATTTGAAATGTGGGGCGCCTCGCCAATGGCCCGAAAACCGAGAAACATCATGTTTGCCAGGAACGAGCGGCCGGCGTTCGCGCCGGTCATGCTGCTGGCTGCTCAGCATGCCGCGCTCTCCATCTTGTTTCTAGTTTATATGGTGCTGATCGCCAAGAGCGCTGGTTTTGACTCCGATCAGCAGAAGGCCTTGCTGGCTGGAACGCTGGTAAGTTGTGGGATTGGCGCCTTGCTTCAGGCGGCATTTCCTCGTCACGCAAGCGGGCTCCTCGTCCTGCCCATCGGTACGCCTGTTTTCGTGGCGTTCGGAATTCAAGCTGGTGTTGAGGCAGGGCCAGGTGGTATCGCAACTCTTGCGATTCTTGGTGGCGTTGCTCAAATTGGCATGGGGCAGATCCTGCCCAGACTGAGAGCCTTCTTTCCTGCCGAGGTTTGCGGCGTGGTTGTGCTCATGCTTGGTGTGTCGATCCTGCCGCACGCCTTCCTCAGGATATTGGGCGTGCAGGCTGACGCCGCCGATGTGATAGTCGATTCTGAAGCACTCATCATCGGCCTTACAACACTGGCAAGCATCATAGCTGCATCTGTCTGGCTCAAGGGAACGATGCGCTTTTTCGCGCTGCTCCTTGGGTGTCTCGTGGGTTATGCAGTGGCTGCCGTCTTTGGCGCCCTTGATGGCATCGAGCTTGCGGTCGGCACGGCATCCTTCGTTTCCCTGCCTCAGCCTGTACTGCCGTCACTCGAAGTCAGCCTGCCGTTGATCGGAGGCTTCCTGATTCTGGCGATTGTCTCCGCAATCGATGACATGGGCGTGTTCATCAGCATGGACCGGATGGATAACGCAGACTGGACCCGCCCGGACATGGCCCAGACGGCACGTGGTGTCACCGTGAGTGGCGTGACAAGCATTATCTCTGGCTTTCTGGGCGGCGGATTTCTGGGATTTTCTTCCACCAACATCGGGCTTGCCTTTGCTACGGGGGTCACCTCACGTATCGTCGGAATTGGAGCAGGCATTGCCCTCATTGCGAGCAGTTTCTTTCCAAAGCTGATTGCCCTCATCGGAGCCATGCCTGAGGCAGTCGCGGGTGGCATTCTGGGTTATGCCGCCAGTTTCTTCATCGTGGCCGGCGCCGAGCTGGCCCTGTCACGAATGCTGTCTGCCCGGCGCATCATTGTCATTGGAGTGCCTGTGGCAGCAGGCATCATCGTGCAGGCGACCCCCGCCGTTGCCCAGGCCTCCACCGGCTTCATGGCCATTGTCCTTCATTCACCATTGATGCTGTCGGCTCTTTTGGCTATCGCGCTCAACGCCATCATGCGAATTGGGGTGACCCAGTCCGGGCAGGTCGAGATCGTGGAAAACCTGGCCGCACGCCATGAACAGATCAAGGACGTACTTGAGCAGTGGGGTCAATCATGGGGTCTTCCGCGTACAACCGTGTCGCGCGCGGCTGATACGGTAAATCTGATGATTGAAGCAGTCTCGGATCTGCGCACTGGCCCTGTCACGCTTGAGGCGCGCCATGATGATGTGAATGTTGACTTCCGGATCATCTATGCGGGACAGCCAATATCGTTTCCGGATCGCGCCCCAACACCGGATGAGTTGTTGGATGCAACTGATGGCGAGGCGCGGATGGCTGGCTGGCTCGTGCGCCACTTGGCAAATAAGGCGACGCAATTCCAGCTGAAGGGTCAACAGGGCATCAGTTTGCGATTCGACGCGTGATCTTGACCTCGACGAATCTCCCACAATTGTAATTCGCCTGACTTCATTGTCGTCCTGATTGTCGCCCGGAACGCTTAAGAGGACCCTTGGGTGGTTTGGCTCTGGATTGAAGGGACAAGCAACTCTGGTAATTGATGGTCAAGCCCCAATATACGTGGCCATCTTGAGCGGATACCTGGTTGCCATCTCGCTGCCGAGCTTCGAGTGAACACGTGGCAGGGCTGCTTGCCGCCATTCGGCAAGGACAAGGCGATGTGTATCCGTCCATGGCCGGTCCTTTGGCCAGGGATCGTGCGGTCTCACGGATCGGCAATGGCAGTGTCAAGCGTGGTGTGTTGCGTGATTGCCTCAAGCACCGTTGATCATTTGCGGTATGGCGGTAGCAGGGCCAAGAGAAGCAGCCGGGCAGGCGCGCTGGTCGCCGTACGACACCGAGACGACTTGCAGCATGCGATGTGATGAACGCGGGCCAGATGGCTGCGAATGAGGCGATCATGGATATGTTGCACGGCAGCGGCACGGGTACAGGGTTTGCCCGCCACCGAGCCGGCAAGCCTTGCACGATCAGCGGTCGCCATTCCGCTTCATGGGTCTCGGCGATGCGTATGGATCCTTGGCAGGTCCTGCAGTAAAGCCCCTGCCGATCCAGCCCCACTGAAGCTATCCAACTTGAGACATGTCTCATGGCATCAGGATGATTGGTAAAGGCTCGGGAAGGCGCACACGCCTGAAGAGATCGTCGCCGAAGCCTGCAGTGTCGCGGAACGTGCAACATCCGCCAGCCACATGGTTCGCAAGGCTGTTGGCCTCCACCCCTGGAAGCCTTCCTACGTCAGTCCGTGTGGGTGGCTGAGTTGTCCCGGTCTGCCGCGCCGCCCGCGCTGGTATCGGAGCCGATCATGCAGTAACATTCAAACACGGATCATTCGTTGGGGCTTGATCACCAGGGCGGCTGGGCGTGGCAGTCCCGTCCTTGCGATCTTGAGAGGTCTTGCAGGCCTCTGGATCCGAGGGGAGAAGACATGACAGGCACGACAGCAGATCGGTCGGGCAATGCCCGCTCGCGGCCGATGACGGCAGAAGAGAAGAAAGTGATCTTGGCCTCATCGGCTGGCACCATCTTCGAGTGGTATGATTTCTATCTCTATGGTTCGCTCGCCACCATCATTGGCGCGCAGTTCTTTACCGCGTTCCCCGAGGCAACCCGCAACGTCTTCGCGCTTCTGGCCTTCGCCGCCGGGTTCATCGTGCGCCCGCTCGGTGCCCTGTTTTTCGGTATGCTGGGTGATCTGGTCGGCCGCAAATACACTTTCCTGATGACCATCCTGATCATGGGCATCGCGACCTTCCTCGTTGGTCTGCTCCCCAACTACAACGCCTGGGGTGCGGCGGCGCCGATTATCCTCATTGCGCTCCGCATGGCGCAGGGCCTCGCGCTTGGCGGCGAATATGGCGGCGCGGCGATCTACGTCGCCGAACACGCTCCGCCCCACCGCCGCGGCTACTACACCTCCTTCATCCAGACTACCGCCACGCTGGGCCTTCTGTTGTCGCTGATCGTGATCCTGCTCGTGCAGGGCTACGTCAACGCCAACTACCCGGAAGCCGCCGTGCTCGATGCGGCTGGTGTTGCGGTCATGAACCCGGACGGCACGCCGCAGATGATCAAGGCCTTCAACGCATGGGGATGGCGCATTCCTTTTCTCGTATCGATCTTCCTGCTGCTGATCTCGCTCTATATCCGTCTGCAGATGAGAGAAACCCCGGCCTTCAAGAAGATGAAGGAGGAGGGCTCGGCCTCCAAGGCGCCACTGCGCGAGGCCTTCGGCAACTGGCGGAATGGCAAGATTGCGCTGATCGCGCTTCTGGGCCTCGTCGCTGGCCAGGCCGTCGTCTGGTACTCTGGCCAGTTCTACGCTCTGTTCTTCCTGCAGAATGTGATCAAGCTCGACAGCTTCACAGCAAACGTTCTCGTCACCTGGTCGCTGATTCTCGGCACGGGCGGATTCCTGGTCTTCGGCTCGCTCTCCGACCGCATCGGTCGCAAGCCGATCATCCTGGCGGGCTGCCTGTTGGCGTCAATGACCTACCTACCGGTGTTCAAGATGCTGACGCAGGTGGCAAATCCTGCGCTCTATGCTGCGCATCAGACCACGGTGACGGTGACTGCTGACCCGGCCGACTGTTCGTTCCAGTTCAACCCGACGGGCACACTGAAGTTTACCAACTCCTGTGACGTGGCCAAGGCCCAGTTGCAGCGCATGTCGGTGAATTACTCCACGGTCCCGGGCCCTGCGGGCAGCGTGACCGAGATCAAGATCGGTGACACTGTCGTTCGCTCGTTCAATGCCGCGGCCAACACGGCTGCGATCAAGGAGGCGACGGCAGCACTCGATGCCGCCAGGGCGGGCACCGACCAGGCGGCTGTTGATGCGGCCCTGGCCGCACTCGAAAAGGAAAAGGCTGTAAAACCCACCTTCGAGACGACTCTCAATGAAGCCCTGAAGGCCTCTGGTTACCCGCTGGTTGCTGCGGACAACACGACGGTTGCCAAGGCATCCAACTTCTTCGACATCTTCACGGGTCAGAAGTTGGCAATCGTTGCCATCCTCACCTACCTGATCATTCTCGTGACGATGGTGTACGGCCCGATCGCGGCAGCCCTGGTCGAGCTCTATCCGACACGTATCCGTTACTCAGGCCTGTCGCTGCCCTATCATATCGGTAACGGCTGGTTCGGTGGCCTGATGCCGGCAACCGCCTTCGCAATCTCGGCCCAGAGTGGCAACATCTATGCAGGTCTGTGGTATGCGATCATCATTGCCGCCATGACGGTGGTAATCGGAGCAATCTTCGTGCCGGCCAGTACCCACGAGACGGACATCTTTGCTGACGACATGCGGCGCTGAATCGCCTGAGCACCACTGATGCGGCAGGCCGGGGGTCCCCGGCCCGTCTCGGCGCGCATGCGTTGCGCCGTGTGGATGGGGCTCGCCAGCTGCCCGGATTTGACAAGCCCGGGTCCAGGCGCAGCGAAGGTTGAAGGCCGGAAGTCTTGAGTGCCTTGGTGATGTCGTGATCTATCGGCCAGATTTTCAGGTTTGATCAACAGCGCGCGATTTCCCACAGAGATTGCCCGGCTGCTGCGGTATTCGCCTATCCTGACAATGAGAGCGATGTACGGGGAACGGAGTTTCACATCGAACATCGTTCACGCCATGATCGTGTTGTCGCACGCGTTGACAACCGTGCTGGAACTCATACGGAACTGCATGGCATTGCAACGTGATTTTGCACGACACGCGGATGTCTCTCCCGCCACGCACCCTTGCGCAGATGGCTCAGAGACAACTGCATTTTGCGGGAAGAAGTGGTGCCCAGGGGCGGAATCGAACCACCGACACGCGGATTTTCAGTCCGCTGCTCTACCAACTGAGCTACCTGGGCGCTGGTCAAGAGTGGCGGGTGTATAAAAGATCGATGCAGCGCTGGCAAGCACTACCTTGTGGCCTGAGCCTGTGTTGCCGGC
>NZ_JBIIDX010000053.1:0-19887 GCF_044238155.1 Aestuariivirga sp. | reverse complement strand
GTACCACCCTTTCCGGAGTTCCTGAGGGATTGGACGCCATGCTCCTGCCTGCCCTCGCAGAGTTGGCGGACAAGCGAATTGTGGTCCATGTCGCGGTAGATGACCAGCGGGCATCGACTTTGGCTGGTCAGATCGCCTATTTCGCCCCAGGTCTCGAGGTACTTCGGTTCCCCGCCTGGGATTGCCTGCCATATGACCGCGTGTCGCCCGTTCAGGACATTCTGGCGCGGCGGCTGGCCACCCTGGCCCGGGTTCTGGAGCCATCGGTCGGACCGCTGCTTCTGATCACGACGGTCGCTGCATTGCTCCAGCGCGTTGTACCGCGGGCAATGATCGAGGGGCACCGCTTCAAGGCGCAGCCAGGCAACCGCATCAATTCCGAAGACCTGATCGGGTTCCTTGCAGACAACGGCTTTTCACGCACCGGCACCGTCGTGGACCCCGGAGATTTTGCAGTGCGTGGCGGCATCATTGATATCTACCCGCCAGGTGCGGACGCGCCAGTCCGGCTGGACTTTTTCGGAGACACGCTTGAAACCATTCGTAGCTTCGATCCAGAATCGCAGCGAACCACGGCGACGCTCGCACAATTCAGTCTCAATCCTGCCAGCGAGGTCTTGCTCAATCCGCAATCGATCGGCCGGTTTCGGGTGAACTACGCCGAGGCCTTCGGAGGCCTTGATACAAATGATCCCCTCTACGAGAGCGTCACCAGCGGCCGGAAGTATCAAGGCATGGAACATTGGCTGCCGCTCTTCCACGACCGGCTGGCAACCTTGCTCGACTACATGGTTGACCCCATCCTGACGCTTGATCACGCCGTGGATGAGGCCGCCGCTGCCCGCGAAGAACAGGTGTTGGAGTTCTTCTCGGCGCGGCGCGATGCACTGGCCAGCAAGGAGACCTATGGCGCGGGCCCTTACAAGCCCGTCAAGCCCGAAACGCTCTATGTTCCGGCGTCCGAATGGTCGGAGATACAGTCAAACACGACCGTCTTCGCGCTGTCGCCTTTCGAAAGCCCTCAGGGCCTGTCATTCGGTGGCCGGCGAGGACGGAGTTTTGCCGCTGAACGCGCCCAGCCTGGTGGCAATGTCTATGAAGCGGTCAAGGCCCATGCCGATGCAATCCGGCGCGAGGGTCGCCGGGTCGCTGTTGCCTCCTGGTCGGAAGGTTCGCGCGAACGCCTCGAGACCATACTCAAGGATCACGATGTGTCACCGCTTGCCGCGGCGCGTGACTGGATGGAGTTTCTTTCCTGGAACAAATCGATAGCCGGCCTGATGGTTCTGGGACTGGAAGACGGGTTCGAAACCGATGAATTTGCGCTGATCTCCGAGCAGGACATACTTGGCGATCGCATGGTGCGGCGCGGCCGGCGCAACCGGAAGGCCTCTGACTTCATCAATGAACTCTCGGCGCTAACCCCAGGTGATCTCGTGGTACACGTCGATCATGGCATTGGCCGCTTCGAGGGGTTGAAGACAATTGAGGTGCAGGGAGCACCGCATGACTGTCTGTTCCTGTCCTATTCAGGAGGCGACAGGCTGTTCTTGCCGGTCGAAAACATCGAGTTGCTGTCCCGTTACGGGTCTGACGAACAGGGCGTTCAGCTCGACCGGCTCGGCGGTGGTGCTTGGCAGGCCAAGAAGGCGAAGCTCAAGGAGCGTGTTCTCCGCATCGCAGAGGGGCTTGTTCAAACCGCCGCCGCGCGTGAACTCAAGCCCGGCGATATGTTGCCACCGCCTGAAGGTGCCTATGAAGAATTCTGCGCCCGCTTTCCCTACGAGGAAACCGAGGACCAGCTGGCTGCAATTGAAGCGGTCATCGAGGACTTCCAGAAAGGCCGCCCAATGGATCGGCTGGTGTGTGGGGATGTAGGCTTTGGCAAGACCGAGGTTGCCCTGCGCGCGGCTTTCATCGCCGCCATGAACGGCAAGCAGGTGGCAGTGGTCGTACCGACAACCCTTCTGTCGCGACAGCATTTTGCGACCTTTCAAGCCCGGTTCAAAGGACTTCCGGTCAACATTGCCCAGGCCTCCCGCATGGTGTCGAAAAAGGAGCTTGATCGTATCCGGCAGGGGCTCGCCTCTGGGGAGATTGACGTCGTCGTGGGCACGCACGCCCTGCTTGCCGGAACCATCGCCTTCCGGGATCTTGGGCTTTTGGTAATCGATGAGGAA
The DNA here is from genome assembly GCF_044238155.1 of Aestuariivirga sp. Lineage (GTDB taxonomy): Bacteria > Pseudomonadota > Alphaproteobacteria > Rhizobiales > Aestuariivirgaceae > Aestuariivirga. The sequence goes on along the minus strand of NZ_JBIIDX010000053.1, from coordinate 17,707 downwards.
CAGCATTTCGGCGTGAAGCACAAGGAGCGGCTGAAGGAGCTGCGTACCAATGTTCACGTGCTGACCCTGACCGCGACGCCCATTCCGCGTACTTTGCAGCTCGCCCTGTCGGGCGTTCGCGAACTCTCGCTCATCACCACCCCACCGCTGGACCGGCTGGCAGTGAGAACCTACATCACGCCGTTTGACCCCGTGATCATCCGCGAGAGCCTGTTGCGCGAGCATTATCGAGGAGGCCAGAGCTTCTATGTCGTGCCGCGCATTGCCGACATTGAAGAGATCGCGGCATTCCTGCGCGACGCCGTTCCCGAGGTGAAGTTCCGCGCCGCTCATGGTCGTATGCCGCCAGCTGAGCTCGAAGACATCATGACAGGATTTTATGATCGGTCCTTCGACGTTCTGCTTTCGACGACAATCGTGGAATCCGGTCTCGACATCGCCACCGCCAACACCCTCGTCATTCACCGTGCCGACATGTTCGGTCTGGCTCAGCTCTATCAGCTTCGCGGGCGGGTGGGCCGGTCGAAGCAGCGCGCCTATGCAATCCTGACGACGCCGGCCAGACAGGCACTTACCCCCGCAGCGGAAAAGCGTCTGAAGGTCCTGCAGTCTCTTGATTCACTGGGCGCGGGCTTTTCATTGGCGAGCCATGATCTTGATTTGAGAGGTGCGGGTAATCTTCTGGGCGACGAGCAGTCCGGTCATATCCGGGAGGTAGGCTACGAGCTCTATCAGCAAATGATCGAGGAGGCTGTCGCGAAGCTGCGTACCGGGGATGAAGCCTTGGTGGCTGATGGACAATGGTCGCCGCAGATCAACATCGGCACCTCCGTCCTGATCCCTGAGAACTATGTTGAAGATCTACAGGTCCGGCTTGGTCTCTACCGCCGGCTTGCCGATCTCACCGACCAGGCATCCGTCGAGTCGTTCGGTGCCGAATTGCGTGACCGGTTCGGTCCCTTGCCTGATGAGGTCAACCATCTGCTTGCCGTGGTGGCCATCAAGCTGTTGTGCCGGGCAGCCAATGTCGCCAGCCTTGATGCGGGCCCGAAGGGAGCCGTCATGTCGTTCCGCGGCGAGTCTTTCGCCAATCCTGGGGCACTGATCGGCTGGATCACGGGGCAGGGCGCGCAGGCCAAGCTACGCCCGGACATGAAGCTGGTCGTGATGCGTGACTGGGAATCGCCAGAAGCCCGCCTCAAGGGTACGCGCGCACTGATGCAAACGCTGGTAAAGCTGGCAGCCTGATCCTGACACGTGGGTCGGGCCTCGCCCGCGCCAGTCACCCTGGCTCGCTTGGCAGCAGATGGTTGTGCGATGTTTCCAGTCGGCGCTTGCCATCAAGGAAGGTCTTGCGCATCCAGGGTACGTCAGGGGCGTTCCAGTTCGGTGACAGACCGACCACCATGTCGAAAAAGGCGATGGCATTGGCAGGGTTCTCGGCAACATTCTCGCGGAAGGAATCCCAGAAACGGGGGTCGTCTGCCACGCCAGCTGCTGCCGGTTCGGCATCACCCATCTCACTGAGCACTGCGGCCGCGACCGAAAGGCAGAAACTCGTGTAGGCATAACCTTCGGGCCAGCGTCTGAGCCGATGGTCCAGGGTGGCGGGCAGAGCTGGAAGGCCCAGCGCATCCGGAACGATCGCGGTGATCGGTCTCGCAGCCAGAAGTTCCTTCAGCATCATGCCGGCCGCAAAGATCGTGAAGTCGCGGCGGTCCAGGTCGGCTAGGTGTTTGCTCTGGTCAAAAGCCTGCCGCCAGCGTGAAAACGCCTCGGCCAGCGCTGCGTGGTCCACCTCGGCGGCCAGCCCCGTCCCCTGAAACAGAAGCTCGATGTTCTTCTCGAAACTCCATAGGATCGTCCTGAAGCGGCGCGCCTCATGGCTGAGGTCGCCGACTTTCTCCACTTCAGGCTTGAGAGGTGTCAGCATGAGAGCCATTCTAGCGAGGCCGCAGGGGCAATCAACCTGCAAAAACCCGAGTTGGCATGTCAGCGGCCGGGTTCGCACGGTGTGTCGCGAACAACACGGCGATTGCCGTTGCCCTGTCAGCGGCAGAGCCCGCCGCCTGATGATCTGAGCCCATGACAAACCAGACCTTTCTCATCGGTGTCGACACCGGCGGCACCTATACCGACGCTGCGATCATTGAGGCCAAGGGCCATCAGGTTCTGGCTTCGGCCAAGTCCATCACCACCAAGGGTAATCTGGCAATTGGCGTTACCGGCGCCATCCGTGCGGCGGTCGCGAAGCTGCCACAAGGTCTTCGGCCACAGGACATTTCCCTTGTCTCGGTGTCGACCACGCTCGCCACCAATGCCGTGGTGGAAGGCCATGGCAGTGCGGTAGGCGTGATCCTGATCGGTTTTGACGACGCCATGGCCGAGCGCACTGGAATTGCCCGCGCCTTTCCCGGCATGCCGATTGTGCGAATCAGTGGTGGCCATGACCACAATGGTGAGGAAGTTCGCCCGCTCGACTCCGAGACCCTGTCCCAGGCGGTCGCAGCCATGCCGGTTGATGCCTTTGCTATTGCCGCAGCATTTGCTGTGCGCAATCCTGCCCATGAGCAGCGCGCCCGCGAGGTCATTTCGGCAACCACCGGCAAGCCCGCCACACTGTCAACCGAGCTCACTTCGGCACTCGACGCACCGCGCCGGGCATTGACGGCAGTGTTGAACGCCCGGCTCATATCCCGCATCTCGATGCTGATCGAGGCTGTGCGCCGCTCGATGACGGAGCTTGCAATCACCTGCCCACTGATGATCGTCAAGGGAGATGGCACCTTGGCGCTGGCCGAGCGTGTGGCGCTGCGGCCGATCGAAACCGTGCTGTCGGGCCCTGCGGCCAGTCTGGTTGGCGCCTCGTGGCTCTGCGGGCGCCGGGATTTCATCATGTCCGACATGGGAGGCACAACAACGGATCTCGGCGTTTTGCTCAACGGTCGCCCACGTGTGGCCGAGCAGGGCGCCGAGGTTGGCGGCTGGCGCACAATGGTGAGGGCCATCGATGTCCGCACCGTCGGTCTCGGCGGAGACAGCGCCATTGCCATCGGGGCCGATGGCGCGATCTCCGTGGGGCCGGAGCGGGTTGCTCCCGTGTCGCTTCTTGCTTCCCGCTTTCCTGAAGTCACGGCCATGCTTGAAGCTGATCTGGCAGACAGTGAAGGCGGCTCGCTGCATGGCAAGTTCGTGCTGCGTCCATTTGGAACCGACCGCGCCGCGGCCGCTGAGCTAACGGCGCGTGAGGCCGAGCTGCTCGCGCTGGTCGATGATCGACCCAAGCCGCTGCGCAAGGTGGCGATTTCGGCGGCAGCACAGCGCGCGCTGGTCTCGCTCCGGCGCAAGGGGCTGGTACAGACCGGTGGTTTCACCCCGTCGGATGCGGCGCATGTTCTTGGTCTTCAGGACAACTGGCCGGGTCCGGCGGCGGAGCTGGCCGCGCGGCTCATGGTGCGTTTTCGTGACATGAAGGCAGGTGATGGTGCCCGTGTCCAGGGTTTCTGCCGTGAAGTGTGGTCGGAGACAGTGCGGCGGACGGTCCAGGTCATTCTGGAAACGGCTTTTGGACGAAATTTTGGTGACCACGAACTGGTGGACGCGGTGAGTTCGGGCCGAGGTTGCGTGGGGCTTGCCGAGGTGAGGTTGTCGCCGTCCGTGCCGGTCGTGGCGGTAGGTGGCCCTGTACGGGTTTACTACGAGGAGGTGGCGCGGCGGCTTTCCTGCGAACTCGTGTTCCCGCCCTTCTTTGATGTTGCAAACGCGGTCGGAGCTGCAACCGGGGTCGTGGCTCAGGCCGTCAGCGTCACTGTGGAGGGCGATGGCAGCGGCCTGTTTCGCGTTATGGGTCCAGGGGGAACCACCGTCTTCACGTCAGGGCTTGCTGCCCTTGCGGCCGCCGAGGCGCAGGCCCGAGATGCCGCCCTTGCCGCCGCCCAGGCGCTGGGAGCGCATGATCCACAGGTTGCGGTGAGTATCTCGCGCAGCTTGCTTCCTGATGCGGTTGACGAGAATGGCCTGCTTGAGGCTGTGGTACGTGCTGAAGCGATCGGGCGGCCCGAAACTGCGGGTGATGTGACCGCCTGAGGCCCGGGCTTGAACAGTGGTCCCCGGCACGACATAGTGCGGTCAGTGCAGGTATCGCGAGGTGGATGAGCATGGATTTCTGGCAGCAACATTTCTCCTTCGTCGGGTCGACGGAGGGCTGGGTGGCGCTGGTCACCCTTGTCGCCATGGAAATCATCCTCGGAATCGACAATCTGATCTTCATCTCCATCCTGTCCAACAAGCTGCCTGAACATGAGCGCGCCCGCGCCCGGCGGCTCGGGATTGGTGCTGCGCTTGTCATGCGACTCGTGTTGCTCGCCACCGTGTCGTGGATCGCGCAAATGACTGCTCCGGTCTTCAGCCTTGCTGGCCAGAATTTTTCCTGGCGCGATATCATCCTGATTGCTGGTGGCCTGTTCTTGGTGTGGAAGGCCACCAAGGAGATCCACCACTCGGTTGACCCGGACGACGGCAAGGAAAACATCGTCAGTCATGCGGCGACCATGACGGTTGGAGGCGCAATCTTCCAGATTCTTCTTCTTGACCTCGTGTTTTCTGTTGACTCGATCATCACGGCTGTTGGCATGACTGATCACATTGCCATCATGTACATCGCGGTCATCGCAGCTGTCGCGGTCATGCTGCTGGCGGCTGAGCCTTTGGCCCGGTTCATCCATTCGAATCCAACAATCGTCATGCTGGCGCTGGGCTTCCTCCTGATGATCGGCATGACGCTGATCGCCGAAGGCATGGGCGTCCATGTGCCCAAGGGCTACGTCTACGCCGCCATGGGTTTCTCGGCCCTTGTTGAGGCTCTGAACATGCTGGCGCGCCGGGCAAAGCGGCCAAGGCAGAGCTAGGGCAAGAGCCGACCTGATTGGATCGCGCCGCCGGAGGGAATCTACCGGTGTGGCAAGGAGATTGGCCAAAAGCGGGCTGGCGGCCTCGTCGAGCTATCCGACGCCGCCGCGACCGAGCGGCGCTGTTCCAATCAGTCTGGTTCTTGTTCCGGACGGCCCGGAAATCTTGCTCTTTGGTTTCGGCTCGGCTATGAGCCGTCGCCAGCAATCCTGCATCGTGAAAGACGTCACAAGATGGCCCGTCAGTTCATCTATCATATGCATGGCCTCACCAAGGCCTATGCCGGGGGCAAGAAGGTTCTCGAGAACATTCACCTGTCCTTCTATCCGGATGCCAAGATCGGCGTTCTTGGTCCCAACGGTTCAGGTAAGTCGACGCTGCTGCGCATCATGGCCGGCCTCGACAAGGAGTGGAACGGCGAGGCATGGCTCGCCGATGGCGCCACGGTCGGTTATCTTCCGCAGGAACCGGAGCTCGATCCTGCCCTCGACGTGATGGGCAATGTTATGGAGGGTGTTGCCCACAAGAAGGCCATCCTCGACGAATACAACGCCCTGATGGCGGATTACAACGACGAGAATGCGGAAAAAGCCGGCAAGCTGCAGGATGTGATCGACTCTCAGAACCTGTGGGATCTCGAGGCCCAGGTCGAGCAGGCGATGGATGCGTTGCGCTGCCCGCCCGGCGAGGCCTCGATCGACAATCTTTCCGGCGGTGAAAAGCGGCGCGTGGCCCTGACCCAGTTACTGCTCCGGAAGCCGGATTTGTTGCTGCTCGATGAGCCGACCAACCATCTCGACGCTGAGTCGGTCAATTGGTTGGAGCATCATCTGCGAGACTATCCCGGCGCTATTCTGATCGTCACGCACGACCGTTATTTCCTCGACAACGTCACCGGATGGATTCTTGAACTCGACCGCGGCCGCGGTATTCCCTACGAGGGCAATTATTCCGCCTACCTCTCTCAGAAGGCGAAGCGCTTCACGCAGGAAGCCCGTGAGGATGCTGCGCGCGAGAAGGCGATTGCCCGCGAGCAGGAATGGATCGCCTCCTCGCCCAAGGCAAGGCAGGCAAAGTCGAAGGCCCGCATCAAGGCCTATGATGAATTGCTCAAGATCAATGAAGACCGGGTCAAGTCAACCACTGCACAGATCATCATTCCTCCGGGTGAGCGGCTTGGCAACACGGTGATCAACGTGGACAAGCTGTCCAAGGGCTATGGCGATCGCCTTCTGATCGAGGATCTGTCTTTCAAACTGCCGCCAGGTGGCATTGTCGGCATCATCGGACCCAACGGCGCTGGCAAGACGACACTCTTCCGCATGCTCACCGGCCAGGAGAAGCCTGATACCGGCACGATCACGATCGGTGAAAGCGTGCACCTGGGTTACGTCGACCAATCGCGCGACTCGCTCAATCCCGACAAGACGGTCTGGGAGGAGATATCCGGCGGCAATGATGTGATCTATCTCGGAAAGCGCGAAATGAATTCACGCGCCTACACGGGCGCTTTCAACTTCAGGGGTGGTGATCAGCAGCAGAAGGTTGGCTTGCTCTCGGGCGGTCAGCGCAATCGCGTCCATCTTGCAAAAATGCTCAAGTCCGGGGCAAACGTGCTGCTTCTCGACGAACCGACCAACGATCTCGACACCGAAACGCTGGCGGCGCTCGAGGAGGCGCTCGAAGATTTCGCCGGGTGTGCTGTTATCATCAGTCACGACCGCATGTTCCTTGATCGTCTGGCGACCCACATACTCGCCTTCGAGGGCGATAGCCATGTCGAATGGTTCGAGGGCAATTTCCAGGATTATGAAGAGGACAAGAAGCGACGTCTGGGCGAAGATAGCGTTATGCCCAAGCGCATCAAGTACAAGCAGTTTGCGCGCTGATGACTGTCAGCTTGCGCCGTGGTATGAACCATCACGAGACCAACGCCGGATGACAAGCATGATCCTGACCCGTCGCCTGTTTCTCGCCAACTGTGCCGTTTCTGCCCTTTTTGTGCCGGCCCGCGCCCAGGACGCCGCGGAAGAGGCACTGCTTGCCCAGGAACCGTTCCCGGTCAGGGCGGCGGACGAGAACAAGATCGAATACAAGTACCGGCGCCGCGAGGTGGACTATGAAACCACGGAGCCTCCCGGAACGATCATCGTCGATCCCCGCAAACGCTACCTCTATTACGTTCTCGGTAATGGCAAGGCGGTTCGGTATGGCGCAGCCGTTGGCAAGGCCGGACGCCGATGGTCGGGGCAGTCGACCATCGGCCGCATGGAGAAATGGCCCACCTGGACTCCCACGCCCGAGCACATTGCGGAGTTTCCGAAGCTCGTGAAGTGGCAGAGCGGTGGCATGCCGGGCGGTCCGGAGAATCCGATGGGTGCGCGCGCCCTCTATCTCTACCAGGGCGATGTCGATACCATCTACCGCATTCACGGAACTCACGATCCGAAACTTGTGGGCAAGAAATCCACTGCAGGTTGCTTTGCGCTGCTCAACAGCGACATCATCGATCTCTACAATCGGGTACAGCTCGGGGCACGCGTGGTCGTACTTGAGTACTGATGCGGGTCAGTCTGCATCGCGCGGCTTGCTGCCCTTTATGCGTGCCTCGCGCAGGTGAAGGTCGGGCGGTGCGCCCTTGAAGTCTTCCGGGCGGGCAAGCGCGAAGGTACGTTTCTTGAGTTCCATCACGAGTTCGGCGCGGTCCTCGATGTTGGCCAGCTCGGCAAAGGGGATGGGAGCACCGACCCGCACCTTCAGGCGTGATCCGATGCGGCGGGCCGTTTCCCGGAAGACCAGCGACAGTCGCAGTGTCAGGCTCAGGTGGCTCGCCAGCTGGAACAGCCGGGAGTTCTGCCCGACGAAAAAGACGGGAACCACCGTTGCCCGCGACGCGCGCAGCAGCTTGGCCGTGAAAGGCGCCCAGGGCAGGTCGACTGCAGGTCCGCGCAGCGGTTTTTCCGAGGTGGAAACCCCACCGCCGGGAAAGATGCCGATGGCGTGGCCCTGGCGCAGCCAGTCCAAAGCCTGAATTCTCGAGTTCACGTTCGTCTCGCGCGCCTCGCGGGTTGGCGCAAATGCCACTGGCAATAGGTTGGCAGCTGCCTCGGGGGCCTGGCAGAGCACATCGTTGGCGAGAACCTTCGTGTCTGGCCTGACCTTGGTGGCCAGCCATGTCAGCGTGATGCCGTCGAGCACGCCGTATGGATGATTGGCGATGAATAGAACCGGGCCCTCAGCCGGCGTCCGCGCCAGGGCGACCTCGTCGTAGTCGACCCTGATGCGCAGCAGGCGGATCGCAGAATCGAAGAACCCCTCACCGTTTCGTACGGATTTCTGGTGCTGGGCATAGAGCTTCTTCAGCTTGCGCTGGCCGCCCATCTTCTCGATGGCCTGAATGACGGCGCGCTGAAGCACCGGCTGGTCTGCCGTTGAATAGCTGAAACGGACTTTCTTGGGCGCAAGAGTTGTGAGACGATTCGCCATGGGCGGCCGGAGGTGATTGATCAGGCTTTCCATCGCATTTCGTGGCCACGGTTGCAATGGAGCTGGTTCCGTCGCATGGCGTAGCTCTATAAAACTTCTCTCGCGGGGGGATTCACCAGGATGTACACGCTCTATGCCCGAAACACAGCCGGTTCCATGGCTCCGGAGGCCCTGCTTGCCGCCTGCGGCGCACCCTTCAGGGTTGTCATTCTTGAACGAGGGCCGGATGGCTCCTTCGAAGACTTCTTCCATCGAATCAATCCCAAAGCCGAAGTCCCGACGCTGGTCCTGCCGGATGACAGCGTGATGACGGAAAGCGCGGCGATCATGATCCATATCTCTGACCTTTTTCCAGCTTGCGGCTTTGCGCCAGCCATCGGATCGCCGGATCGTGCGCGCTACCTGCGCTGGATGGTGTATCTCGCCACCACGGTCTACATGAGTGACCTGCGCTTGTTCTATCCAGCGCGCTACAGCACCGATGCCGCGGCCGCCGAAGGCATCAGTGCAAGGGCAGCGGCGATGATGGAAGCAGAATTCGCGATTTATTCTGATGCGCTTGGCACAGGCCCCTTCATCTTGGGTGGGCAGATGAGTGCGGTGGATATCTACGCCGCCATGCTCTGTACCTGGGTTCCGGACATGCAGCAGCTGTTTGCAAGGCACGCCAACCTGAGCCGCATGTACGAAGCGGTGCTTGCCAGTCCATCGATAAGGGCGGTCTGGGATCGCAACGGCGTCTGAGGGCAGTGGCTCAGGCGGCCTGCGCCCGAACGCCCAGCCCGAGGACCCTGCAGATGGCGTAAACGAGGTCCGCGCGGTTCAGCGTGTAGAAATGGAAGTGCGTAACGCCTTCCCGGCGCAATTGGTCCACCTGCTCGGCTGCCACCATTGCGGCGACGAGGTTGCGGGTGTCCGGGTCATCATCGAGTCCCTCGAAGCGCCGCGCCAGCGCGGGCGGCACATGGGCGCCGCACTTGGCGGCAAACTCGCTGACCCGCGCGAAGGATGTGATCGGCAGAATGCCTGGCACCAGCTCGATGTTGATGCCGCGAGCGGCGATCCGGTCACGCAGCCTCAGGAAGAATGCATTGTGGAAGAAGAACTGCGAGATGGCCCGACTGGCGCCGTGCTCGGCCTTGTCCGCCATGAAGGCGAGGTCCTCTTCGATCGAAACCGAATCCGGGTGCCGTTCCGGATAGGCCGAGACGGAGACTTCGAAATCGCCCAGTTCCCGGATGCCGCGCACCAGGTCGGCTGCGTTGCGATAGCCATCCGGATGTGGGGTAAACTTGGCGCCCACGCCGGCTGGCGGATCTCCCCGCAGCGCAAGAATATGCCGGACTCCTGCCGCTGCAAACTCCAAGATTGTTGCATCGACTTCAGCGCGGCTGGCGCCCACGCAGGTTAGATGTGCTGCGGGTTTCAGCCGCGTTTCGCTGGCAATCCGGCGGACGGTGGCGAGTGTTCTGTCGCGGGTGGTGCCACCCGCGCCATAGGTCACCGACACGAATTCGGGACCAACTGTCTCCAGCCGCCGAATGGTGCGCCAGAAGCTGTCGTCATCCGGCGATTTTGGTGGAAAGAATTCGAAAGAGACCGAAAGGCCTGAAACATCATCGGCAAAAGCGATCATCTGACGCGATCCTTCAGAATTGTGGGCTGGCTGGCGGTCTGGGCTGCATGGGCGAGCCACAGCGATACGGTCAGGCCTTTGCCTTGCGGCCGCCAGGGTGGAGGAAGCACCTCGTGCTGGGTTAGGATCAGGCCCGCCCGAGACAGCCATTGAGCCATCTGCTCGGCGGCGATGCCAAGTCGGCGGTGGGCGTGCTTGTCGCGCAATTCATCGAGTTCGTGGGGCGCGAAATCTACGATCAGAAGGCGCCCGCCGGGTGCCAGAATGCGTGCCGCCTCGCTCAGAGCCCGGGCGGGATCTTCGAGGAAGTGAAGCACCTGGTGTATGGTCACGAAATCGGCAAAGCCGTCTGGAAAGGGCAAGGCGTAGATTTCCCCGTGCCGTACCTGGGCATGGCGCGCGCCCGCCGCCTCGAGATTAACCCGGGCGATGGCCAGCATGTCGCGGCTGGAATCGATGCCAACCTGCTGCTGCGCCAGGCTCGCGAAGCGGCGGAGCACGGCTCCCGTTCCGGTGCCAAGATCGACATGCAGACGGATGGGGTCGTTTCCTGCAAGGCGCGCCATCGCCTGCTCGACATGTTCCTCGCGCACATGCAGAGATCGTAACTGTTCCCATTGCGTGGCGTTGTCCGCAAAGTAGCGCGCAGCGACTTCCGCGCGGCGGCTTCGAATATCCTCCAGACGAGCCAGGTCGCCGCTGAGAACTGGATCTGAACCGGGAAGCAGATCGACAATGGAACGCGACAGCGCGCCGCCCATTCCCTCTTCGCGCAACCGGAACAAGACCCAGTTGCCTTCCTTGTGGCGGCTGATCAGTCCCGCTTCGGCCATCAACTTGAGGTGGCGGCTCACCCTTGGCTGGCTTTGCCCCAGGATCTGGGTGAGTTCACTTACATTGGCTTCGCCATGCGCAAGGAGAAAGAGAATGCGAACCCGTGTCGTCTCCCCGGCCGCGCGTAAACCTGACAGCAGTTCATCCATTGACCGTCCTCTTCATAAGGATATAAACATATCCTTATGTGAATGACAAGGGTGATTTCGTCCCCGTCCGAAGCTCACTCCCGACCCCCTGCATAACGTCTTGCATTTGCCTGATTTTTGGACAGAATTAAAGGCTCAGAGGTTCGGTGGTGGGCCGATTCCTTCGGAGGAGTAATGCGTAACTGGAATGATCTCCTGATAAACCGGCGTGGGGCAATTGGCTTGTTGGCCGGTGGGGTTATTGGTCTGGCGACGCCAGCGGGGGCCAACACCCCCGCTGAGGATTACGTCACGCGCATTGCCGATGATGTGATGAAGCTTGCCAATCATGGTGAGAAGGGCCCGGCTCTGCGCGGCAAGTTTGCGGCGCTGATGAACCGCTATATCAATATCAAGGCCATTGCCGACTATGCGCTCGGGCCCTATGCCAAGAAGCTTCCGGGCGCCAAACGCGCCGAGTTCTACGATCTGGTCAGCAACTATGCTGCGGCCCTGTTCGTCTACTATGTCGAAGATTTCCGCGGAACTGAACTTGAGATCATGTCGACCACCAAGCAAGGCAAGTTCACGGTGATTCATAGCGCGATCACCGGCGGCGGTGGCCGCGAGCAGGTCCGCTGGCGGTTGACGCCATCGGGTGGCAGCTATCGTGTGAGCGATGTCAACATCAAGGGCGTGTGGCTGACCATTTCGATGAAGGACAGGTTCAGCAAGGTTCTGAAAGCCTCGAAGGGTGATTTTGAGCCGCTGTTCGCGGAACTGCGTGAAGCGGAAACCTGGTAGGCCTGTGCCGCGCGGTTGACGGCCCCCGAGCCTGTCCACTATGGCGGGTGGGTGAGGCTTTCACGAAAGCGAATCATGCCCAAGAGCCGCCCTTCGAATTCACCGCATGTGACGCGCCGAGTGGCGGTCTCAGCCCTGTTTGCGATGTTTGCGGGGTCCGCCCTGGCTGCCACCGAACAGCAGGCGATCGCCTATATGCGCAAGGTTGCAAAGGACATGCTCAACGCCCACCGTCAGGGCACGGTCGCAAGCTTCAGGCGCGCCATCCAGCGCCATGCGAATGTCGCCGCCATCGCTGAATATTCTTTGGGCCAGTACCGCTCCAAACTCGCCCCGGGTCAGAAGCAGGCCTTCTACACTGGCACTGCCACCTTCATGGCGCGCTACTTTGCCGATCAGTCGCGCGAATACGTCGTGGCCAAATATGAAGTCGGAGATGCCAAGCCAGATGGAAAAGACTTTAGCGTGCAAACCAAGGTCTTCCTCATGAATGGCAAGGCCTACACCGTGGTCTGGCGTCTGTCGCAGCGTGGTGGAGGCTTCAAGGTGGAAGATGCCAAGGTGATGGGCTTTTCCCTTGTCTACCTACAGCGCGGCATCTTCACGTCCTTCCTCTCCAAGCGCAACGGTGACGTTGCACAGCTGGTAAGCGCGCTGAACCGCTGAGCCGTCGCTCAGTTCACCTGAATGCTTTTCAGAAAAGTCACCAGCGACTGGATGCGCTCATTGACGATCAATTCGCGCGTTGCCTTGTCGACATCAACCGATGCCGCCTCGCTGTTGAACCATTCCCCCCAGACCGGCATGTCGCGCATGCCGTGAACTTTGACGTCTGCGCGCCCGTCGATGACATCGACCACGCGCCCATCGGGAAACTGGCCGCCGTTGGACTTGGCAAGCGCGGTGAGATCGGGCACTGCAAGCGTCAGGAACTCCGCCAGCGTCCCATCACCCTCGCCATTCACGCCGTGACAGGCGGCGCAGTAGTCGATGAAGTCGCGACGCCCGAGCTCAAGGCTGATGCCCTCGCGCACCAAACTGGCTCCCGCCACGCCATTGGCGGCTGCCGGAAGAGCCATACCGAGGATGAACGCCACCGAGAAAGCGCCGACCAGAGAACGTTGTCGCATGTGCAGGTCTCCCCAAATTGCCCGTTCAGTCTCTCTCTGCGGCTTAGCTCTGGCCTTGACCTTGGTCAATTGAAGGATCCTTAACCCTCCGCCACTATTGCTCCACGATCGTCAGGGTGTGTCGCGTCCCGGGTCCCATGGCTTTTTTCCGCAAAATGGCTGTTCTTGCCACGGCATTTGCTCTTCTGGCTGGGTGCAGCGCAAAGAAGACGAGCTTCGACACGCAGGGTTTGCGGTCGCCGGAGGGGTTTTGTTCCGTGAAGCCCTCGCAGCTTGGCCTTGCCGAAAAGATCCGTAACATCAACGAGGGAAATGGCTGTCAGGTTCCCAATGCCTGGCAGGTGAGAGCTCTCGGCAGCATTCATTTCAGTGAGCCCGCAACGCTCACCTGCGGCATGGCTGAGCCTCTGCGCAACTGGTTGGAAGACGATGTTCAGCCAACTGCGCAGCGCAGCTTCGGCGAGAGTGTCGTGAGCGTCGATGTGGCCGCAGCCTATGCCTGCCGGGCACGCAACAATGCGTGGGGTGCGAAGATGAGTGAGCATGGCTTCGGCAATGCCATCGATATCGCAGCCTTTACGCTGGAGAGCGGCCGCCGCGTCAGCGTCAGCGACGGCTGGAACGGCCCAGCAGACGAGCAAGCGTTCCTGCACCGCGTCCATGATGCGGCATGCGGGGAGTTCCGAACCGTGTTAGGGCCTGCCGCGGACCGCCACCACCATGACCACATTCACCTGGATCTGCAGGCGCGGGCCAATGGTGGAAGCTACTGCCGCTGACCCCCTCCAGTGTTGCAATTTCCGCCCATCCGGCGCATATCAGCCGGCATGGAACAGGAAATCATCAAGCCGGCGGCTCCTCCGAAATATGGTCCCCAGGGCTTCAGCCCGATGGGAAGTTTCATGGCGGCATTTGGCGCAACCCTTCTCATGGCCTGCTTCACAGGCTCGGCAATGGTGGCCACGGTGTGGGCCTTTGCAAAGCTGTTCGGGGTTCCCGACCTTGTCATGTACGTCGTCATGGCCCTCGGGCTGGTGCCGGTCATCTGGGTGACGATCTGGACAGCCGGGCGAGCCTGGCATGTGGAGCGCTTGCTGGCCACTGGCCGGGATATTGACGCTCCTGTGTTCAACATGACGCATTACTTCAAGAAGCGCTGAGGCCTGTCGCCAGGGTCGGCATGTCAATCTGGACCCGGATTGCCGATGCACTCTCCGCCATTGGATCCTCCGTTGGCGGGTTCCTGCAGTCTCTTGCCTCGCGTCATCCAACGCCTCCTGAAAGGTCGATGGCCTTCACAATCGGCATGATCGCGCTGGGAGCCAAGATGGCCAAGGCGGATGGCTTGGTCACCGAGGACGAAATCCGCGCCTTCAAACGGGTCTTTCAAGTTCCTGACGCCGACATGGCGGCTGTCGCACGGGTTTTCAATCTGGCCCGCCAGGATGTGGCGGGCTTTGAAACCTATGCGCGGCAGATTGCCAAGTTGTTCGAGGCGCGCCATGAGATACTCGAGGACGTGCTCGACGGCCTCTTCTACATCGCCAAGGCCGACAATGCGTACCATCCATCCGAGCAGGGCTTTCTGGCCAGGGTTGCCGAACTGTTCGGCTTTTCGCCCGCAGATTTTGGCCGCATCCGGGCGCGCCATGTCGAAACACCAGATGATGACTATGCGATTCTGGGCTTGCCGGCCACAGCCGCGCCTGAAGATGTCCGGGCGAGGCATCGTGAACTGGTTCGCGCCTATCATCCGGACCGGCACATTGCAGAAGGTGTACCGGAGGAGATGATCGCCATCGTCACCGGGAAACTCCAGAAGGTCAATGCCGCCTATGATCGGATCATGAAAGGAAGGGCGTCATGATCCGGTCCCCGCTTGCCCGAGAACTTCGCGACGCGGTCAATTGCGAGCCTCGTCGCAACGCACGCCCCGTGGACATGATCGTGCTGCACTACACAGGCATGTCCAGCGCTGCGGCCGCATGTGAGCGCCTGTGCGGAAAAGACGGCGGCGTGTCATGCCACTATCTGGTCGATGAGGATGGCACCATCATCCAGATGGTCGGTGAGGAGTATCGCGCATGGCATGCTGGTATCTCCATGTGGCACGGCGAGACTGATATCAATTCCCGGTCGATCGGAATCGAAATTCAGAACCCCGGTCATGGCCCGGACTATCGTGAATTTCCGATCGATCAGATGGCGGCGGTGGTCTCCCTTTGCCGTGACATCGCGAGCCGTCACCGCGTTCCGGACCGCCATGTGCTGGCCCACTCTGATGTCGCGCCTGGTAGGAAGATTGATCCTGGTGAGCGGTTTGACTGGGAATTCCTCCACCGCCATGGCGTTGGACACTGGGTTCCGCCTGAGCCGCCAGGTGGCCCGTTGCTCGACTCGGCAGAACTACGGCGCTTCCAGGAACTCCTCGCCGGGTATGGCTACGGACTTGCGGTCACGGGCGCTCTTGATGATCAGACCCGTCGGGTGAGCGACGCTTTCACGCGTCATTTCCGGCCACTGCAGGTAACGCAGGAACCTGATCGGTCCGTGCTGGTGACGGCCGAGCGGCTGGTTGCCTGAACTGATCTTCTCCGAGGTCTAGCGCTTCCGGCAGAGTTTGATCAGGCCTGAAACATCGGCGCCGTAAATGGGGAACACGAGCGTATGCTTGCCGAGTTGAATGGTCAGCCGGTCTGCCGAGGGCATCGCGGCAATCAGGGGATGGGTGGCGGGAATCTCGAGTTCGATCACCGCCATTGCCGTATCAGGCGGGGCGTCCAGCTTTCCCCGGAAAGTAACTTTCTCCCGACCTGCGATTACTTTCAGAGGTACGTCACGAGCCTTGATGTCCTTGAACTCATTCGCCGGGCGAGGAAGATAGAGATTCACGATGCCCTTATTCAGGGGGCACCAGAGGCTCACCCCGACATCATCGGTGTCTGGGACGCCGAAGATCAGATAGGCTTCCTCGGAACCAACATCGAGCAGCCAGTCGCGCTCCTGCGCACCGGCATGGCCTGTAAGCCATCCGAGCAGGGCTAAGACAAGAAGAACGCGCAGCATGCAATGCAGACCCTGATGGTGGATTGTCTGTCTATCGGCTCTTGCCGGGGCGGGGAAGTGCAATCTGAAGATTTCGCGATGTTAAGCCCCTGACGTCTCACTGCAGGCGGGGATCGCCGCTTTCCAGGCGTCCGGTTTCGAGCCAGTGCCGGCAGGCCGCCGGCAGGGAACACAGCTTTGCCTCATAGAGTTTGATGTCGGCCTCAGAGAAAACCCCGCGCCAACGTCCGTTCTCGCCCTTGTGGAAGAATCGCTCTGCGCCACCTTCGAACAGGCTGACCACATTTGGCATCAGGCTTTCGCCCTGCGCCTTCATGGTGGCAAACGTGGCAGCTGCCACCAGCCTTGGCCAAACCGTCCGGCTCACGGAGATATCGAGGAACCTTGCCACCCGATGCATTTCTGCCTCCAGATCGCGCGTCAGGTCGGCATAGTGAACCATCAGCAGGTTATCGCGTTGGCGCCCAAGCCAATAGCTTCGCTGCATGTCAAAGTAGGAAACACTCTGGTAGCCGTCTTCTGCTCCTTTCAGGACTGACGAGGTGAGCCACAGATGAAAATACTGGGCAGGACCGGAAGGTATGTACGGATAGGGAGCTGAAATCTCGGGATCTTCGAGGCCTGCCTGTCCAAGCCGTTCAAGAGCGGTGGCCGTGAAACCGGCGACATGATTGTGATATGACAGGCAGGCATCGCGGCCATCGCGTGCCACATGAATGTAGCGGACGCTGTCATGCCATGGCAGACCGTCAAGTGGTGTATGTGTCTTGAGGGCCCGGCGGTGGCTTTGCTGCTCCAGCACGGCGTTCAGCGCCTCAGGAGAAGGTCCGATCCGCATTTCATACCAGGGCGAAATCTTCGACACTGGCATTGGCTCGTCAGTCTGGAAAATCAGCAGATTGACGATCCGCTGCATCCATGTCGTGCCGCACTTCGGATAGGTTGCGACGATCACGTCGCCGGGCCTTGGCCGGTAGTTCGACCAGCGGCGGCTGTCCATCACCCAGTTCCGATACTGTCTGCGTGGTTGGCCGCCGGTCTCCGTTTCACCTTCGCTCATGCCTCGCGCCTATCAGATTGGCCCCGGCGGGGCAAATTCCGGGGCTGGCGCGGATTGCCTGGCTTGCGGCTACCGGGCATGCGGAAAATGGGCTAGCCTGACCCGCCAGGGCCGGTAAACAAAAGAGGAATATGATGGCAGAGTTTGCAGGGCAGGGGCCGGTCTATCGGCTCTACTGGGACCGCGGCAGCGCCAACATGGCGCCGCATGCTGTGCTGCGTGAGATTGGCTGTCCCTTTGAACTTGTCCGGGTCGACGGCAGCAAGGGTGAGAACCGTGAAGCCGCCTATCTCGCGCTCAATCCGCATCATCGCGTGCCGACGCTCGTTCATGGCAGCCGGGTGATGTATGAGTCCGCCGCAATCGTGCTCTATCTCTGTGAAAACCATCCGGAAGCTGGCCTCATGCCGCCGGTAGCGGCGCCAGGCCGCCACCTCTTTCTGCAATGGCTGTTCTATCTCACGAATACGCTGCAGGAAGAGCTGCAGCATTGGTGGCACGCCGATCATTATCTTGACAGTTCTGCCTGCCGCGAGGAACTCAAGTCGATATCGGAGCGGCGCATGGCCGGCATGTTCGGCAAGATTGATGCCGGGCTTGCGGCAACCGGACCCTACATGCTGGGGCGGTCGTTCTCCGCCGTTGACATCTTTCT
>NZ_JBIIDX010000052.1:0-19963 GCF_044238155.1 Aestuariivirga sp. | reverse complement strand
TCCAGAACATATACTCATTACCAGCATCTGCGTGAGCTAAAGTTGATCTTCTCAGCGCGGATTCCTCAATCAGTGTGCCTGGCATCGAAGAAATGGCCACTGAAAGAAAGTATTGATGCGCCGGCGAAGAGAAATCCTGTATTTGAGCTAAAGCAAGTGCTAGACGTCCCCTGAGAGTTGAACTGAGCGAACTCAAATCGATTTGTTTCAGGTGCGTTGCTGCAGCCTCTCGGTCCCCCATCATGAAAAGAGCCGACCCCTCAAGAAGATCATAATCCGAATTCGGAGTATATCGCTCTTCTTCGAAAACGTTTAAAATAGTAGGATCGCCACCGCTAAGGATGTAAGCAGCCGCAGCATCAATCAGTTCACCAGTAAGCGGATACTGCCCATTCCGAATATCGTTTGAGATCTGTCGAATGAGTGTTTGTTGAAGTGGAATAGACTGTGCTTGTCCACTTGTGGCATCATCCTGCAGACGAAGTAGCCGCTCAATTTGACCAATGACAGTAGGTGTCGCTGGAGGATTTGACGGGTCTCGTGAAGCTGAAACGGCTTCGTTCAATGGTTTTTCTGGTGGCAGAGCCCATACAGCGGGAGCTGTAAGACATGTAAAAACCATTGCTAAGATGTGATACAACATACTCAATTGCGACTGATCAGAAGCTCAATACGGCGGTTTTCTGGTGCAAAGGGATCAGATGGGGTACGGGGCTCTCGATCAGCGACACCCTCGATTCGACTGATGCGTTCATCATCGAGTCCTGCGCGGATAAGCATATGGCGTGCAATGTGTGCACGTGCTGTAGACAACTGCCAATTGTCAAAATACTTGTTGCGAAATGGCCGAGAGTCTGTGTGTCCCCGAATAAAGATTTTTCCAGGTCGTGAATTGATCGCTTTAGCAACAGCGGTCACCAGTCTAAGCATATCTGGTTCGGGCTCTGCTGAACCTGTCTTAAACATCTCAAAGTCTGCACTTTCTGTCAGGCTTATCAAGAGTCCATCTGGAGACTGGGTAATCTCCAGCCAGCGACTCAAGTCAGTTGGAGCAGTGCCCAGTTCGCGAGCTATGTCCTTGAGTAGATCGTCCACCTCAGAGTGTTTAACCGGCAGTGGTTTGATGCTTTGCTGTTTATCAGTGTCAAAGCTTGTATCAACCTTGTCCTGTTCAGAAGCTGATTGCCGTTTTATGCCTTCCAATTGCCCCAAAGCTCTATCGCTGCGAGGTATCTGCTCCCCGGACATATTCACTTCATTGCGATTTGATTTGTGAATTGACTTCACATCAGATGATCGTGTCGAATGGATAGGCATGACGTCATTATCCGCTTCAGTTTTCCAGCTCTGTGGATCAAATGGATCACCGAGTCCGGGTTCTGGCGCTGCGGAATACCGGCTGCCTGCTGTGTGATCAGCCTTGATACTTCCCTTCTCATCGACCGTTTTCTGAAGAGTATTAGCCAGTCGATCAAGCAATTTGGGTGGATTGGACATAAGAGCAGACTCTGATTTGAGGTCGCTGGGAGTTGGCGGAGTACCTTGAACATGACTTGGTGTGGCCGGACTACTTTGATTCGTCTCGGTGTCTTGGAGACTTCTCGGTCCAGTCCTTGAGTCCGTAAGTTTTATTGGATTGAAGTAGCTCGCAACTTGCGCTCTCGTTTCCTCGTTTGAGGCATTAATCAGCCACATAACAAGAAAAAATGCCATCATAGCTGTTACAAAATCAGCATAGGCAATTTTCCAAGCGCCACCTTTGCCGGCAGTCATATCATCAACAACACGGCGTCGAACGATCACAATTTCAGGCGCAGAGTGGTCAGATTTCGTCATATACCTGTATGTCTGCCAATAGATCCAACCAGTGCTTCGAATAGTCCTCTAACTGCGTTGCGTGCGTATCAAAAATCATTTGTATAACTGGCGATACAACCATTCGTGTATGAATTCCAAGCTCGGTGAAGGAACGGTCTATTGTATCATGCAGACGTAGTGGTGCTCGTACCTCTAAAATATTGCAAGTAGAGTCACGCAAAGACTGATGCAGAAGACCGATGAGATCATCTGTCACCTTTGTTGTAATGCGCTCAGCTAAGAATGGTGTGAGAATTTGTACAAGCAAACTCTCTATTTGTTCAAAACGGACATTTAACGCATTGGCGAAAAGTTGTGCAAAATTAGCGGTGTTCTCGACTTCAAGTCGACACATGAGGGCCTGCTCCCGCTCTCCAAATGCGAGTCGTTCGCTTTCTCGTTCATCTATCGAAGCCGTCAGACTCATCTCAAGCTCTTTGATACGCGCCTTCAAAAACTCAATTTCATCACGCAATCCGGCAACAAGCGGGTAATTGTCGAACTCGTCAATTGGAGAAACAGGTGTCATCGCAAGATTGTCGAATTGCGACACATCGTTAGAATGCACCCGGTCCTTGAGCCAAGATGCCAGAGATATCACGTTGCTCTCTCTAGCGGCTCATTTAGCCACTGTTTGAGAACCTCTGCGGCTCTCTCTGGATCGAGTTCAACAATCTTTGCGAGCCTATCTTTTGGACTATGAGCGACTTCCCGGGCGAGAGTGTCGAGAACTGGATCTGGAGTACTTCCTCCAAATTGTGAGAGTGAAAGATTGTCAAGCGCGGAACTGGCTATCGACATATCTGCCATTGGCATGCCGGCGGGGTCGCCACCTAATGAAGGTATGGCCGGGCCAGCACCTGACCCAATCCGATATTGATCCGACATGATTGATTTTATTGCTGGACGAAGTCCAAGAAAAACTACGAGAAATGTGACTAGTAGTAGAACCCCGATATTCATTAAGCCTGATGCGTTGGTAGTCAGCCAGTCCATGAACCCTGCTGAGTCATTGGGTAACGTATCATCGGCTATTTCGACAAAACTCACTGCTGAGACCGTAATCGTATCGCCCCTCTCCTCAATCAGGCCTGCAGCGGTACTCGCAAGTACTCGAAGGTCACCCACTCTTGCATTGATTGCCTCATCAGTAACATTCTCACCTAGACTGGAAGCTAGTATCTGCCGATCCACCACAAGCGCAACTGTAACTCGATCGATCGAGTAGCCATCGCTGGTTGTTGAGACGGAGCGCGAGTTGATCTCGTAGTTTGTCAACTCCTCTTTGCGATCGTTTCGCTCATTTGATGTCTCACCAGTTGGATTTGCAGCCTGTTCGACTGGAATATTCTGCTCAACCGTGACACCGGCGTCACTGGTTGCATTCTGCGCTTCACCGCTCTCCTTGATTAGTCGTGTTGATCGTTCAACACGCGAGTTAGGATCAAATGTCGTTTCGCTGATCTGTCGCCTGTCAGTATTCAGCTTGGTTGATACACTTATTTGAAAGTTGCCTAAACCCAGATAAGGAGTCAAAGTACGAATGAGGCGACCCTCTATGTCACGAGACAGATCACGCTCAAGACCAATGAGTTTCTCCGGTGCAGCCGAAGCACTGTCATCAGATGAGGCGAGAAGTCGACCGTCCGCGCTCATAACTGTAACCTGGTCAGGCGACAGCCCTGGTATTGAGGCCGCCACAAGATGACGTATCGCCGATGCTGCGCGCTCACCAGACTCACCATCGCTTCTTATGATAACCGACGCAGTCGGCTTGTCGGCAGTGGCACGAAAACCACTCTCACTGCGCAAAGCAAGATGTACTCTTGCCGCTTTGATCCCATCGATTAACCGAATAGTTTTGGAGAGTTCACCCTCAAGGGCTCGAACTTTTGTTACCTGTTGCATAAATGTTGTCAACCCGAGCGAGCCCAGCTTGTCGAACAGTTCGTAACCAGCGCTGTCGCTGCGTGGCAAACCCTTTTGTGCCAGAAGCATACGCGCTCGTGCTGCTTCGCCAAGATTGACGAGAACCGCGTCTCCTCCAACGTTTACATCGAATCTGATCCCCGCATCATTCAGGGCCGCGCCGATCCGTGTGACATCCTGACTTTCTAGTCCAGCATATAGAACTTCTTGTTGAGGTCGGCTGAGCAGATAGCCACTGATGCCCAGCAGAGCAAAAACGGTCAATCCAGTGATACCGAGCGCCAGTAATCGCCGGGTACCAAGAGTCGACAAACCTGTGCCAAATCTCTGCAGAGCATCGACCAACTGGAACAAACGTACCTCCATCCGCGTAGCAGCGGAACGATCTCATTATTGCAAGAAGCCAGCTCTTAAGAAGTCAGATCGCGACAGCTCAGCCTTTAAAGAGAGCGAGTATGTTCTGGCTGTTCTGATTGGCTATGCTAAGTGACTGGATACCCAGTTGCTGTTGAACCTGTAGGGCCTGCAACTTCGTTGATTCTTCGTTCATGTCGGCATCGACCAGAGCGCCAACCCCGCGCGTAATTGCTGCCATAAGTGAACTTACAAAATCCTGCTGGAGACTGACCCTCTGCTTTACAGCACCTAGACTTGCAGCGGATGTCGTCATTTTGGTAATTGCGAGGTCCACCCATGCAATCATCTGCTCGAGATCAGCAATGTCGCTTTCAGAGTTGCTCAACTGAGTAATATCAAGAGTTGCTACTGAGTAATCCTCACCACCATTTATTGTAGTATCAAGCTCATCCAAAATTCCGGATTGGTCAGCGGCGTCATAAAGTTTGATATCCTCGACGCTCACCGTAATTGTTCCAATCGAGATACCCTCATTTGATCTTGAAAACGAGGCGACGATTGTCTTGGTATTGCTGTATCCAGGCTCTGAAGAATCAACAGATATCCAGTTTTCCCCACTGAAGACTGATGTATTTCCTATACTCGTCAACTGCCGCTGAAGCTCTGTCACCTCTGACTGAATCTTAACGCGGTCAACTCCTGGCTGCCTCGCAGCGACAAGTTTGTTCTTAATTTCCTTTACGGCATCAATTGCGCTTGAAATGCCTGTATACGCGACATCGATTGTTGCCGATCCTAAGCCAAGAGCGTCCTTGACGGTTGAAAGCGCTCCGTTGTCAGAACGCATCGTCGTGGCAATTGACCAGTAGGCGGCATTATCCTCGGCACGGCCAACCCTGAGACCGGTAGAGATTCGTGTCTGTGTCTCATCAAGCTTACGGATCGTTGCAGTAAGATTCTGCAACGCCGTCATTGCTGACCCATTTGTCAATATGCTGGCCATGGCGACATCCTCTTGCCGAAGGCTTATCGGGATGACATTCCGGATCTTGGCCGGCAGGCGGTCGTGGCTTCATGCCCCTGCGCTGGTCAGCGCAGAATCGCCTGCTCGAGGCTATTCCAAACATGGTTAGCGAATGGTTAATCTAGCGATACAGAGCTGATATCGAGAGAGATATGGCATCCGGCCGATAGCCAACCGGATGCTCATCTCTCGCACGTAATTCTATCAACCCCTGAAGAGGGAGAGAATCTGCTGGCTGTTCTGATTGGCAATACTCAAAGCTTGAACTCCCAGCTGCTGCTGAACCTGGAGAGCCTGAAGTTTTGTTGACTCCTCATTCATATCGGCATCTACGAGAGTGCCGATGCCACGAGAAATGGCATCCATAAGAGAGCTTACGAACTCCTTCTGCATGTTTGTTCGTTGCTTAACGGCACCTAGATTGCTTGCAGCCGTTGTCATCTTGCCAATACCCTCGTCCACCCACGAGATCATCTGTTCAAGATCCTGAAGGTCATCATTTGTGTCCGTGATTGTTGAAATATCTAATGACAAGATGGAGTAGTCTTCGTTGCCATTGTCAGTTGTATCTTCGCTATCAAGAATTCCTGACTGATCGTCAGAGTCAATCAATTCAGTCGTTGTTATATCAACTGAAATAGTTCCGATGGTTACCTCCCCATTGGCCCTGGAGAAGGAAGCGACAATCGTTTTAGAGGCATTGTAATTTGGCTGTCCTGAGTCAACTGATAACCAGTTTTCACCCGAAAAGATTGAGGAATCTGCAACACTCCGCAGTTGGTTTTGCAGTTCCAGGATCTCTGTCTGCACCTTGTCTCTATCTATACCTGGTTGCCGCGCTGCAACTAACTTGTTTTTGATTTCCTTGGTGACATCAATGGCCTTGTTCAGGCCGGTATATGCCACATCAAGTGTCGCCGCCCCCAGTCCCAGAGCGTCTTTCACGGTCGAGAGAGCACCATTATCCGAGCGCATGGTAGTGGCAATAGACCAATAGGCTGCGTTGTTCTCAGCATCTGCAACGCGGAATCCAGTCGATATTCTTGCCTGTGTGATCGAAAGTTGTCTGTTGGTTGAACCGAGACTCTGCAATGCTGTCATTGCAGACGTATTAGTCATGATACTGGCCATGAGGCGCGTGTCCCTAAAACTCATTACAAACAGGATGATCCGGTAAAAAGACCCGGCAGAATGGAGTGGGCATCATGCCTTAGCGGGGTTTGCCCGCTTCCATCGCGAGCCAGTAAGGTAAACATGCTAGAGTTTTTTTTGTATTAAAAAAGACGCGATAGCCAAGTCTGACTGTCGCGTCCCTGTTATCTGTTGAGTCCTCTATCTAAAGAGCGACAGAACCATCTGACTGTTCTGATTGGCAATACTAAGTGCTTGAATACCCAACTGCTGCTGAACCTGAAGAGCTTGCAACTTTGTAGACTCCTCATTCATATCGGCGTCGACCAGTGCACCGACCCCCTGATCAATGGCAACCATAAGCGCAGAGACAAAGTCAGCCTGGAGCTTTGTCCGTTGCTTAATTGCGCCCAGATTACTTGCTGCTGTTGTCATGCTGCCGATTGCCTGATCAACGAACCCAATCATCTGCTCCAGATCGGCAAGATCATTGTCTGTATCGGTATACTCTGAAATATCGAGGTTGAATACTGAGTAGGCCTCGGCACTATTCTCAGTTGTGTCTTCGGTGTCCAGAATTCCCGACTGATCATCTGCGTCAAAGAGCTTCACACTGTCAATGTCAATTGAAATCGTTCCAACTGACACCTCACCGCCGCTTCTTGAAAAAGAGGCGATCATAGTCTTGGTAACATTGAAGGTTGCAGCGCCGGAATCAACCGAAAGCCAGTTTTCGCCTGAAAACACGGAAGAGTCGGAGATGCTCTTCAATTGATTCTGTAGTTCGGTGATTTCAGATTGTACCTTTTGGCGGTCTACTCCAGGCTGTCTTGCTGCGATCAACTTGTTTTTTATTTCCTTCGTAACATCTATTGCGCTGTTCATTCCGGTATAGGCAACGTCAATAGTCGCTGCGCCCAGCCCCAGTGCGTCCTTGATGGTGGAAAGGGCACCTCGGTCTGACTTCATGGTCGTCGCAATCGACCAGTAGGCCGCATTATCTTCCGCGCTACTGACGCGATAACCCGTTGATATCCGCGATTGAGTCTGACTTAAGGTCCTATTGGTATTGGTAAGACTCTGAAGGGCAGTCATTGCTGCCTGGTTGGTCATGATGCTAGTCATAGGTCGAGTGTCCCCTTACCCATATGCGACAAACTGTTTATGATTCCGGGCTCAGCCGGACGGACGAATTTGCGTCATGCTGGAGGGCGAGCCTCCCCGTCGTCAAAAAAGCTATCTCGAACTTGCTACTGTGCCACTAAGGGAAGCGGTTAAAAGACAGTAAAGGAGCTCATCAGACTTCCAGCGAGCAGATGCCAGCCGTCAATAAGGACAAAAAATAGAATCTTGAACGGTAGAGAAATGATGGTAGGCGGCAGCATCATCATGCCCATTGACATTGTTAGAATGGCTACAATCAGGTCTATGACGAGAAACGGGAGTATGATCAGAAATCCTATCTCAAAACCTCTCCGAAGTTCCGATATCATAAAAGCTGGAACCAAGACCCTTAAATCCGCCGCTGCGTCTTGATCCATAACAATTTTTTGCCTCTGGGCGACGTTTTCAAAGAGCGCCAGGTCCTTTTCACGGACGTTCTTCAGCATGAAGTCTCGAAATGGACTGGTGATACGGGTGTATGCTTCTTGATCAGTTATTTGCCTGGCGAGATAAGGATCCAGTCCCTCTGACTTCGCCTTTTCAAACACCGGTGCCATGATAAAGAAAGTCAGGAACAATGCTAGAGAGACCATCACAAGATTTGCCGGTGTACTCTGCAATCCCAGACCGGATCTCAAGAATGACAAGGCGATAATTATTCGAGTAAAGCTCGTTACCATGATCAGAAGACCTGGCGCAATCGACAGGACAGTGAGAAGAATGACTAGCTGAATGATTCGACCCGATGCCGAAGCCACATCGGCCGGCATCAACTCTCCCAAGTCAGGTATCTGCGCTAATGCTGGCAGAGGAAACAGTACAAATATGCAAAAAAAAGCGATTCGCTTCATTCAACAATAAAGCCATGAATTAGAACTCTACTCACATCACCATGTGATAGAACTTGCACGGTTTCATTCAGATCATCTCGCAGAGCAAGAAAACCTGACGGCCCTGATATATGATCGAGTTCGACTGTGCGGAGATAGGCCAGAATGTGCTCTCCTGTCTCTTCCGCCAGGTTTTCTGGAGGTTGCTCTGTGTCGGATCGAACTGCAATTGATCCCTCCAGACGGATCCACTTACCATTCGGCCGTGCGAGCGTAGTCACTATAGGTGGCAGACTAACAAGCCGGTCGTGAACCGCATTCTGTCTGTTCGAGAAATTTGAAAGTGTGGCGGAAGATGACAGCTCTGCTGCTACTGATTGAGAGTCAGCAGAAGAAACAGAAGTCATGATTTTTTTGAGTGGGTTAGCTTCCTTGTCATCTGACAAAAGATCCGTCGGAACCACAGATTCTGGTGATTTTTCTAATAGTACGCCTACTGCATAACCCGCACCTGCACCAATGACTGTCAAAACTGCAAAGATGACTGCTGTCATCATTGCCCCATCCCTGCGCTCTATACCATCGCTTGCCACTTGTATTCACGCCCCTAGAACGGAGAAACCCGATCCCAAAGCTGTTGACCCCAACCTGGTTGTTGGACTTCACTGATACGGCCACGGCCACCATAAGAAATCCGGGCTTCTGCAATCTTCTCGTAAGAAATTGAGTTGCCGGGTGAGATGTCTACTGGCCGGACCACACCAGAAACATGCAAGGCCCTCTGTTCAAAATTGACTGCGACCTCCTGACTTCCTTCTATCAACAAATAGCCATTTGGCAGAACGCGTGTGACCATCGCCGCAACGGCAATCTCGATCGTTTCTGATCTTGCTGTCGTTCCCTGACCTGCGCTGCTCGTATTGGAGTCAACATTTGCGGACCCATTCACATCAGCCTCAACAACGCCCATCACGTCATAGTTCAACCCCAGTGCCCCGTCCGCAAACGAGCGCCGATTGCGGTTCGACGTACTGTTAAGAGTTGCCTTATCGTTGATCGAAATCATCACAGTGAGAAGATCGCCTTGCCGACTTGCACGTGCATCCCGAAAGTAGTCAGCGTAGCCACCGACCCAGTTCTTTGAGGTTACCGCCAACCCCTCAACTTCTGAAACAGATGGTTGATCGGCGGCGGTTCCAAGAGTCTCCCCTATTGATGAGAGTGGTGGCGACACTCCAAAATCGGAGATATCAGCTGAGCATCCAGTAAGTGCAAGAATTATGGGAACGAGACAGCTTAAACGATATATTCTCATTCTGAACTGTCCGATATGGAAGGTACCGCAGCCAGGAGTCTAACAACCTTGGCAGCAAAAGCTGGTTTTATCTCATCCAGTATTGCGCTAGCCTGACGTGGCTTAAGTTGCCGAATTATCGACGATGCAAGGTAGACGTCAGTCTCCTCCAGTTGTGTGGCAGCGATTGCAGGTTCCATTCCAGCATAAATGTCAACGATCTCTTTTTTTGCGAGAAGCCTGAGATCGTCGCGTTTCTTCACCAGAGCTTCAAGCGAAATTTGCGCACTCTCAAGCTCTTTCAGCTTTATACCAATTCGCTCCTCAAGCGCTGTGAGTGACTGTGCCAGTTGTGCCTGTCGTTGTTCACTTGCCTGATCTATGACAACGGCGCAGTAGTCCTGTATGATCGTCTCGGTAGATGGGGATTGAGTCGCAACTGGTTCTTCAGAAGAGAACACAGCAGAAGAGTGGCTTGTCATGATTAGGCCAATCAGCATCGTCGTAGAGCACTTCTTGACATAAATCATTGGATGACCAGATCTGCTTGCAAGGCACCCGCGGTCTTGATTGCTTGAAGAATGGCTATGATTCCAGTCGGTTTAAGTCCAATTCGATTTAAACCGTGTACCAGCCGCTCAAGGCTTGGTCCGGATAGAAAAGCAACTTTGTCGCCAGACTGTTCGGCAGAGATGTCGGTCGATGGTTGCAGCGCTGTCAATCCGTCTGAAAAGGGTAAAGGTTGAACAATCTCGGGCATTTCAGTAACACGGATGGTGATATTTCCATGTGCGACCGCAACTGGCGAAACCCGCACTTTTGAACCAATTACGATCGTGCCAGTTTTTTCGTCAATTACTACTCTTGCCGGCGCATCAGGGGTTATACTCAGGTTGCCGACGACAGCCATAAGCTTTGATGCCGTCATCGACCCCGGTCTTTTCACGGATACA
Organism: Aestuariivirga sp.; assembly: GCF_044238155.1. Classification (GTDB taxonomy): domain Bacteria; phylum Pseudomonadota; class Alphaproteobacteria; order Rhizobiales; family Aestuariivirgaceae; genus Aestuariivirga. The sequence goes on along the minus strand of NZ_JBIIDX010000052.1, from coordinate 9,424 downwards.
GTACGAAAATCTTCAGCTTGAGCAATAGCTTTACCGTAGGCGTTGCTTGCATGCCGATTAATTACTTCTGCTATTTTTGTTGCAGTTGCAAAATCTGGATTTCTTATCTTTAGTGAAAGAACATCCGCTTTGTTAAAACCCGCAGTTAGTTCACGCTCGACAAAAGCGCCGCCTGGAATACGGCCTCCCGTTGGTGTGCCTTCAGTTAGTTGCTCTGCCTGACCCGAGGCTGACAGACCTGTGACAGAAATCGTACCCTGAGCCACGGCATATGCATTTCCATCGGCGGCTGAAAGCGGAGTCAACACAAGCGTTCCTCCCTGAAGTGATGTTGCGTCACCAAGTGACGACACGGTCACGTCAATTCGTTCGCCTGCGGAAACAAAGGGTGGTAATCTCGCTGTTACGACAACTGCAGCAATATTCCGGGCTCGAACAGATCCCTGTGGTACGGCGACGCCAAACCTTAGCAGCATAGACCTCGTTGATTGTTCGGTGAAAAGCGAGTTTCTCATAGTATCGCCGGTGCCGGCCAGTCCAAGAACCAAACCATAGCCAACGAGCTGGTTTTCGCGTATTCCCTGTATATCCGTAATATCTTTTATTCGAGATGCGGCGATGGCCAATGAGTAAGTAAAAAAATACACAATTATCACACCAACTACTTTTATCATTGACTCACAACCGATAGACTGCCGTCCTTTAATATCTGTACCTGTATGACAGCTCCAGTTGCTGTAGCACGCGCATCAATTATATCTCCAGCTGAGCCGTCTCGAAGTGCGGTAACGGGAGTAGAAATTGAAAACCCGTCTTCCTGATAAACTGCATTTGCCAATTGACCTTTACGCACCAGTAGAGGAACTGTGAGAGATGTCAGAGGTATAGGCCTTCCAGCAACAAGGCGACGACGGGATTGCTTCCCGACCACTTCTGATGAATCAAGCGCTATTCCGCTGATTGATCTCGATGTTGTCTGAAATTGCCGTGATGTGAGCAGATCCGATGTAATCAGATCACCAGCATAGATCGTCGAAATTGGAACAGGCAATGATCGGATTTTTACCTCAGCCTGATCTGCAAGCGCCTGAATTGCGATGATCGATGAGGATAGAACGATAGCAGCGATACATCTAAGGCACCCCATCGACTAACGGATACCTTTGCTTACAACACCTGCCATATCATCTGCAGCCTGAATAACTTTGGAATTCATTTCATAAGCTCTTTGCGCTGATATCAGTTCTGTTATCTCCCGAACTGGGTCTACATTGGAATTCTCCAAGTAACCTTGCTGGATGCGCCCAAATGAAATACTACCAGGCAGGCCAGATACTGCAGCTCCTGATGCTTCCGTTGCCTGAAATAGATTGCCTCCCAGTGCATTCAACCCAGCTGGATTCATGAAGTTTGCAAGTGTCAGCTGGCCAATGGCTAGTGGATCAGCCTGACCCTCAAGGGTGGCGAAGATCTCTCCTGCCTGTGTAACCTCGAGCGCCGTTGTTCCAGCTGGAACTGCCATGGCGGGCTCCAGGGGATAACCATCGCCGGTTACGATCTGTCCTGTCGAATCAATGTTAAAGGAACCAGATCTTGTATATACGGTCTCCCCATTTGGACCCTGAACCGCAAACCAGCCAGATCCATTGATGGCGAGATCGAGTTGGTTTCCTGTTTCCGCCAGCGGGCCCTGTATGTTGATCAAACGTATTGCCGAGAGACGTGTTCCAAGGCCAAGCTGAGCCCCTTCTGGAACCATCTGGTCTGCTGCCTGCGATGGTATTCCCTGCATGCGCTCAACCTGATACAGGAGGTCCGTGAACTCCGCCGTGCTGCGTTTGTATCCAGTCGTATTGATGTTGGCGATATTGTTGGCAATGACCTCAACATTCAGTTGCTGGGCGGCCATTCCAGTGGCGGCAATCGAGAGTGCACGCATCGAAAACTCCTATATCTGCATTCGACTTATCTCGAGATAGGCGCTCACTGCCTTGTCCCGGACAGCAAGAGCAGTTTGAAATGTTCGCTCGGCTGCCATGACTTTATCCACGACTGTCTGGAGTTGCATGTCTCCCTGAATGGCTGAAAGTGCGGCTGCCTCGCCGGATCTCATTGAGGTCGACGTGTTTGACGCAAGCCTCTCCAGCAGTCCTGCGAAAGATGTCCCAGTCTCTGATGTCTGTGCAGCTCCTTGCGATACACCTTGTATAGAGGAGAGTGCCGGAGTCGGCATATTCAAGTGGCCTGTGGAAGAAATCACCATCACCTTACCCACTCTTCAACAAATCAACTATCATCGAACTCATTTCCCGTGCTTGTCGGATCATCTGCAGATTTGCCTCATACGATCGTGAGGCCTCCCGCATATCTGCCATTTCTACCATCATCTCCACATTGGGAAGCTTAACATAACCGTGGCTATCCGCTGCAGGATGTCCCGGGGAATACTCAGTTTTAAATTCACGTTGGTCGCGAATGACTTCGTCAACACTAACAATGTGGGCGCCGGTTAATTCGTCAAGCGACTGCGTAAAAGTTACCATCTTGCGCCGATAGGGATCTCCTGAAGCTGACGTAGCAGTCGAATCTATATTTGCGAGATTTTCTGCAACTACTTTTAGTCGGAATGATTGGCTTTGGAGGCCAGATGCAGCAGTGCGCATGACAGCAGCGAGAGGGTCTGTCATTCTAGACCTTTACCGCAGAAAGATACATTCGGTGAAACGTCCGCAGAACCCCTGCGTCAACACTCATCATTCTGTTTGCTGAACTGGCTGCCATAAGTTCAACCTCCAAGGATACGTTATTTCCAGAGAGTGATGATGCCCAACTTGTACCTGATGTTGGTGATGCTGCCTCAGTATCAGCCGGTCCTAAAGCCATATGCCGGATTGATGTTGCTGTTAACTGAAGACCCTTATCCTGTAAGCTAGCCTCAAATGGACTAATTGACTGGGCTCTGTAACCAGGTGTGTCCGCATTTGCAATATTCGCCGCCGTCAAAGCTTGCCGCTCTGAAAGCCACGTCATATGGCGCGATGTGACGTCAAATAGGTACACGTAAAGAGCCCAAGCCGGAGACCTCTCCCTATATCTCGAGAACCTTGTCTCGACCTTGTACTGCGTTAATTTAGCTGCGTTCGAGCCTGCAAACGGCCAGTTCTATTGAGATAGAGTATGATTTCTGCCACCGCATGATAAAACTCCGGTGGTATTTGTTCATCGAGGTCAACTTGTTCATAAAGACCGCGAGCCAACGGCTTATTCTCGATCATTGGAATATTTGAGGCGTCAGCTTTTTCGCGAATTTTCACTGCCATATAGTCAATGCCTTTGGCGACAACAGTCGGCGCTCCACCATCTTCCCGGACATAGCGCAGTGCGATCGCGTAGTGGGTAGGATTTGTGATGACGACGCTGGCGGATGGCACTTTCTCCAACATTCGCTTGGACGCTCTTTGGCGCCAGATGCTGCGAATGCGCGCTTTTAATAATGGATCACCTTCAGCTTGCTTCATCTCATCTCTCACCTCCTGGAAGGTCATTCTGAGTTCTTGGTGCCAACGATGGCGAGCCCAGACCAGGTCTCCTATTGCAAGAGCTGCAGCGAAACAAAAGACTGACATAATTATGTGACGCGCCTCAACTCGTAGCATCTCTGGGATATAGATAGGATCAAGACCCATTGCTGAGACAAAAACAGGCAGTGTCTTCTCAAATAAGAACCAGAGGATGGTCATGACCCCGAGAAGCTTTAGCGATGACTTGATAAATTCGATCTGGCCAGCGCGTCCAAACAGTCGTTGCCATCCGGCGATCAGGGAAACACGCGTTAAATTTGGCTGGAGACGTTGTCCTGCCAGTGTTGGTGTGTTCTGGAGAACGGTTGCCAATATGCTTCCACCTGAGACCAGCAGCATTATGAGCAAAACTGGCATGATGAGTTCCAACAGGAGGGAAACCATGATCGCGACTGCAGCTTCACGATCGTCAAGCCTTAGCACGCCAGCTGTCCCAAGAACCGCCTTGAGACTATTTGAAATCGTGGACATCGCATATGGGCCAAGCATTAGAATGGCGCATAGAATGCCGCCCATTGAACCCATCAAAGTCATATCACGGGCAACTGGGATATTGCCTTTTTCGCGAGCGTCTGTGAGTCGCTTCTCTGTTGGGTCTTCAGTCTTACTTTCCTGGTCCTGCTGTTCAGTCAAATGCCCACACACCCATATCAGAGGGAAGTTGGATCATCATCTGGAAGGCTAATATCACCTCGTTGCGCCATTTCGAGTACCTGAGCCGCGATCGCGCTTCTAGCAAGATCCCCTTCCTTTGTCTTTATTCCCTTATCCGCAGTCAGCTCAGTCTCCACCATTCGTCTGGCTCGAGCGCCAAGAGACGCGAGAACTGTCTCTTTCAGGGATGGATCCATACCCTTCAATGCGACGACAATCTGATCATGTTGAAGTTTGTCGAAAACTGTCAGCCTTGACTCCTGCGATAACCTCCCGATATCCTCAAATGAGAAAATCAACTTCTTCAGTTTTACAGCCTCTTCAGGCTTCCAAGCTGCGACCCCTGCGAGTATTGTCGCGCACGTCTCTCGATCGAGTCGGTTCAGCATTGTTGCCAGTCGATTACGACCGTCATTCTCCAGACCCGACTCTGCTTTCATGAGCAGGGTCATATCAATGACTGCTTCCACTATTTCGGCTACACTGTCGTCAACAGCCTGAACCTTCAGTAGTCGCCTGGCCACCGTAATGCGAAAGTCACCTGGCAGCATTGATAGACACCGGGCGGCAAACTCAGAGTCCAGTTTTGACAAGATGTAGGCGATCGTCTGGGGGTGTTCATCCAGAAGATATGGCACCAAGACATTCTCCATGCCCGCCTCAAATTTCTTCCAGATTGACTGCCCAGTCTGCATCACTTGAGATCCGAGCATTCTTGATAGTTCTCCAGGCGAAAATGCGCGCTCGACCAGAGTTCTTACCGCATCAAAATCTGTGCCTATACCCAGTGCCTTTGCAAAATGTGCCGCAAAGTCATCGACAAGATGGTCGAGATCATGCTTGTCTACTCGTCCGAGGGACGCGGCTGAGTTCATGATCGCCTTGACTTCAGCAGAATCAAACTTCTGAAGCAACTGTGTACCCAGCTTCTCACCAAGCGCCAGGAGAAGAATCGCAACTTTCTCTCGACCTGTGCGCTCCCGCATTGAAGAAGACTGCTGACTATCCGTAAGAGCCACTCATCGACCTTATGATGCTGTTTCAGCACCGACTATATGACGAATTGTGAGTCCCAGCCGCCCTTCAGACTCATCTACCACAAAGAGATCACCCCGAGCTATCTCACGGCCATTCACAAGCATTCTTGCTGGAGCTCCAAGCTTTTCGTTAAGAGTCAGGGTTGATCCAGTGGTCAGTTGACTCACCTGTGAAAGCGGAAGCTGTGCTGTGCCAATTACGATCTGAACTGTAACTGGAATACGAGCTATAGCACTACTGAGTGACGTTCTAGATGAAAGGGAATGGTCAATCGTCTCGTCACTAGGCGTTAGTTCTGGGATTTGAGCCCCAAGAGTCGGATTGGTCATTTTGTTTGCCTATACAATTTGAATAAATCGTAAAATGTCTGTTTCAATACGCCGTCTAGACTGAGGTCGATGAAATCAATACAGCTAAGCGATCTCCCTGCCGCGCAAGTGTACCCCTGAAAGAAGCGACAGATCCGCATGCTATTGTCAGGGGACTGGTGACTGTCGATGTAAGTTGTAGGCAATGACCTTCTTGCAATTTCTCAATATCCTCAAGACAAAAAGTCTCTGCCTTGAGAGTGACTGTCAGATCGACTTCTGACTTGTTCAACTCATTCTGAATGTCCTGCCTTGGTTCATCTGTATCTAACACAAACGGGTCAATGTTATCTTCAATCAACTGCTGCCGAAAATCTTTTGTTGCAAACGTAAGGCATATTTCACCGCTGTAAGTGTAGATGTTGATCACATATCTGATTTGCGTGAGATCACTTGAGTCCTCTGCAATCATCTGCGCTTCTTTATCTCTAAAAACATTGAAACGTCGCGAGAATTGGTTTGTCAACTCAGTCGTGATTTCGTTTCCGAGCACTGTGGCTATGTGATCAACAAGCGCATTTTCAATAGCTGAAACTGGTCGTTCTGTAAAAATAAAAGGGGACTCCATTCCGGTACCACCCAGAGCTGACTCTGTAATTGCCGCAATCGCCTGACGATCAAAGTGGATTTGCAGTGTCAGTGATCCCAAATCAGATTCTACACGAACATGCCGGCATAAACCATCGTCCTGCAGAGCTGCGAGGTCCTCGATGCGATCCAGCACAACTGACCAACCGGTGGAGCGAATGTACATGAGGGACCTCTGGCATGCCTCCGCAATTTTTGAAGCAAGCGTTTGCACACTTGATAACCCTGAAAGTACTGGGGGTCTGGGTGGTCTGAAGAAGCTTCCATCGAGCTGCCGCATTTCAAGCGACCTTTACGTCGTTAGCGCCAGCGTTCATCGTTTCCTGTTCGACCTCGGAAATACTGGGTCTCTCATAGGCCGATATCGTTTTACGGCCATGTTCCAGCGCAACTTGAGGCATAGCGCCATTCATGAAAGCCAGGAGCGTCTGCTTGATGATGACATAAAGACGAACTTTCTTTTCACGCACCGTTTTGACTTTTGTGGCTAGAGGTCCGAAAATACCATACGAAAAAAGTATACCAGCAAAAGTCCCGACCAGGGCGGCACCTATGAGATGGCCCAAGACTTCCGGTGGTTGATCCAGGGCGCCCATTGCCTTGATTACACCTAATACCGCGGCAACAATGCCAAGCGCTGGCAGAGCATCAGCAACGGCTGATAAGGCAAGATAAACCTTCAGCTTATCCCGCTGGATTGTTTGAATCTCTTCGTCCATCAGGGCTTCGATTTCATGAGTGCGGGCGTTCCCGATTATGATTAGCCTACAGAAGTCACAAATGAAGTTGGTCAGATCCTTGTCAGCAAGAATCTTGGGAAAGGCCTTGAATATCTCAGACTCAGCTGGATTATCGACATGGATTTCCATTTCCGTGCGTGTCTTGGTTCTCAATTCCCTCATGAGTGCATAAAGAATGGCTAGTGTATCAAGATAATCTCTTGGCTTTGGTGAAGCTTCCTTTATGGCTTCCATTATACCTTTGAAGGAGTCCTTGACGACCTTCATGGAGTTTGCGACGAAAAATGTACCGATGGCTGACCCTAGGATAATGACATACTCGAAGGGCTGCCACAGAACTGAAATGTGGCCACCCATTGCAGCAAAGCCACCAAGCAGGCAGCCAAATACAATGACCATGCCGATTAGAAAGGTCATATGCTGATACTCTCTACGCTATTGAAGTGTTCTGTAGCTAGTCTTGGCAGCTTGCGTGGACCTGTATGGTAGTCGTTCAGTCTCAGACAAGCCAGATGAGCATATGTATCAATATCTGGACAGAGAGTTATGCTCGGAACAGTATCCAAGTACCAACAAATTACTCAGAATATTGATCGTAGTCTTGCAGTGGTTGCAAGACGTCCCGAGATCAAGAGAGAATCTGATTACTATCTGGCAAATGTACGAAATGTAAAGTCAGTTGACGAGTTCCTGAGGAATGATCGCATCTATAAGTTTGCAATGACTGCCTTTGGATTAAAGGATATGATATTTGGCAAAGCTTTCATGCGTAAGGTTCTTGTTGAAGGAACTGATGGCGAAAAAAGCTTTGCTCTGCAACTTGCGGATCCACGATTCCGGGAATTTGCCGAGACATTCAATTTTGCAAGGTACGGAGCTGCAACGACAGCATTTGACCGGGTACAGCAGGGTACTGTTGATCGTTATATTCGCATTCAGCTTGAATCAGATGCAGGTAAAACAGATGAAGGACTTCGTCTTGCTCTATACTTTCAGAGAAAAGCTTCTGTAGTATCAAGTGTTTATGGACTGATGGCAGATGCAGCGCTCTATAAGGTTGTTCAGACAGCTCTTGGCCTTCCTTCCACCTACTCATCCACAGACATTGACACGCAGGCGACTTATCTTCGGACAAAGATTGATATTGCAGACTTTGCGGACCCGGTGAAACTCGATAATTTTATCACGCGCTTTACTGCAAAGTGGCAGGCTACTCAAGCTCCATCGGGTGTTGATCTCCAGCAGATAAATCTGACTCGGCCCTTGCTGTCGTCTTTTGATAACTCTCTCTTGCTGAGCATGCAGTTGTTGAAATTACCAGGACGCTGATGGACCATCTCTCTCCCATAGGTATTGCAGGGCAAGTTGCATTGATGCGTCGCCTTGATACAGTTGCCAACAATGTCGCGAATGCTGAAACAGCCGGCTTCCGTGCCGAAGGCGTTACATTTTCATCTGTTGTATCAAAGACCCGCCCGTTCGACACTAGCTTTCTTGGTGCTGGCAGATCACATGTCGATCCTCGCAGCGGCAACTTTGTCAAGACGGGTAATCAACTAGATGTCGCAATAAATGGTTCAGCCTTTATGGCGGTCCTTACAGGTCGGGGAATAGCCTATACACGGGACGGCAGAATGCAGATGCTACCTTCCGGTGAGCTTGTGTCTCTTTTGGGACATCCAGTGCTTGATCCCAGTGGCGCTCCCATTTCTTTGGATCCACTTGGCGGTGAAGTGGAGATTTCAAGAGACGGATTCATTCGTCAGGGTGGGCGCAGTCCAGGCTCTATAGGCCTCTTTGATGTTGATTTTAGCCAAGGCTATTCGCGTGATGAAAATTCGGGTCTTATACCCGTTGCTGCCGCACAACCTTTAGAAGACTTCCTTGAAAGTGGCTTTGTGCAGGGGTATTCAGAAGGGTCTAACGTGAATCCGATCACTGAGATTACACGGTTGATTGAACTCCAGCGGATTTTTGAGGCGGTAAACGCCAGTCTTGAGCAGCGTGATGGATCACTACGTGAGACAATCCAGGCTCTGGGTGCGCGCTCGGCGTAGCAGTCTTGAAGGAATTGCGTGACTCATCGCCATTGTCGAGGCTTGCCAGTCGAATTCAGCGAGGCTGCCTGGAACTCCCTTTCGTGCGCCCACTGGGTGAGGTCTGTGCGATTGGGCCGACCATCGTGGATGTCGCGGGGCTGTCAGGCTGGTTGGAACTGGGTTCGTTGATCGAGATTAGGTCAAGGCGCGGCCCTGAACTTGCAGAAGTTGTGAGACTTGATCGTAGCCGTGCGGCTTGTCGTTTATTCAGCTCTTCTGCAACCCTGAACCTTGGCGATCTCGTACATGCGCGTGGACAGCTTGTCTATTTCCCACAAGAGAGTTGGCGGGGACGCATCATAGACGCCCTTGGCCGACCCGTAGATGGCGGAGGAGAGCTCCATCCTGGAGATAAG
>NZ_JBIIDX010000051.1:0-19991 GCF_044238155.1 Aestuariivirga sp. | reverse complement strand
ATCCTGGTATGCAGAGGGGCTACGGGGATGGAGCCATGACATAGCGCCGCCGATGGCCTGGGAGCCGGCCTGCAAGGGCAAGGAACAGCCCGCCGTCAGCAACTCCATCGCAACTGCCATTGTTCGCGCCATAGCCGATTGGTATCCATGCTTCGAGAAGTGCGAGATCCTCTCGGTTGACGCCGGTGCGATCGTTGCTCGCGGCGACCGGGATGTCGATGTGGTCGAAAGCGGGCTTCATGAGCGCGAGGCCAGTTTCATGCGGCATTTTGGTTCCTATTTCAGCATCGACTCTGGCAAACTCACCACGATCCCGATTCTTGCGCAGCGGGTTGTGGCTGCAAGCTGTCACTGAGAGCCAACAGGAGGTGTTGCCCGCATGCCGGCTGAACCTGCCATCACCGTTCTTGTTCCGGCCTTCCAGGCCGCACCCTTCGTCGCCAACACTCTTGTCTCCATTTCCAGCCAAAGCCACGAGGAGTTTACGGCAATCATATCGGTTGACCTGAGCGATGATCAAACGTTTGACATCTGCGCAGAGCATGCCGCCCATGATGGGCGTTTCAAGGTGATAAGACAGTCGAAGCGACTTGGCTGGGTGGACAACAGCAATTTTCTCCTGTCCCAACTCGAGTCACCCTATGCCCTGTTCGCGTTTCACGACGACCTGCTCTCGCCCATCTATCTGCACAGCTTGAAGACAGCTCTGGATGCTCACCCCGAGGCATCCGTTGCATTTGCTGATACACTGCTCACCAGGCTCGATGGTTCCCAGGAACTCTGGCAGTACGCCGATCTGGATGGCGTCGCCGAAGCGTGCGAGCGGGGACAGCGCGTCTTGTCGCGGCGCGGTCGGTGGTGGGTTCCAAATCGCGGCATGTTTCGCACGGCCGCAGCCCGCAAGGTCGGCGGATTGCGCAAGCACGATTCGGGCGAATTCTCAGCTGATCTGCCGTGGCTCTTTCATCTTTCACTTGTCGGAAGCTTTGTCCGCATTCCTGAGACGTTGTGCTACAAGTTCTACAGGGAGGGTAGCCTGTCGAGGACCTGGCGTTTCAGCTTTCGGCAAAACTTCGACGTTCTTGTGGCTTGCATGCGCGAAATCTGGCTGTCTGAGCTTGACGTGGCAGACAAACTCGCTCTCTCCGAGCCACTTCACATGCTGCTGAAGGAGAACTTGCCGAACCGCCAGTCACAGGACCCCGGATAGTCTTGCTTTCAGAAGAATTGATTCCGTGCCCTATACCACCAGACTTAAATTCGTGATGATTACACGCAGTGAGCGCTGCCGATGTTGGGTTTCGCGGCGCAAGAAAGCGTGCCTCTAGAAAGCGAGCCGAAGTTGCCCCACTGCCCGATCTGTTGCGGCGCGGAAGACAGACTCTGATCTGGTGGCCAAAGAGCGCAGCTCTTCTGACTCGACGCTAACAGCTTTGCTCTGTTCAATGATTCTCGCCACAGCGTCTCTAAGTACAGAGTAGGCACGCCTCAGTTTTTCAGCTTCAGTCACCGATAGGTCCGTTTCCGAATGAGTATCTGCTTCTGTCCGCAGGCTTATGTTCCCTGCTGCAACACTGGCGCGCAGAAAGTCGAGTTCAAGGCCCAGCTTCCTGCTCGTGTCACGATACATACGCAGAGCATTTATGGCCAAAGCCAGATCATCAGAATTACCCGTCATGCGCCCACTCTCCACGCTGCATCGGTCCATGATCCGGAGAAGTCACTGATAACGAGTTAACTTCTGGTGGGCATTGCCGCTGGCCAATGGCAAAACCACCGGTTCCACTCTGACGTGGTGTTCTTGAGCTATTCATAACACATTCTTATGTTGCATATTGATGCTTAATTATCAAGATGCAATATTCTTTTTTTAGTTGATAAATACTCCTTGTTGCTGATTCATGCGTCAATCTCCTGCTTTCAGGCGGCAGTTTCATGGAAGCGAACTGCCATAAACGATGCAGCGCCTTAAGTGCTTGCAGAACGCCAATGCCCCTGTTGGCCCCAGCCACCAGTCATTTCGTCCATTTCGCCGCCAGCATTTGCCAGGCGGGCCGTCAAACACAGGTTCCTGATTGAAGTTCTGGCGGTTATGACTTTTTCATCGGCGGAATCAGGCGCCTATTCTGCGCGTCGGGTGCGCTTCACCGTATGAAGAAACGCCATTGCCAGATAATCATGAACATTGCTCAGTCCACTCATGACTGCATCCAAGCGGCAGAGAAAGATCAACCAATGCATCATTCGAAGAGCAGAAACCATTTCCGAAAAACCAGCCATGGCCGTCAGCCAGGTTGTACTACATCATGCCCACAGGAGTTGAGACGACATCAACGAAGCTCGTGAATACTCTTTTCATACCTCACGACTTCAACTGACTCTCTACAAGTCGCTGGACTATTGTTCTCCAGCCAGCAGCAATTCCACCGTGAATGGCTTATCGTACCAATACTTATATGCGTGATCAAAAGCAGCATCTCTAATGATTGGATGGGTGGGGTGAAAAATCTCAGACACCTCGCTCCATACCGAATAGCTCCTTCCATTAATCTGAAACAATAGGGTCAGCGGCAGGTCAGACCATGACGAAACACGCTCATCAAGTGAAACATAGGGTTCAAGGCTCCTGTTCGCTTCATAACAATCAATGAATACCTGACGATTAAAGACTGATCCCCCGCACATTCCATAGCCAAACGGCATAGAGCCAAACTTCTCAACAAGCACCTTGGTTAGATTTTGATGATAGATATTGAAGCGCGGACCCGCACAGTCTGTTAAAGGAAAGTCGCGCACTGTTCTGACGGTCCGAACGTCATCCTCGAACAGGACAACCCACTTGCTGTCGACAGCCTGGCAATGGGCATAGATTCTTGCAAGGTACTCATACACGCCAGGCAATGTCATCCGCTGGGTTGTTGTTGTTGTTTTTGAATGGATGAACCGCGCGCCCACGGCATTGCAGATTTCTGAAAAATCCTCCCCGCCGTCCGATACAACAGTTATTGGCTCCCGGCGGTAAAAACTTCTAAACGACCGAAGAGCCTCAAATGTTGCTCGCGGATTTCTATAGACTTGCATGTAGACCGACAGTGAATCACCCATTGGAGCCCCAAGCATGCATGAATCGACCAGCTGTTATTCATGCACTAATCCATGCAGAACGGTGCGGGGTCAAGCCCATCCAGTCTTATAAAAAGGATGGATGTCTGAACCAAAAACGGAGGCCTGCCCTGCACGGATAATGGATCTGCGGCTTGGCGAGTAACTCCGGCACTCTGCGGTTCTTCATTCTGAAGGATGGTCATCGGGTCATACTATAATGGAAGAGGCTTGCAAGGACTGTCGACAGACAAGACACCCCTTGCCTTGGAGAAGTCAGCCACGTTGCAGCGAACTCATCAACGCAGTTTGAAACATCCGGCCGGGTGACAGCCCTTGGCAGATCACAACGGTCGACCCGCTCAGCCCTTGGGACGGTTGCGGATCATGAAGGCGTCATAGGTGAGCTCTGCCACCTGGTTCCAAAGATTGACCTCATTGCGGAAAGCCACCTGGCTTTCGAAGATCTTCTTGAACTCCGGGTTCTCAGCCGAGATCGTCGCGTAGAGGGCGTTGGCTGCCTCATAGGCCTTTTTCATCACATCATCCGGATAGGCGCGCAGCTGGGCGCCGCCGGCAATGAGCGACTTCAGGGCCTGCGGATTGCGGGCGTCGTACTTTGCCAGCATGGACTGGTTGGCGGCAGCGGCCGCCGAAGATACGATCGCCTGATAGTTCTTCGGCAGCTCGTTCCACTTGGCGAGGTTGATCATGAAATTCAGCACCGGACCCCCTTCCCAGAAGCCTGGGTAGTAGTAGAACTGCGCTACCTTGTTGAGGCCGAGCTTTTGGTCGTCGTAGGGCCCGACCCATTCGGCGGCGTCGATGGCGCCGCGCTCGAGCGAGGGATAGATCTCGCCACCCGGGAGCTGCTGCGGCACCACGCCGAGGGCTTCCATCACCTTGCCGCCCATGCCGCCGATGCGCATCTTGACGCCCTGCAGATCGGCAACGCTCTTGATTTCCTTGCGCCACCAGCCGCCCATCTGGACGCCGGTGTTGCCGCCCGGAAGCATGTGCAGGTTCTGGCTGTGATAGAACTCATTCATCATGTCGATGCCACCGCCATGGTAGAACCAGGCGTTCATGCCACGGGCATTGAGGCTGAAGGGCACCGCGGTGCCCAGCGCATAGACCGGGTTCTTGCCCCAGTAATAATAGCTGGCGGTGTGGGTCATCTCCACGGTGCCGGAGGCAACGGTATCGGCAGCTTCCGGCATCGGCACGATTTCACCGGCCGCGAAGACCTGGATCTGGAAATTGCCGTCGGTGGCCTCGGCCACGGCCATGGAGAATTCCTCTGCTGCGCCATAGATGGTGTCGAGCGCCTTCGGAAAGCCCGAGGTGAGCCGCCAGCTGAGCTTCGGCGCCGATTGCGCAATAGCCGGAGCGGCAAGCGCCGTCGCGGCAATGGTTCCGGTTGCAGCAGCAGTCAGGAGATGACGTCTTTTCATGATTTTCCTCCCAGTTTGCCCGTTTACGGAGCCCTGCAGCTCACGGATTTATCGACGGCAGTTCTATGGTCGGCATCTGGATCTGGTCAAGCTGCTGCTGCACATCCGCATCGTTCAGAAGCTCGGCAGGAGCAATCCAGTAATCAACGATGGCGGGAAAGGTAATGATCAGAGCCACAAGTATTAGTTGCAGGACGATCCATGGTATCGACCCCAGATAGATGTCCCGGCTCTTGATTTCAGGTGGCGCGATGCCGCGCAGATAGAACAGCGCGAAACCGAATGGCGGGTGCATGAAGGCCGTCTGCATGTTCACGCAGAGGAGCACCCCCAGCCAGACGAGATCAATGTCGAGCGCCACCGCGGTGGGGATCAGCAGAGGCACGATGATGAACACGATCTCGAAGAAGTCGAGGAAGAAGGCAATGAAGAAGACGAAGATATTGACGAAGATCAGGAAGCCAAGACGGCCACCTGGAATGTGACTCAGCAGATGCTCGATCCACTTGCCGCCATTGACGCCCTGAAACACAAGGCTGAACACCGTGGCGCCGATCAGGATGAAGATCACCATGGCAGTTATGCGCATGGTCACGTCCATCGACCCCCACAGCATCTTCAGGGTGAAGCGACCATGCGCAATTGCGAGCAGGATGGATCCCATCGAGCCCATCGCACCGGCCTCCGTCGGCGAGGCGATGCCCATGAAGATGGTGCCGAGCACCAGGAAGATGAGAATGAGTGACGGCAGCATGCCCCAGGCCACCTTGGACCACAGAGCAACGCCCCTCAGCGTCCGGGCCTCAGGCGGCAGGGCCGGCACCCGGTGCGGCTGAAACAGCGACACCAGCAGAATGAAGCCGGAAAACAAGAGGACCTGTGCAATCGAGGGCCCGATGGCGCCGAGATACATGTCGCCCACCGGCACGCCCAGTTGGAAGGCCAGCACGATCAAGACGAGGGACGGCGGAATGACCTGGGTGATGGTGCCCGAGGCCGCGATCACCCCGGTGCCGATCTTCATGTCATAGCCGTAGCGCATCATGATCGGGATGGCGATCATGCCAATGGCGATGACGCTGGCCGCCACCGTGCCGGTGATGGCGCCAAGAATGGCGCCAACATAGATCACCGCCTGGGCAAGGCCGCCCGGCAGCGGGCCAAAGAGCTGACCGAAACCTTCCATCAGATCTTCGGCGAGGCCGGATTTCTCCAGCACCACGCCCATCAGGGTAAAGAACGGAATGGCGAGCAGCAACTCGTTTGACATGATGCCGAACACGCGCGCCGGCAGGGCTTGAAGAAACTCCACCCCGAAGTAACCCATCTCGATGGCAATGAAGCTGAAGAACAGGCCAAGCGTTGCCAGCGAAAAGGCAACCGGAAAGCCCACCAGCAGGAAGAAGATGAGCCCCACGAACATGGCGGGCGCCAGGAGGCCATAGTCAAGCATCGGCCGGATCTCCAGTCATTGCAGCGGCTTCTCGTAACCGGCCACGAGTCCCGGCATGCCCCTCAGGGCGCCGATCCGCTTGATGAGTTCGGACATGCCCTGAAGCAGCAACAGCACAAAGCCCAGCGGCAGCAAGGCCTTGACCGGCCATACCGGAAGTCCACCGGCATTGGAGGAGCCCTCCCCGGCCCAGAAGCTGCGAAGGAACCATGGCGCCGTCATGTCAAGCATCAGGATGCAGAACGGGAAAAAGAAGATCACAAACCCAAAAATATCAACCTTCAGCCGTGTCCTGGGCGAAAGCACGCCATAGACCAGATCGACCCTGACATGCTCATTGAGCTTCAGAACCCAGGGCGCGCCCAGGAGGAAGGTAGCCGCGAACAATTGCCACTGGATTTCCAGCCAGGCATTGGACGAGGCGTCAAACAGATAGCGGGACACCGCATTGGCTGCACTGATGAAGCAGCTCAGAAAGCCAAGCACGGCAGCCAATGCTGCAGCAGCCTGGCTTAGCCGGTCAATGGCGCGGGACAGTGGCAGGAATGATGTCATCTGCAGGCGGCTTTTCAAACACAATCGGTTCGAAACTTCAACGTCAGCTTGGCCTACGATGCAAGGCTTATCTTCTTTTTACCTCAACGCGATATCGAGAGGCCAGCCCCGAAGGACGTTGCCGGGCAAAGACGTCAGGCCCTGACCCGTGACGGCATCTGGTCGATGCAGCTTGCAAGACGGATGGACCAATCGAAGGCGCTGCCTGCGGGATCGCCGCGCAGCCCCGGATCCGCCAGCGCCCTCGGATGTGACTCACGGCAGAGGAAATCACTTGGCAGACCTAGGATTTTCATATCGACAGGCATCCCCGACGATTACGAGGATCAATGAAGCCGTTACGCAGCGCCAGCATGAAGCTGAGAGACCTTGCAGTTTGGCCTTGGACTCGAACTCAGTGCGTTTTAAGAGGAACGATGCTCGGTATCTCAATGATGCAGTCGAAATTGAAACGGAACATTCAAACAATATAGCCCTCTACACGCATAGAAAGATTGCTGATGCATAATGTCCGGGACAGACCCATGCCGCAAGGCCAGGGGCGGCACCCGGCAATATGACAAGGCCGAACCGCAGCCTCCTGCGCCGATGGGACAACTGTCTGAATGGGCTGAGCATGCTGGATCAGGTGGCATCAAACTGCGATGACCCTCCCAGGCGCCACCACGGCCGAGCAGCGCTGTTTCAATCAGGGTGGTTCCTACTCGAGGTCGTAGAGGATCTCATTGCGCCGCAGGAAGCCCGGTGTGAAAGGATCATTGTAGTAGGCGAATGTCGGCGTGCCGGACGGCTTCAATTGCCTCTTTGCCATCCATTCCCGCAGGGCAGCGTCCTTCGTCTGGAAGAGTTCGTCAGACCACCAGCCGCTGAAGCGTATGGCCGCCCTGCGTGCCGGGGGTAGTTGCTGCAGCTGGACATGCGGATCTGCTGGCTTCGGCAGACGCTCGAGATCATAGCCACTTGGCATGACGAACCGGATCGTCCAGGCGCTTCCTTCCGCCTTCTGGGTGACGGGTGCCGTCATGGCGATCTTTTCACCATCCCGTTCCTTGGCGAAAATGTAACCGGCCAGCGGCCCAAATCCGGCCCGAACCGCCTGATCTCTCGACCCACCTCGTGTAACCTCTGCCACGATCATTGCCGGATAGTCGCGGATCTCGATGTCACCATCGGTTTCGATGACGCTATAGCGGGCAATCTCCACGTTCTGGACCTGAACATACCAGAAGGCGACGATGCCAAGCAGCAGAACAGTCAGACCGAGAACCGCGTAGAGCAACATGCGCAAAGCCTTCTTCATACCTTCCTGCCGGAATTGAAGCATTGACCGTTTTGATTTCGGCATCCTAGAGCAAGAACCGACCTGATTGAAACAGCGCCGTTCGGCCGCGGCAGTGCGGAGCACGACGAACCGGACGCCCGCCACCGGCGAGCGCTTATGGCCGGCCTGTCGCACCGTGGCGGCGCCTGAGGGCTCGACCGGGCAACCAGCCCACTCTTCGCCATTCTCCTGCCCATACCACGAAATTTCTTCTTCCGCGCGATGCAATCAGGCCAGTTCTTGCTCGAGACACGACAAGACCGACAAACCGGCAGCGGAATCAGTCAAAAGCCGACCGGCCTGAGGCGTGACCGCGGTGCTTCGCCCGTCCCATCACCGACAAAAGAGGCCAGACACTGCGGCCGCATGCAATCCTGCGTCTGGCAATGCAGCGCGGGCAGAGTGACGGGCGCGTCATTCCGGCCGCGCCGGAATGACATGAGAGAACTCAGCCCTTTACCTTGTTCAAATACTCCACGCAGGTATCGGTCGACTCGACGTCAGCAAACTTGGCATCGATGTCATAAAGGTTCCACGCCACCGCACCCGGCACGCGGTCTCCGATTGCTTCACGCACCGCAATGGTGCGGAAGCCTTCCGCGAGACCGTCGCAGATCGTGGTGCGCACGCAGGCCGTGGCAGTCACGCCGGTAACGAGGATCGTGTCAACGCCGCAGCTCCTAAGGTAACCCGCCAGCGGCGTGCCGCTAAAGGCGCTCGCCCGCTTCTTGAGCAGGACGTACTCGCCTTCGATGGGAGCAATGCGGGAGTCGATCGCCCAGAGGTGCTCGTCCTTCAGGTCGACGGCCTCAATCGGGATCTTGTGGTGCCACAAGCCCATGTCGGTGTGCAGGTCCTGACGGTTGGGCGACTGGTAGGCGGTGGTGATGTGCACAACGACATGGCCATTGTCGCGGCAGGCCCGCAGCAGGCGCTGCATCGACGGGATGATTTCCTCGTCCACCTTCTCGCAGGTGAAGGGGTTACCCGGGCGCGTCCAGGCGTTTGCGAGATCGACGCTGATCAGGGCCGGCCGCTTGCCGAAGCCGATGCGGCGCGCAAAACCCCGCTCCTTGTAAATCTTGGTACTGGCGTCAAAGGCCTGCTGAAGGATCTTGTCGAGTTCCGCCGGGTCGAGGTTCATGGGGCACTGCTCCTGTGGATCGCTCCCATTGAATGCCTGTTCTTGCGCAATGGCTATTGACGGCTGGAAATTTGTTGATGCCAAATGTGCATCAATTGCTATGCTGCTGTTTTGAATGAAAGATCCAGAGGAGATCATGGCGCCATTCAACTCACGTGACCTTCAGGCCTTCATGGCTATTGCCGAGGAGCTGAGTTTCCGCAAGGCGGCGGAACGGATTTTCATCGACCAGTCGGCCCTGAGCCGCCGCATCCAGAACCTCGAGGACGGACTTGGCTACCAGCTGATCTTCCGCACCACCCGCGAGGTGGTGCTGACCGAAGCAGGCCGTGTCTTCTACGAGGAGATTGCTCCCGCCATGCAGGCGCTGGCCCGCGCCGGGGAGGTTGCACGCGTTGCCGCCGAGGGTAAATCCGGCCGGCTGCGGCTTGCCTACATGTCGTTTGCGGCACCCGGGGTAATGCCTGCGGCCATTCGGGATTTTGCAGCCCAGTTTCCGGACGTGGCGCTGGAGCTGCGCTACCTCCGCACCCAGGCGCAGAAACTGGCCATTTCGCGCGGCGACATCGATGCAGGCTTCATGCTGGGTCCGTTCCAGAACCCCCAATTCGATCAGGTGGCGGTCGCCTCAGAAACGCTGGTGGCGCTGATCCCCGAAGACCACCCGTTGGCCCGCCTGCCGGCGGTGACGCTCGCCGAACTCGCGGCGCAGAGGCTCATTCTCGGCAGCCATGACCAATGGGATTTCTTCCGGATGCTGGTAGGGGACCTGTTCAGCGCCGCCGGACTCAGCATGCGCGTGGCCTATGAGCCGTCGAACACGCTGGGCATCCTCGGCCTAGTTGCCGCAGGTCTGGGCGTATCACTGTATGCAGAAAGCATCTCGCGCCTGCGCGCCGAGGGTGTCGTAATCCGGCCGATCACCGACTGTGCAACCAGGCTCGAGACCATCCTGTGCTGGAATCGAGCCAATCAGAGCCCAGCATTGCGCAATTTTGTGGCACGCGCCCGGCAGGAACAGCGACTTGCCCCAAATCGGGCCGAAAATGCATGACGTGATGACTTGACACCATCAATTGCCGCTTCAGAGTATGCAACATACATCTTCTGAGGAGGCCATGATGATCCGGGTTGGCGTGGACGTCGGAGGAACCTTCACCGACATCGTGCTTGAGAAAACGGGTGGCCGGGACGGTCAGTCGATCTTTGTTCACAAGGTCTCCTCGACGCCACACGACCAATCGGTGGGTGTGGTGAAGGGTGTGGTGGAAATCGCGAAGATCGCCGGGATCAAGCCCGCCGAAATCAACATGGTGATGCATGGGACCACCGTTGCCACCAACATGGTGATCGAACGCAAGGGCGCTGAGGTGGGCATGATCACCACCCGCGGCTTTCGCGACATTCTCCACATGGCGCGCCACAAGCGCCCGCACAATTTCTCCCTCCAGTTCGACGTGCCGTGGCAGTCGAAGCCCCTCGTCAAGCGCCGCAACCGCATCGTGGTCGATGAACGCGTCATGCCGCCGCTTGGTGAAATCGAGACACCGCTCAACGAAGATCAGGTGCGCGAGGCGGCCCTGCTCTTCAAGAAGCGCGGCATCAACTCGGTCATCATCTGCTTTCTCTTCTCCTTCCTCAACACCACGCATGAGCTTCGCGCCAAGGAGATCGTGAGGAAGATCCTGCCAGATGCTTACGTCTGCTGTTCCTCGGAAGTGGTCAACGTCATCCGCGAATACGAGCGCTTCTCGACGGCGGCAATGAACGCCTATATTGGCCCCAAGACAACGCTCTACCTCCGCCGCCTCGAAGACCGGCTGCGCGAGAACGGCGTCAGTGCGGCTGTGCGCATCATGCAGTCAAACGGCGGCATCTCGACGATCGAGAACTCATCGCAGCGCCCAGTGGGCCTGCTGCTGTCGGGCCCCGCGGGCGGCGCCATCGGCGGCCGCTGGACGGGAGCCTCCTGCAGGACCAAGAACGTCATCACCATCGACATCGGCGGCACCTCAGCCGATATCTCGGTGATCCAGAACGGCGAACTCCGAATCAAGAACCCGCGCGACACGGAGGTGGCCTCGCTGCCCGTGCTGGTGCCGATGATCGACATCGATGCCATTGGTGCTGGCGGCGGGTCGATCGCCCATATCGACCCTGGCGGGGCATTCCGCGTTGGTCCACGCTCCGCTGGCGCCGAACCAGGCCCCGCCTGCTACGGCAAGGGCGGCACGGAGCCCGCAGTTACCGATGCGCAGGTCGTGCTGGGCCGCCTCGACCCGGAACACTTCCTCGGTGGTGACCTGCAGATCGAACCCAAGCTTGCCCACAAGGCAATCGAAACGCATATCGCCAAGCCACTCGGACTATCGGTGAAGGATGCAGCGCTCGGCATCCTCAAGGTCATCAACAACAACATGGCGCTCGCCATCAACAGCAATTCGGTGGCCAAGGGCATCGACCCGCGCAACTACACGCTGATGGGCTTCGGCGGTGCCGGCCCGCTCCATGCCGTGGCGCTTGCCGAAATGATTTATGCGAAGGACGTGGTGGCGCCGTTGCATCCCGGCATCACTGCCGCGATGGGCCTGCTCCTCACCGATCTCCAGTATGAGTTCACGCGCTCGGTGCTGGTCATCGCCAACAAGGCGGATGCGAAGGACTTCAAGGAAGTCAATCGCATCGTCGACGACCTCAAGAAGCTTGCGGGCAAGCAGCTCCTCGCCGACGGCATCGCGGCCTCCAAGCACCGCTTCACGGCGATCGCGGAATGCCGCTACCTCGGCCAGGGCTTCGAGCTGCGCGCGGCGATGCCGAAGGAGCCGCTCTCGGCCAAGAACATCGGCGTGGTGATCAAGAACTTCTATGACCACCACAAGCAGGTCTATGGCCATGCCTTCGCGGACCAGATGGTGGAGATCATCACCATCCGCGTCGTAGGTGCAGCCGAGGTCGAGACGCTGAAGCTTCCCAACCTCAAGAAGGGTAACCGGCGCAACCCTGCCGTGGCGAAGCTCTACACGAGGCCTACCGTGTTCGATGACGGAAAGTCGCTTCCGACCCCGCGCTTCGATCGCGGCAAGCTTCTTGCGGGCGACGTGATTACCGGGCCCGCTCTGATCGTGCAGCACAACTCAACCACTCTGATTCCGCCGTCCTACAGCGCCAAGGTGCTGGGCCACGGCGACATCCACATCGCCAAGCGCTGAGGGAGGACAGGATCATGGCCCGTATCGCCAGAACGTTTGCAAAGAAGACCGCCAAGCCCGTGAAGCGCAGTCTCGGCAAAGCCAAGACGAAGCCGCTCGATCCCATCTCGCTGCAGGTGATTGGCGGTGCGTTGCACGCCATCGCAGAGCAGATGGGCAACGTGCTCTACCGCATGTCCTACTCCTCGATCATCCGCGAAAGCCAGGACCTTGGCGCCGGCCTTTTCGATACGCGCTACAACACGCTGTGCGAATCCGACTCGACCCCGATGCACATCGGCTCGCTGCCGGGTTACCTGCGCGGCATCGAGAAGCGCATCGGCCTCAAGGACTGGAAGCCAGGAGACTGCGTGCTCCACAACCACCCCTATTTCGGCGCCAGCCACTCGCCCGACATTGCCGTCGTCATGCCAGTCTTCTTCGAAGGCAAGCTCGTCGGTTTCTCGGCCAACACGGCCCACCACGTCGACATCGGAGCGGCGACACCCGGTCTTATCATCGACGTGCCGGACGTCTTCGCCGAGGGCATGCTGATGAATGCGCTCAAGCTCTATGAGGGTGGCAAGCGAAACGAGAACGTGTGGAACTACATCCGCGACAACACCCGCGTGCCCTCTCTGGTGATGGGCGATCTCGAGGCGCAGATCGCATCGGCCGAACTTGGCGTGAAGCGCTTCCAGGAACTGCTTGCGACCTACGGCAAGGACAAGGTGCTGCAGGCGACCGAGCAGCTGATGGACTATACCGAGCGCATGTTGCGCCGTGAGATCGCCAAAATTCCAGACGGCGAATACACCGCGGAAGGCTTCTTGGACGATGATGGCCGCAACCGCGACAAAACGCTGCCCATCAAGGTCACAGTTCGGGTGAAGGGCGATGGTGTTGAGGTTGATCTCACGGGCTCAGCCCCGCAGTCGCCCACCGCGTTCAACGTGCCATTCGAGGGCTCGACCAAGGTCGCCTGCTTCTTCGCCTTCCGCGCCTTGCTGCTCGATACCTACACGACCTCCGAACACATTCCACAGAATGAGGGCTCCTTCCGCCCAGTGAAGGTGATTGCACCCGAGGGCTCAATCTTCAACCCCATTGCACCGGTGGCGGCCGAAGCGCGTTTCTGCCAGATCCAGCGCGTGGTTGATCTCATCATCAAGGCGCTGGCACCGGTGGTGCCGGACCGCTGCACCGCCGGCAATTCGGCAACACTTTCCTTTGCAGCCTATTCCGGCGTGCGCCCCAGTGGCGACTACTGGGTATTCCTCGAGGTGAACGAGGCGGCAATGGGTGGCCGGCCGACTTCTGACGGCCCGGATACCGTCGAGGAACTGATGCGCAACACGCGCAACAACCCGCTCGAGGATCTGGGCATGCACATTCCACTGATCTGCGACCGCTACGAGTGCCGGAGCGATGTGTTTCCTGGCGCCGGCCGGTTCCGCGGCGGCCAGGGCGTGGTGAAGTCGCAGCGCTTCCTCACACCGGGTTTCGTGACGCATGAGTCAGACCGTCACAAAGATGCGCCCTGGGGCGTTTTCGGAGGAAAGCCGGGCTCGGTCGGCAAGTTTGAAATTCATAACCGCGCAACACCTGACAAGGTCGCCCAGCATTATGCAAAGTTCTCAGGCTTGCGTGTCGAGCCAGGCGATGTCGTCTCCTACTACTCGCCTTCAGGTGGCGGCTACGGCAATCCGCTCGATCGCGATCCTGAAAAGGTGCTCGACGACGTGCTCGACGACTTCATCTCCGCCGAACACGCGCGCGATGTCTATGGCGTGGTGCTGAAGGCGGCGAACAATGGCTATGCCTGGGCGCTCGACCACGAGGCGACAGAGAAGCGGCGGGCAACGATGAGACGTTGATCCCAGGTGGCAATTCAACCACAAAATCTCATCATAGCCGGGCTTGACCCGGCTACCCTGTTTGCGGCGGCAGAAGGATGCCCGGGTCAAGCCCGGGCATGGTGAGGGGAGGGAGCAGGGTCGCTGACTAAAACTATGGCCGCTACCGTTTACCAGCAAAATAGCGCAGCGATCTTGCTAGCTGGCTCTGCGTAAACCCTCGCCCAATCAGCACGATCATGTTGTCTTCGCCCAGACCATCCTGCTCCGGCAGGATCTCCGGGGTCTGCACAACCTTGCGCACGGTCTGCAGCAGCAGGCGGCCTGCCGGTGTCCTCACCACGCCCTTGACGCGTACGATATCATCACCGCGCGCGTGAAGCAGGGCCGAGAGCCAGATAGTGAAGGCTGTCCAGTCAATCGAGTCGTCAAGCTGGAGCCGCGTAGGCGCAACTGGGGGCTTCAGGGCTTGTCCATTGAGATCAGGCAGCGCATCCGGCGCAACACCCTCGAAAGACGGAAGCGCCGTTTCTACGCCCTTCACCGCTCCGCTGATGCGCGCTGCCGGATTGATGCTTACAAGTGTTGAGAGAAGTTTCGTGAGTTCGGCCGGCTCTGCCTCGTCCACCTTGGTGACGATGATGCGGTCGGCAATCTCGATCTGCCGCCGCCCCAGTGGCTCGCTCCTGAGCTGGCTCATCGCATGGCGCGCATCGGCCGCCACGATGATCTCGCTCACCACGATGTGGTAGACGAGGACAGGATCGGATTTGATGGCGGCCACAATCGGCCCCGGGTCAGCCAGACCGCTCGTTTCGAGTACAATGTGATCAAGCCGCTGACCTGCAGCATCCGCCCTGGTCCGCTCATCGCAGAGTTTGCGCAGCACCGAGATCAGTTCGGCCTTTGCCACGCAGCAGACGCAGCCGCCGGCAAGAACGCACAAGCCCGATGCCTGCCCGAGCAGCGCGTGATCGACTGGCGTTTCTGCCGCTTCATTGACGATCACGCGGGCCCGCGCGAACTGCCCCTCATGCAACTGATGGCGGAGCCAGGTGGTCTTGCCCGAACCAAGATAGCCGCCCAGTACCGTAAGGCGAATACGGCCTTCCTCCGGGCCGTTCATTCGTCGCCGATGAAGCGCGGATCGAGCGGGTCGACTGGCCCGCCGCTAACCTTTTCCGCCATGGCCCAGATCTCGTCAAGATCGCGCAGGATCGCCTGGCTGCCTGAGAGCGTCGAGACCTGGATGCCGGGAATCTCACCACCCTCGAAAACCTTGAGCCCGTAAGACGGCAGTACCTGCTGCAGCACCTGGGCGCGGCGGAACTTGGCGCGCAACCGGTCATGCGCGGTGGGAGCACCTGCCTCCGTCCAGTGGCCGGGAGCAGCCGGATATCCGCAAGCGGAACACATGGCTTGGCCTTTCCAAAAGAAACGGCAGGCGGCACATGGTGTGCCGCCTGCCCTACGTCAATGGTGTCAGATCACTTCGGGGCGCTTGCCGCCGGCGAAGGGATACCGCTTGCGGAAGTCCGCGGCGATATCTTCGAAGGTAGCCCACTCGATGCCAGAGTGCTTGGAGATGTACTCGATCAGACGCTCGAGCATCAGCAGAACCTGCGGCCGACCTGCGACGTCCGGGTGAATGGTGAAGGCGAAGACGGCATAGTCCATCTCGCGGTAGACCCAGTCGAACTGGTCACGCCAGAGTTCCTCGATGTCGCGCGGGTTCACGAAACCGTGGCTGTTTGGCGCCTTCTTCATGAACATCATCGGCGGCAGGTCGTCGACGTACCAGTTGGCGGCGATGTCGACGAGGTCAATCTCCTTGCCGTGCTTCAGGGGATGCATCCAATCCTTGGCGGACTTGGAATAGTCAATGGTGTTCCAACTGTCGCCAACGCGGGCATAAAAAGGCTGGAAGTCGCGGTAGCCCTGGCTGTGATCATACTTGAAGCCATGCTTCAGGAGCAACGCGGCGGTCGAGTTCGACATTTCCCACCACGGCGCCACATAGCCGCGCGGCGCCTCGCCGGTGAGCTTCTTGATGAGCTCGACAGACTTCACCAGCACGTCCTCTTCCTGGGTCGGCGTCATCGCAATGGGGTTTTCATGAAGATAGCCATGCGCGCCAATCTCGTGGCCATCCTTGACGATCATCTCCATTTCCTTGGGGAAAGTCTCCATCGAATGGCCGGGGATGAAGAAGCTGGTCTTGAGGCCATACTTCTTGAAAAGACGCAGCAGCCGCGGCACGCCAACCTCGGTGGCAAAGATGCCGCGCTGGATGTCGGACGGCGAGTCGCCACCGCCATAGGAGCCGATCCAGCCGGCGACGGAGTCGATATCCGTGCCAAAGGCACACATGATTTTCTTAGCCATTTTCCTTCTCCCTCTTCATGTTGTCTTGCCGCATGCGCGGCCTGTCAGAATCATTGTCACCAGCGGTGCGGCCACCTGGGATCGACGAGGCCCAGGGGATAGGCATGAGCATAATCGAGAGGCGGGCGGACGACATATTTGCGATCGAAGGCGCACCAGTCATAGGGTTGCCCGGAGCGTACGATATAGGCCCAGTCAGGGTGCGCGAAGATCGGACGGCCAATCGCCACGATATCGGCCGCTCCAGACTTGAGGGCCGCTTCCGCCGCCGCCCCATCGGCAATTCCGCCATTGGTGATCATCGGCAGGCCAGAGGCCTTGCGGATGACACTCGGCATCGGCGCATCGCTGTCAGGATCGCGGTTGTCGAGGTAGTTGAAGCTCGCCCAATGGAGCGCATCATAGCCTGAATTCCTGAGGGCCTTGCCGACGGCAACCGCATATTTGACCCCGCCCGGCCAGGCGCCGACGAAGTCATCCACCCCATCCTGCGACAGGCGCAGAGTCAGGATCTTGTCCTTGCCGATGGCCTTGCGCACCTTCTCCGCCACGAGCCTGGCGAAGCGAACGTTGTTCTCAGGCGAGCCACCGAATTCGTCTGTGCGCAGATTGGTCTTCGGGTTGATGAATTGCCACAGCAGATAGCCATTGGCGCCGTGTATCTCCACGCCATCGAAGCCCGCTTCCACTGCGCGCACGGCGCCCTCGGCGAAGCCATCGGCCACTGCGTGGATTTCCTTGACTGTCAGCGCACGCGCCTTGCCGAAGGTGACCTTTGGCCAAGGGCCTTCGATGTTGCGGATCTTCTTCTCGTAGTCATTATCGGTGTAGAGCGTCCAGCCTGGGCTCTGCGTGGCAGACGCGCTGACCGGCGGCTTGCCGCCAAGCACGCGGGGGTCACTCACACGGCCGCCATGCATGAGTTGCATGATGATCTTGCAGTCATGCGCATGCACCGCCGCAGAGACCTTCTTCCACGCCTTGACATGCCGTGCCGTCACGATGCCCGGCTGTGAGAGATAGGCGCGGCAGCCCAGCCTGTTATCCTCGTAGGTGCCCTCGGTAATGATGAGCCCGAGGCCACCCCGGGCACGGCGCGCGTAATAGGCCGCCATCTCATCGGTCGGGGTTCCGTCCGCCTCCGCCATCTGCCGCGTCAGCGGCGCCATGGCGATCCGGTTCCTGATGGTCTGCCTCCCAAGCTTGAAGGGAGAGAACAAGCGCTTGTAGACCTCAGCCATCATTGCCTCCTGATCAGGTCTTCGGTTCCGAGTCCAACGGCCAGAACATCCGCATCGCGCCCATGCGGAGCCGAGAATAGAAAGCCCGTCGGCATGCCGCCTGAATCTGTTCCATTCGGGATTGATACGCCACACCAGTCGAGGAAATTTCCAAGCATGGTGTTGCGCAACGTCTTCGCATTGTTGCGGAAGAACACGTCCTGATCGGCTGCGAGCGGGGCGATTGGCATCGCAACATGCGGGGTTGTCGGGAAGGCGACCACAGCATTGCCGATGAGCGCTGCGGTCTCGGCAACCATGCGCTTTCGCTCTTCCGTGACGACGACGAGATCCACCGCCGTCATGCTGTCGGCCATCAGGATGCGCTTGACGACGCGCGCGTCCATGCGCTTGGCATCTTTGCCCTTCACGCGGTCCCAGTGCACGGCAAGCGCTTCGGCACCCAGAAGATGTCCACGCTTCGCGATCAGGTCGATGATCTGCTGGAACACCGGCATTGTGATGCGCTTCACCTTTGCACCTGCCTTGCGCAGGCGTGAGAGCGAGGCTTCGAAATTGGCGACGACCGCGGCCTCCGCACCGTCGAACACGACGTCCGTGGGCACAAGAATCTCCAGCCCCCTGGGCGCACGTGCCTTGACAGCAGGTTTTTTCAACCCGCGCAGCACCGCATCGGCAAGCACGCAGTCTTCAACCGTGTGGGCCAGCGGGCCCAGCGTGTCGAGCGTCCTCGACAGGGGGAACACGCCTTCCATAGGAAAATGGCCGGTCGAGGATTTGTAGCCCACGACACCGTTGAATGATGCCGGAATGCGGATCGACCCGCCGGTGTCGGTGCCGATGGCAATCGGCACGATGCCCGCCGCAACGACCACGCCGCTTGCGGAAGATGATCCACCGGGCGAACGATGCACCGACTTGTCGTTGGGGTTGCGCGGCGTACCGTAATGCGGGTTGAGGCCGATGCCGGAGTAGGCAAACTCAGTCATGTTGAGACAACCGACGCTCACCAGTCCAGCCGCCCTGGCCGCGGCAACCAGCGCAGCATCGGCGCTGGCCGGAGGGTTCGACTTCAGAACGACCGAGCCGGCCGTGGTCACGCGGCCCTTGACGTCGAACAGGTCCTTCCAGGCCATCGGCACGCCGTCCAGCAGGCTTGCGGGGGATCCGGCCTTGAGCCTGCGCCGTGCAGCCCTGGCTTCAGCCACGGCACGATCACGCAGGAGTTCGGTGAAGATCGCGCGGTCACCTACGCTCTCGTTCTTTGCGAAGGCCTCCTCCACCAACGCCACCGGATCGAGGGTTCCTTTGCGTAGTTTCCTTGCGAGGTCGGCAGCTGTCGGATTGCGCATGGGATCGCTTCTCAATGAATGATGACGGTGGCGCCAGAGGGCTTCCAGGCGATCTGCGCCTTGTCGCCCGCGGCAAATCGGCCGCCATACTTGTCAGCATGGCCCTCGATACCGATCTGATCGCCATTGGGCAGCGACACGGCCATCTGCACGAGATGGCCCACCTGCTGAAGCCGGCTGATGGCGACCGGGATGACGCAGGCGCCATATACTGCCTCAACCTCGCCGCGCGGCATCTGCGCGGGCAGGACGTCAATCGCCTCGGCGGGAAGCACGAGGCTCGACTTCGCCCCTGGCGAACCGGTGGCCGCGGGGGCAAGCCCAGACAGCTGGCCGAAGGCGGTATCGACCGTCGCGATGGCATTCGACATGGCCCGGATAGTGCCGGGAATGAGCGTGTTACGACCGATGAACTGCGCCACGAACAGGCTCTTCGGGCGGGTGTAGAGCTCATAGGGCGCGCTGATTTGCTCAATCCTGCCCTGGTTCATCACGACGATGCGGTCGGAGAGAGCCAGCGCCTCGGACTGAGCGTGGGTCACGAAAACGAAGGTGATGCCGAGGCTGCGCTGCAGGAGCTTCAACTCATTCTGGATGCTCTTCCGCAGATTAGCATCCAAAGCGCCCAGCGGCTCATCAAGGAGCAGGATATCGGGTTCGACGATGAGGGAGCGAGCGAGCGCGATGCGCTGGCGCTGGCCGCCCGAGAGCCGGTCCGGGCGGACATCGGCAACCTGCAAGAGGTCAAGTTTCTCAAGGATACGGTCTACCTTGCGGTCGCGCTCTGCACCGGCCATGCCCTTCACATCAAGACCAAAGCCAACGTTCTTGCGCACGCTCATGTGCGGGAACAGCGCATAGTTCTGGAAAATCATCGAGGTCGGGCGCTGTTCGGGCAGCAGGTCGTTGATGCGCTTGCCGCGAATGTTGATGTCGCCGG
>NZ_JBIIDX010000050.1:0-20055 GCF_044238155.1 Aestuariivirga sp. | reverse complement strand
TTGCCCAACAGCCAAAACCCATCCCACATGTGATTGGTGACCGAGCAATACTTCTGCACCTCCCACAGCTTGGCGACCTTGAGGATCGACAGTGGGTTTTCCTGCCCGTCCACGATGCCGGTCTGCAAAGCCGAATAGACCTCGGCGAAGTTTATCGAGGCCGGGGCGGAGCCAAAGGCTTTGAACATCGAGGTCCAGAGCGGCGACACTGGCACCCGGATTTTCAAGCCTTCAAGGTCGGAAGGCGTTTCAATTGGAGTGGTCGAGGTGGTGATCTGCCGGAACCCATTGTCCCAGATCGTGTCCATCACTATGAGACCGCTATCTTCGATCTGACCGCGTGCATAGGCGCCCAGATCGCCGTCCATAGCTTTCCAGACGGCATCATAGTCAGGAAAGGCAAAACCGATCCCATTGATCGATGCGTTGGGAACCAGCGTCGACAGGATCAACGGCGATAAGAGAAAGAACTCCACCCCACCTGCCCGTAGCTGGCCTAGCACGTCGGTGTCAGCACCCAGTTGGCTGGACGGGAAGATCTGAATGTCAACGCGCCCGCTAGATTCCTCCAGGATCGCGGCGGCGGCTTCGGCGCTGCGTATATTGCTGGGGTGGGTCAGCGGTTGGTTGTTGGCGAATTTAAAGGTAAACTCAGCAGCCTCGGCGTCGGCGCGACGCACAAAGGGTGCGGCAAGCAGGCCGACAGATACGGTTGCACCTATCAAGGCACTTCGGCGGTTTATGGTCACAAGAGTTCCTCCGGGGGATGTGCCGAACTCTATTGAAAACGCCAAGAGTGGCGTTGCTGGTTAAACGTTATGCGGCATCAGCGAGGCGGTCAATCGCCGGGGTGACGGTTTGAACCGCCCCGGTTTTCATTCGGTCGGACAATGGCCCGGAAATGGTCGCCAAGGTCCTGCGCCAGTGGCTGTCAGGGCTTGGCACGAAGAGCTTGTACATTGAGCCTGGATCACCCTGGGAGAACCGCTACTGCGAGTCCTTCAACGGCAAGCTCAGGGATGAATGCCTCCGGTCTTAGGCAGCAAGCGCACCAAGTTTCAGATTGAGCATGTTTGGCCGATGCTTGATGCTCCCTGGCATGGCTGAAGCACTGATTATCCAGACACTGAAAGACAAGCGCGCCGAGATTAATGGGCGGATTGCAGCTTATATGGCGCAGATTGCCCAGGCGAAGCACGACCTCGCCCACATCAATGCTTCAATCCGGCTGTTCAGCGAGCCTGACCGTCAGCGCGCGACCTACATGGTAAGCCATGGCTTCTTTAAGAAGGGCGAGATTGCCGACATATGTGTGCGGCACGTCAGGAGTGACGGCGAGTTGTCGACGCGCGACCTTGCCGAGAGGGTGATGGTCGAACGCAATCTCGATGTGACGGACACGACGCTGCGCAATTCGGTCGTCTTCAAGGTTGTGCAGGCACTGAGGCACGCCGCCCGCCGTAAACTTGTACGCATGGTCGAGAAGCGCAAGGGCACATGTGTCTGGGCTGCTGGCGAGTCTGTCAGCTTGCGCGTCGCTGCCAATAACCGGACCAGGCCTACTGACGGGCACGGTAAGGGCGGCCCGGATCAACCTGTCTGCCAACGCACCATTACTCTCCGAGCTATGATCCTCAAGCCAGGCGGCGTGCCTGGCATAGCTTGCGAGATACTTGCCGCTCACCGCATGATGCTGTCCGCGGATCATCCGACGGAGACGTGAGAAGTAGCTCTCGGCGAGATTGGTGTTCACCCCGTTCTCGCTATAGGCTTCGGAATGATTGACCCGTCTGAGATCAAAACGGTCGGCCAGCAGATCCCAGTGAGCGACTTCATCTGCGGACACGGAAGAACCGGGCTCGATCCGCTCCTGCGCAAAGAAAACTCCCTCGGCTTCGCGCAGAAAGGCTCGCGTCAGCGTGCGGCCGCCACGCTGGCGCAAGATAACAATCACGCTGCGCTTGCCAGTGCGATTTTGCAGCAGCCTTCGATCGACCCTATCTGTTCTGATGTTTGCCGGGCGGACGTGGCCGCCAAAATAGGCGCCATCGATCTCAACCTCACCCTGAAGGCGTGTTTCAGCCGTCTCCTTCGCCATGGCGCCTCACGGAGTTTATGTATCAGCATAAACGCCGTCTTGTATTGGATGTTGAGGTCCCGGCTCAACTGAACCGCAGATAGTCCCTTCGAAGCATTTACGAACAGGCAGATCGCGCCGAGGAGATCGACGAAGGACAGCTTGTGTGAGGCGAAGATCGTGCCGGACGTGGCGCTGAACTGATGGCTGCAGGCTGCGCATTTGAAGCGCCGGCGCGCCTTCAGATCGTACACCTCAAGACAGCGGCACCGAGGACAGACAGGGGCTCCGTTCGTCTCCGGCCAACGCAACGCACAGAACCGCCGATAGGCCCTATGTTCACCGCCCGCGAAGATCGCTTTCAGCGAAAGCGTGCGTGCTGCGGTCGAGAGAAGAAAGTGCTGCGCCATGAACACACGCTCCTAATTAATGTTCATGGTGTGTTCCATCTACCCAAAGAGCAACAGAAATTGAACTTACCGAATACTCACTCGGTATCAATGGCTTGCGCCGCAATTGGTGCGCTTGCTGCCTAAGACCGAATGCCTCAATGGCGAGATCTTCTACAACCTCAAGTAAGCCAAGGCGGTCATCGAACAATGGCGCATCTATTACAATACACGAAGGCCGCATTCTGCCCTCGGTTACCGTCCTCCAGCGCCCGTGACCATCGCACCGCCACCCGCACTCGACGGAACCGCAAACATGCAATAGCATATCATTGCGTCTGGTACAAAATGTCGGGCAGGCCAGAGAGAGGGAACAGAAAACACGATGAACTGGCTCGTTCTGGTGCTTGCTGGCGTCTTTGAGATTGGCTGGCCCATCGGTCTAAAAATCGCACACAGCCCAGAAAACCGATGGATCGGGCTCCTCATCGCGATCCTCTGCATGTTCATCAGTGGAACCTTGCTCTGGCTGGCCCAGCGCGCGATCCCCATCGGCACGGCCTACGCCGTGTGGACAGGCATCGGTGCGGCGGGCACATTCCTTGTGGGAGTCTTCGCCTTTGGCGATGCAACCTCGCTTCTTAGGTATCTTGGGATTGTCTTGATCATAGCGGGGGTAGCCGCCTTGAAGCTGGGATGACCTTCGCTATAGTCAGGCTTCCAATGCTGTGGTCTCCAAGGATATCCCATTCAAATGCTTGCAAAAATCTGCTTCTAGAGGGAGTTTCAAATGTCTGATTCAAGCCCCTATTCGTCACAGCAATTTCATAGTGATGAAGCAGAAAATGAGATCTCCAGGCTAGAAAATCAGGCTCGTGTAAGGTGGCCCCAAGAAGTGGTTATTCTACGCAATGCTGGATTAAAATCAGGCACAAGCATTGCCGATATCGGATGCGGTCCTGGATTCATTACAGAATTTTTGGCCAAAGAAGTCGATGCATCAGGCTTGGTTGTGGGCATTGAGAAAAATGAAAAGCTCTTTAATGTCGCAAAGACTAGGAATGCTAAATATAATCAAGTTCGAATAGTGAATAATGATGCATGCCTTTTGACTGGAATGGAAAATGATGTTTTTGATCTTGCTTATGCGAGATTTATTTTACAGCATCTACCTGACCCCAATAAAATGCTGATTGAAGCTAAAAGAATACTTAAGCCTGGTGGGAAATTGATTGTTATGGATTCTGACGATTCACTTTTCCATATAACACCATATCATAAAGAAATGGTTGAATTTTTATCGGAAGTTTCAAAAGGCCAAATCAAATATGGCGGAGATAGAAATATAGGCCATAAAATCCCATGCATGCTGCATGATGCCGGTTATATAAACATCAACACGTCAGTATATACGTTTACATCAAAAAATATTAGTTCTCATGAGTTCCTTGATATAACAACAAAATTCAAGATCGACTTGTTGGATGCCTCCTTAAAGGAGTGGGGGGCAAGTATCATAAACGATATTTATCGTAAATCAGAGGATGTATCATTCTTTGGCTCAGCAGGTGTATATTGTGTGGTAGCTGAAAAGTGACGTGGCTAAAGACAGCTATTGGAAAAATTATGAGCGTTTGATCGTCGCCTGTGAACAATTCCCAACCCGTTGATTTCAGACTCTGATCGCGTCGTTTGTAGTCTTCGTGTTTTCAGGAAAACGGTTTGTGGCTGTGGTTTCCTTGCAAATTGATTTCGCGATTGAACTAACCCGCTACTGCGGGAGAAGTCTGGAGCGCATTTACGGCTGAGGTTTCCTGTCTGAGGATTGTGGTTGTTGCAGCCCAACCCATAAGACAGGAGTTTCCCAATGGCCGATATCAGCCCTCTTCGCCATCGGATGATCGAGGACATGACAGTCCGCAACTTGTCTCCGGCGACTCAGCGATCCTACATTCATGCGGTGTCGAAGTTCAGCCGTTTCTTTGTAAGCGCCGTCTACGCCCCATAGAGTTTCCGGTTGGGTGGTGTCCAGATTCTTTCGCACATTTTTTCAAGCGACGGCGGCTTCGGTTGGGTTTTCGTCAGCCTGGAACAGTGGCCGCATGTTCATGTAGCGCTTCGTTGACCACTGTGTTCCCGCAATGTGCCGCAGACGGGTTGCCGCAAGATTGAGGCAGGATTGACCGTCCGGGAATGCGCCGACCACTCGTGTCCGACGCCGGATCTCCCTCATGATGCGCTCCAGCGGATTGTTGGTCCTGATCTTGTGCCAGTGGATGTCAGGGAAGGAATAGTAGGTCATGCGCCATATGAGTTCGGCGTGAAGGTCTCGATCGCCACCGCCCTGCGGCGCTCAAAAGGCGGGCAGTTCGCCCTCCATGCCATGGCGCTGCCCGGGAACCCCTATGACGGCCATACCCTGGCAACCGTCATCCCGGACATGGAGCGGACCATCGGCAACGGCATCACCCGCACGCTCGCCGATGCCGGCTACCGCGGCCACAACGCACCGCTCTCACACAGGTGGACACCTCCGGAAACTGGCCATTGAGCGGTGTTTCGGTTTGAAACCCGGGTTGTTTGCGCCGGAATTTGCATTTTTTGAGTTGATGGTGCGCCCGGTTTGGGCCTTTGCTAGGCTCCTCGCCCCTACGCGGGCACACTCCGGCCGTTGAGCCAGCACCATCGCTTCATGTTGAAGACCATGTTGGCGAGCGTGACGGTGGCCTTAGCACGCGGCAGCCCTATCGTCCTGATGAAGAGCTTCATGCGGTCCTTCTGCTCGGCAAAGACATGCTCGATCCGCGCCCTGATCTGCGACTTCGTGGCATTCCCTCTGGCGATCGGCTTCGGCATCGGCTTGCCCTTTGGTTTCTTGTGATGAATGCGGCTGACCTTGCCGACCTTTGCCAGAAACGCCTCGTTGGCAGCCGAGCGATAGGCAGTATCCGCCCAGACCTCCGAGGCGGTATTGGCCGGGTCGATCAATCCCTCCCGCAGCCGGGCGCCGTCATGGGCGGCCGCGTCTGTCACCAGGTTCCGGCGGATGAGGCCATGGCGCCGGTCGATCGAGATATGGCTCTTGTAACCGTAGAAAGGGATGGCAATGTCGATCTGGGGCTCATTGTTCTCCTTTGGCTTCGCCTTGGCGAACTTCACCGTCCAGCGGGCATCACAATCCTTCTGGCGCAGCCTGGCAGGCTGGTCCTTCCACTCCTCTGGGATCTCACCCGCCTGGATGGCCGCCTTCTCACCTTCGGTATTGCGTTGCTTCGGGGCCGCCACCAGGGTGGCATCGATGATCTGGCCGCCCATCGGTAGATAACCCGCCGCGCTGATCGTCTGGTCCAGCATCTCGAAGGCCTTCTCCAGCGCCTTTGCGGCAATCAGCGCTTCGCGAAAGTCCCATAGCGTATTGGCATCCGGAACCGTATCACCGGGCCCAAGTCTGCAGAACCGCATCCAACTAAGCCGATCTCGCACCATGTAGCTCGTCTGGGCCAGCGACAGACCGTGCAGGGATTGGAGAACCAGCATCTTGAACTTCAGCACCGGATCAAAGCCGGGGCGGCCACCTTTGCCTCCAGCACTGCGCACCAACGCCGTTCTCAGCACTGGCCGGAACACCTCGAAATCAACAGTGGCAGCCAGCTTCTCAAGGGGATCGCCTTCAGCAGACAGTTCCTTCAGCCGGTCTTCGACATCCCCAAAGCCGCTCTGCCCCTGCATCGATCCTTCTCCTCCACGCCGATGCCAGTCAGAGAATCACAAAACTCAATGCGCCGCCAGTTTCCGGAGGCGTCCAGGTTCAAGGTCTTCACCTCGGGCCAGAAGCGCCGCATGACGCCTGCCATCAAGCGTGAGATGCGCCGTCGCTCCTCCGTCGAGCCCGTCATCGGTCACATCAAGAACGGCCACCGCATGGACCGCAATTATCTCGCTGGGCAACAGGGCGACGCCATCAACGCCGTCCTCGCCGCCGCCGGATACAACTTCCGCCTCCTCCTCAACTGGCTGAGGCTTCTCTTGTGCCTGATCGTCAGCGCGATCCTGCACAGGTCACAAGCCGCCGTGAAACTTCAAGCCGCGTGAAAGCGGATTGTTCACCGCGGACTAAACCGTGAGCGCCATATGCGTTTCGGGGTCTGCCAGGTAGCTTGTTAGGCAATCCAGAAACTGGCCGATATGGTAGCCATCGATGAGCGCATGATTAGACTGAATGGCCAACGGGATCATTGTGGCTGACTGCTGCTGGTAGAACTTTCCGATGCTCACGACGGGAACTGAAGCATGGTGGCGACTATAGGGCATTGTGATTGCCGTGAAGCTGTACCATGGCACCACACTGACGGTGATGTGCCCCTGGTTGGTCAGGTCGAACCCCGGTATCTGTCCTGCCTGCACCTCTCGCCGAATTGCCATGTTAGCTTCATAGCACGTCGCGAAATTGTCCGCGTGCCGACCCAGTATGAAAGCCACTACCTTGAAAGGTGAGAGCATGGTGTAGAAGGGAACCACAAAATCATACTCCTCGATCCCCTCGCTGGCGATCCTCTGGCGGAATTCCGGAACCTGATTAGCCGCCCTGGTGACAAGCAGTGTCATGACAAGGGAGAACACAAGATCGTGCTTCTTGACATAGTCCAAAGCGCGAGTGATGTCGATTTGTACAGTGCGGGAGTGTACGGGAACATCAAAGGACTTGAAGTAATTGAAGAATGCCCGTCTTGGATAAGCATCCATATCAATGAGCCTCGGGGTTGGCGCCAGTATCCTCTCGTTCATTTAAGGTCATCCCTATTCTATCGTTCTTACCCATACATTCAGAATCTTCACTATTCCTGAGAATCTTGTGCTGCCTACCTTCAATCCTCATTGTTTTTTTCGAACCAAAATCATATTCGCTTCTTAAGGCCAATGCGTATCAGCGCGCGCACCCTATGAGGGTGGATCTATAGAAATCCGTAGTCTCTTCTCCAACGTCAATTCTCGTCCATCGTTTTGGCCATGCATGAATTTGGGCATCTGGAAAGCAGCAACCCCCTTTGGTCTGCGCACCATTAACTGCGCCCATAACGGGTAGTGTGGTTAAAAGGATTTCTTGATCCAATAAAACCCTTACCGCTTAACTAATCAGCAGCCTATCGGTTAATTAACAATTACGGCTAATGGGCCGGGGCACGGTTTCCTAAGGAGGTCCGCTGCGCTACTAATCGCATCGACGGAGGTAGAGCATGGACCGATAGAATGGGCTGGAACCGGTTGTGAAGTAAGCGCCGTCTACCCCCAATTGGATATCCCGCTTCCGCCGTCACCGCACATGAGGGGAACTTGTCCGGATTCAACAGGTGGAGACGGCAATGGTGGATGTTGCGGATGGATTCAACGGGCATATAGAGATCGTTCGTCGAACACGGGGCTACCGGCGCTGGCCGGATGACGTGAAGACTCGGAGTCTTCATCGCCGTCGACCATTGCTCGGGCGAGTTGGTTGGAATCCACGCCTCTTCCAGCTCCAGCCGCTGGAAGGCTCTCGAGCCGATCCGGCAGGGGGTGGCGAAGCACTTCGGTGCGGTAACGGAAAGCGTCGCTGCCGGTCTGATCCTTCACCACGACAACGGTTCTAACTACCTTGCCGATGACTTCCAGGACGAGATCGAATTCCTCGGGATCG
Source organism: Aestuariivirga sp. (assembly GCF_044238155.1). GTDB lineage: Bacteria > Pseudomonadota > Alphaproteobacteria > Rhizobiales > Aestuariivirgaceae > Aestuariivirga. The sequence continues at coordinate 11,915 of NZ_JBIIDX010000050.1, read as the reverse complement.
AGATCTCTCCCGCCTTCGTGCGTCAGCCATAGGGGAACGGTGTCGCGGAGAGGGCCATCAGGATGCTGAAGGAGCAACTGCTCTGGGTCCGGTACTTCCCGACCATAGAGGCACATCGCAAGGGGCTCGCCGAGTTCGCCGATCTCTATAACGCCTCGTGGCTAAGCGAGCGCGATGGACACAATCAGGTCAAGCCCGAACAGAAGGCCCTTGCACCCGAAGTCGCCACGGAGTTCAAATTGGCGGCATAATAGGCGCAGTACGCTGTCTCATAAACGTAACCCGGTACAACAATTATAGCTAAGCGGGCTTGTTCAGTTTTACTTTTGGCGGCCAGCAACAAGGACAAACCCCTGGTTTATGGAATGCCTTGACCAAGCTCAGTTTGACCTGTTTATTCTGTGCTGCCTGCTTGTGACGCGTGAGATTTAGGCGAAGGTAAACGGTCCTTAGCAGAAAGACACCACGCGATCGTGATCATGACCAGGCAGGTGGTGGTGAGCTTGTCGGTAGGTAACCTTTGCTTTAGCTTGGGTCAGGTAAGGTTTGTTAGATTGATCCCCTCTATGCGCCCAGCACAGTGTACTGCATCACAAAACCTGAAAGTGACATTGCCATGGCGTTGCAGCAGGACCTAGACCAATTACTGGAAGCGCCCGATACTCGGGAACAGGCTTCCTCTCAACCGCGCCAAGTCGCTCTCGCACGGGTTTGCGCCTGGCAATCAGCATTGCGCCTTGAATAAGAAGGCTACTTAGATGACAGATACGTCTTACAATGATCTGAGAAAAAAGTTCGAGGTCATGCCGATCGATGCATTCAACCCAAGCGATCCGCTGATCTATTTTTATCAACTCCACGACTCTATGTTTGCTCGACTCAGGCGTGAGAGGCCGGTGCATTATTGCGCGCACAGCGATTTCGGGCCATTCTGGTCGATCACGAGGTATCGGGATATTGTCGAGATTGAATCCAACCCGGAGGTATTCTCATCAACTGGTGGATTTACTATCGTTGACATTCCCCAGAGCCCCACGGCCCGTTCCTTTATGACAATGGATCCGCCGGAGCACCGAGAGGTGCGCCAGGCAGTGACGCCGTTGGCATCTCTCAACAATCTCAAGATGCTAGAGAGCGTCATTTCCGAACTTGTTTCCCAAACCTTGGATGGATTGCCACTTAGGGAGCCTTTTGACTGGGTGAGCCGTGTGTCCGTCGAGATCACCATAAAGGTTCTCGCAGTGATGATGGGTGTTCCGCAAAGTGACTCATCGAAGCTGCAGAAGTGGTCTGACCTTGCGTCCACTATTCCTCAGCCTGGCGCCAAGGTCACTGATCTGCAGAGCTATTATCAGGAATTGCAGGAATGCAGATTTTACATTGAGCGCCTTTGCAGAGAGATGGCTGGACGTACCGATCTGTTTAATATCGCGTCAATGCTCGTGAATTCGAAGCAGTCTCGGTCATTGAGCAACGAGGAAGTCTTCCTGAACATGTTGATCCTTCTTCTTGCCGGAAATGATACGACACGTCACTCCCTGACCGGCGGCGCCCTTTTCGTCGAACAAAACCCTGATCAACTGGCGATGTTTTATGCAAACCCCGATTTGCTCAGTCCCTTTGTATCTGAAGTCATTCGTTATCAGACGCCAGTCGCTCACATGCGCCGCACGGCTAAGTCCGACGTCGATTTCCACGGGCATTCGATTAAGAAAGGCGACAAGGTCATACTCTGGTATGTCTCTGCCAACCGGGATGAGGATGAAATCGAGACGCCAGAGCGGTTTAACATCAACCGCAAGGATCACGACCATCATCTCGCCTTTGGTCATGGTCCGCACCGCTGCATCGGCAAGAATATCGCCTTGCTGGAGCTTAAGTTATTCTGGGCAGAGATGGCGCGGCGAAAACTCAAGGTCCGCACACTCGGTCCTCCGGAGAGGGTGAAGTCGTGCATCGTCAACGGTTATTCGTCACTCATGGTGCAGCTCGAGAGCCTTGGGTGACACGCCACAATCCGTTTTCCATATGCAACAGATTCGTAGCTGGCTTCCTTCACTCGAAAACAGGCTTGGACATCGACATGGACGCCCGGTTTCATTCGCTATTGGTCGAAATCATTGCGCCGAACACTTGATCTTTACCGTGCATCGTCGTCAGTCTAACCGGTAAATAACTAGCAGGGCTTCCCATAAATAGGCATCGACAATGTGTTGCAGATCATCGGGTGCGGAATCGGTTGGTCACTTGATGCTAGAGATTGAGATAAAGTGCGAGCATGTCTTGGTTGGCGCGGATGAGTTTAAGCGATTGAATGCGCGCAAGATTGAAGAGCAATCGGCAGGATAACTCTGGTTTGGTCTTCATCAGGCGTTCCAGCCTCTGCCGCGAGATAGAGGCTAGTTGCACGTCCGTCACGGCGATGAAGTCAGTGGACCGTATCGTTCCCGTAAACAAGCCCACCTCGCCAAGAACCTGCCCTTGGGAGAGTCTGAACGAAGGCAACTCGCCATCTAGCCGGCGCTCAAGGACTTCTCCTTCTACAACGACATACATTTCGTCATCTTGCTGCATGGTTTGGAGTATGTGCTGGCCTGCAGCAACGTTGAACAGCTTTCCCGCTGCCGTGATGTCCGTGATGTCCTCCGCTGACATTGACTGAAAAATGCTGACCTGCCCATAGTCTGATGTCTCGGGTGATGCTCCTAATGCCAGCATCTTGTTGAGAGTCACTTCAGTGTGGTCTGAAACAAAGGCATTGAGTTTGTCCCCGTAGGTGTCGTGGAACCAGGCTACGGATGGGTGCTCACCCGTACAAAGCTTCCGTTTGGCCAATTGCTTCAGCGTTGGAGATTTGATTGCTTCGAGATGACGCCAGTCACGGACGACGGATATAATGGGTGTCGTGAAGCCAACGTCGTCCGCATAGGTGGGGGAATAGACCTGGAATCCGATATGCGAGTAGAATTCGATCAAATAGGTCGAGCAAATTGAGAACAGGAAGTCGATATCATCGTCCAGCAAATCTGAGTATATCTTTGACATGATAAGCGCAGCCGCGAGTGATCCTCGATATTGTGGCAAAATCGCAAACTGCGACGCAGCTGCCAGAGCATCCGGAAACGTCTCTAAGAATGCCTCTATCTTCCATGCCTCGGCCACTTCGCCAGGAATCACTTTTCGAAAGTCGCAGTCGCGAGAATAGATCGTTCTCACGGTTGCGATCACTTCGCCATCTTTAATAGCCACATAGATATGGGCGTAATCGTCAACAATGTCCCGGGAGCTACTGAATTCGTGGTCTTTTTCCTCAGCTCCATAGCCTCGCTCAGCCGCAAAGACTTTATAGCGCAACCGGAAGGCCTGCTGAGCGGCTTCATCTGTTGATTTGCATCGAAGTATATTCATACTATCCTCTGCAGAAAACGCTTTGCTGATGTTTAGACAATTGTCCCGCCATCAGCCAAATTAAATCGGTCCGTGATCGAAGAAAAGATTAGACGTGTATTCACCTCGTCTAAGCCTCCCCCTCTGGCAGGGTGGTTGTCCATCTGTCTAATTCCCAAATAGGACCCTGAGGCGGGCGGCGAAGAGGAAGAAGACGTGGCGTATTCATTGGAACGGAAAGTAGCCGTGCTGGCGAAGATGTTGCCGCCAAACAATGTTCCCCTGCAGCAACTGTCGCAGGAAGAAGGAATTTCAAAGAGGACGCTCTGCATATGGCGGGCGGAGGCCAGGGCGAAGGGCAAGCTGTTACCCGATGGCAATGCCGGTCCGGAAGGCTGGACCGCCCGGGACAAGTTCGCTGCGGTCATCGAAACCGCCGCGATGAACGAGTCCGAGCTTGGCGAGTACTGCCGCCAGCGGGGGCTGTATCCCGAGCAGCTGCGGGTCTGGCGGGAGGCCTGCGAGCGGGCGAATGACTGGGAAAAGACGGCTTCGACCCGGATCGCACGCGAGACGAAGGACGACAAGAAGCGTATCCGTGAACTGGAGCGGGAACTGGCGCGCAAGGAGAAGGCCCTGGCCGAGACGGCAGCCCTGATGGTCCTGCGAAAAAAAGCCGAGGCGATCTGGGGCCCCGCGGAGCGCGAGGCCGAATGACCTCTGCCCCTGATCGCCAGGACATCGTTGCCCTCATCACCGAGGCTGTGGATGCTGGGGCGCGGGAAGGCGTTGCCTGCTCCGAACTCGGCCTTCATCCCCGGACATATCAACGCTGGAAGGGTGCGGATGGCGAGGTCATGCAGGACCTCCGCCTTCTTGCCAAGCGGCCAAGCCCCGCGAACAGGCTGAGCGAGGATGAGCGGGACCAGATCGTCGCCACGTGCAATGCGGCGGAATTTGCCAGCCTGCCACCCAGCCAGATCGTGCCTCGGCTGGCTGATCGCGGCACCTATATCGCTTCGGAATCGAGCTTCTACAGGGTGTTGCGGCAGCGGGGACAGAACCACAGGCGTGGACGCGCCCGGGCAGCGACACGATCGAAACCGCCGGCGACCTTCGAGGCAAAGGGCCCGCGGCAGGTCTGGTCGTGGGACATCACCTGGCTTCCAGGGCCTGTGCTGGGACTGTTCTATTACCTCTACCTCATCGAGGACATCTTCAGCCGGAAGATTGTCGGCTGGGAAGTTCACGCGCGTGAAGGCGCCGAACTGGCCGCCCTGCTTCTCGAGCGCGCGGTCTGGGCGGAGGGATGCCTCACCAGCCCTCTTGCGCTGCATGCCGACAACGGCAGCGCGATGAAGGGCGCGACCATGAAAACCACCATGGAGCGTCTCGGCGTCATTCCATCCTTCAGCAGGCCGCGGGTGTCGAACGACAATCCCTTCTCCGAGGCGCTCTTCCGGACCTGCAAGTACGTTCCGTCCTGGCCTCAGCGCGGCTTCGCGACCATCGAGGAGGCGCGCGCCTGGGTTCATGCCTTCGTCCGATGGTACAACACCGAGCACAGGCATAGCGCCATCCGCTTTGCTACCCCGGACGCCCGGCATCGCGGAGAAGACCTCACCCTGCTGCGAACCCGACACGAACTCTATCAGGCCGCCCGCGCCAGAAACCCGGCACGCTGGTCGGGCAACACCCGAAACTGGGACCCCGTCGGGTCCGTCTGGCTCAACCCAGAGCGTCCCATGGCCGAACACCAGCGAGACGCAGCGTGAAACAAGTTCAGTGGACAACTACTTCGACAAACACCGAGCTTGCGCGATAGATTGTTGTCAATGCCCCAGGCAAGGCAAGCAGCCGCGATGAGAAGGCTGCCCCAGCTCAGTCGTAGGCCCTCACCGCTCCATGAGAGGATGGCAGCGCCGGCGAGGATCGCGGCGGCGCCCAGGATCAGACGGCCATCGACATTCTCGCGGAAGACCATCCATGCGATCGCCATGGTGGCGACCCCTTCGAGATTGAGAAGGAGGGAAGCCGAAGAAGCATCCGTCGCCTGCAGACCGAACATCAACAAGACCAGACCTGCGATACCGCCTGCCGCCACAACACCGGTGAGCCATGGCAGATCACGGAATTGCAGAGGGGCCTCTGGCGGCCGGGGCGAAAACGCGGCCCGAATCAGGAAAAACAGCGACAGGCCAATCCCGGCGCCTAGATAAAGGATGCCGGCCAGAAGCCAGGGATTGACCGCCCCCAGGAGCAGCTTGGAGAAGGGCGTCGATGCGCCGAAGAGAATGGCGGCGCCGAGCGCCAGAGGCACCCCGGGAAACCACACTCTCCGCTGTTCCATTATCTGTCTCCGCGCTGACTCGGCTGGTTGTCCCCGCCACAGACCGTTAAGTCAACGTGTTCAGGTCCGGCGGGTGTCCGCGCGTTTCATAATTCTGCCTGAAAGGTCCAATTAACGGGAGGTGACGTAAGGGGCGACGATGGCAAGGGAATCAATAGCAGCGGGGCAGGGACGGTGCGGGCGCGCCCGTGGTCTCTTGGCCGTGGCTGCCATTCTGGTGGTTCTTGAACCCATCATAATCGCGCTGTCCTGGCTCCGGAGTCGGCACAGGCAAGTGGCTGTGGCCCTGATTGCGGTCTGCCTGGCATCCGCTCCTCTTCCTCTGGCCTCTTCCCATGACACGCTGACGATTTCGACTGCGGAAGCTGCCCGGCACGCCGTGCTCGTTGCACAGGAAATCGCTGAGCATGGCCACAGCCATGACGATGGCGAACCCCACGAGCAGTCGGCCGGTCACCTGCATGGGCATGACCCTGCCGACCATTCCCATCAGGCCGTTTTCCTGGCTGGCACCTCGAGCAACTGGTGTCTGCCACCTTCGCGGCACTGGTCCGCCCTCATCGGTGAACTGCCTGACCCGGCAACGGGCTTCGGAATTGAGCGGCCGCCGAAACAGGCGATGTCTCTCTGAGAGCCTGGGCCTCTGGGTCCGTTCCAACAACTACACCGAGACATCACAATGCAACTGCCTCATGACCGGGGCGACTCTCTTCCACTTGGCGTGGACTTGAGACCGTTCCTAAGCTTCCTGCTGGCGATCTTCTCCCTCACGCTTCTGTCCACGGCTGCGCTGGCGCATGCCGTAGCCGAAGGCGACAAGGGCTATATCCAGGAGATCTCCGGCATCAACATCCTGCCCTTCATCTATCTGGGCGCCAAGCACATGGTGACGGGATATGACCACATCCTGTTCCTGTTCGGCGTCATCTTCTTCCTCTACCGGCTGAAGGACATCGGGCTTTATGTGACTCTCTTCGCCGTCGGCCACTCGACGACGATGCTGCTGGGCGTCTACTTCAATATCGGTATCAACAGCTATATCATCGATGCCATCATCGGGCTGTCGGTGGTCTACAAGGCACTCGACAACATGGGGGCCTACCAGCGCTGGTTTGGCTGGCAGCCCAACACCAAGGCCGCCACGCTGATCTTCGGATTTTGCCATGGTTTTGGTCTGTCATCGAAGATCATCGATTACAACATCGCGCCCGACGGCCTGCTGCCGAACCTCCTCGCCTTCAACGTGGGTGTCGAGATCGGCCAGTTGCTCGCCCTCTCCGCCATCCTGATCGTCATGGGCTACTGGCGGCGCACCGACAGCTTCTGGCGGCATGCCTACAGCGCCAACACGGTGATGATGACGCTGGGCTTCGTGCTCATCGGCTATCAGCTCACCGGCTATTTCGTCTCCTGAACATTCGAAGAAGGATAAAGATCATGTACAACAGTGATATCCCGACCCGCGCCGAACTGCCGACCACCAGGCAACTGCTGCGCTCCACCGTCATTGCTATCGTTTCCGCAGCCGCCATTCTGGTGGCAGTGGTTCTGCCGGCCGAATACAACATCGACCCGACAGGCATCGGTAAAGCGCTAGGGCTCGCCGAGATGGGCGAAATCAAGCAGCAGTTGGCTGAGGAAGCCGAGCGCGACCGACTGATGGACGAACAGTCGCAGCAGGAGGAGCAGGCCCCGGCGACGTCTGTGAGCGGCCAGCAGTCAAGCCTCTTGGGCGAGATCCTCTCCGGTCTCTTCATCAGCTCAGCCCAGGCGCAAGAAGCCGCCGCGGTCCGCACCGATACCACGACCATCACGCTGAAGCCGGGCGAGGGCACGGAAGTGAAGCTCAGCATGTTGAAGGGTGCCAAGGTGAAGTTCGCATGGACCGTAGAAGGCGGTGTGGTGAACTTTGACATGCACGGCGACGGCAATGGCGAGGAAATCAGCTACGAGAAGGGTAGGGCCGTTCCGGGCGCCGAGGGTGTCCTGGAAGCGAGCTTCGATGGCAATCATGGATGGTTCTGGCGCAACCGCGGCAAGGCCGATGTGACGGTCACCCTGAAGACGGATGGCGACTATTCCGAGATCAAGCGGGTGATGTAGCCCACCCGTGAAGGATCTGCCCGCCGGGATCGCTCGGCGGGCAACTGTTTTATTAGGCCCACGTGGTCATTTAGCAGAGGTGATGTTTAGATCCGGGGCGGGGATTCGAAAAGCAAGTAATTCCTCCTTGAATAAAATCAATAGCTTGCGAGGAAAGAGAGTTGGCTGCCAGCACCGTTCCCTCCGCCATTTAGCCGTTCGGCAAAGCTCTCTCCCGGAAATCCGGGCGCTGAAAATCCCCAATATTCGGGGGCTAATTCGCGCGAGGCTGTTGACTGCCAAATGGCTGGCTAGCGCGGAAATAAACTCTCTCGGACCGATATTCTCCAAAGCTCCTGACTGCGCGAAAAAAGTACGGCGACGACAAGTGTATGGAATAAAACGTAATTTTTAGATCATTGTCACCGTACTTTGGCACGGCCAAGCGCCACGCGAGAGGGTCCGGGATCGAATCTGAGCAGTCAATGGGCTCGACCCCTCACAAACGGTTCACCGACTCAAGCGACAGGTCGGCCACAAGCTTCTTCAGCCGACCGTTCTCAAGCTCGAGCTGTTTCAGCTTCCGGGCCTGCTCGACGTTCAGACCACCGTATTCCTTCCGGTACAGGTCGTAGCTCTGCTCGGTCAGACCCGCTTCCTTGCAGGCTGCCGCAACGCTCTTGCCCTGGCTTTGCAACACCTCGACCTGCCGCAGCTTCGTGACGATCTGCTTGGCTCCCAACCTCTTCTTCGGCATAGGCTTTCTCCTTTCCAGGCTATATTCTCGCAATTCGCCTGGTTCAGAAAATGCCGGTCAGGTCAATGATCGATAACACTGCCTAGCCCGATCCGCGCAGTTAATTGAGGGGGGCTGATAGCTTTCCGCGCAACCGGTCCTGTTGTCGTGTCGCAACCATACGATGACCGTGCCATTCGAAATGGCGACCGAAAAGCCCCGCAACATAGACTGCGGGCAGAAGTGCGTCCCGCATTAGGAGTGCCGACAGCGCGCCCGGCCAGCCAGCAGCGCGGATCAGGAGCAGCTCTGCAAGATACCAGGCGGCAGCAAAGATTAGCGCAGGTACAGCGCTACTGATGCCCAGAACACCAGACGCCAGACAAAGCGCAAGTAAGGGCGGAAGTCCTCCAGCAAGAAATTCCGGCAAGTAGAGAATCGGAAAGCTTGCCCGGCGAAGACGTGCCCACCGCACCTGGCGCTTCCAGACCTGAGATATACTGCGTCGTCCGATGAGCTGTGGAAATGGACCGGCAAGCCGAATCCTCATACCTTTACTGCGCATCATCTTTGTAGCGGCGGCATCTTCAGCGGGCTCGCTGGCGAGCTTGATAAAGCCGCCATGCTCGAGGTCGACACGCCGAAAACACAGGGTCTTACCCTGGGCAAAACCAAGGCCCAAGGTGTCAAGCGAATATTGTATTCGCGCCTGATAGGAGTTGAGAAACGCGCACTCAAGCTCAGCCCAGACTCCCTGCGGCGCCAAGCCAACGGGCGGTGCTGACACCATCCCATCACCTTCCTGGAGCAAAGCGGCCAGTTCATCGAGATAGTGCGCTGGCATTAAGACGTTGCTATCAACGAAAACAAGGTGGTTGAAGCGTGCCGCTCGAAAACCCTTAGCCATGTTGTTCAGCTTTGGATTCGCGGAGATTGCGTCATCGCCAATCAGAACAGTTGCAGAGCGATCAGGGTGTGTCGCGATCAGTGACCGAACCAGAGGCAAGACTGAATCATTCTTGTCTGCAACACAGAAGATCACTTCGTAATCAGGGTAAGCCACCAAGAAGGTGGATTGCAGGGTTTCTGCTGAAAATGGCTCTAGTCCGCACAAAGGTCGAATGATGGAAAACCCGGGTTGAGACGGATACGCAGTTTTACGAAATGACGTCTTGAACCTATAATGCGCCAGCGCGCAGGTGACGAGGTGGACAAAAAGTGCCGCGGTAGAAAAGAAAAGAAATAGCCAAGCCAAAATCACCATCAATTGCGTTTACAAAAGCTCCTTGACGATCTCATGACAGACCATACTGATTGAGGCTGCAATATCGTGTCTAGACCTTCATCAATATGTCATCGCCATTCGCGATAAGATCAAGACGGAGAGTCGTGATGCCGCAGCTTGGTTCTGATCCATATCTTCATCCTGCCACTGTAGTGAGGAACAGCAAATTTGGCGCCTTTGTGGAGATCGGCGAGGGTTCTCACATTCTCGAATCCGTTTTGGGAGATTACAGCTACACGGCCCGCTACGCGGACATTGCTTATTCGCAGCTTGGTCGATTTGTGAATGTGGCGGCTTTCACCAGAATCAATCCCGGTGAACATCCCTATCACCGGGCATCACTGCATCACTTCATGTATCGTTCCAGCTACTATTGGCGAGATGAACCTGATGAAGAAGAAGTCTTCGACTGGCGCCGGTCAAGACCCGTGAGGATTGGTCATGATACGTGGATTGGACATGGCGCTGTCATCATGAAAGGCGTCACCATCGGCAACGGCGCCATAGTCGCCGCCAAGGCGGTTGTGACGAAGAATGTTGATCCTTATGCGGTGGTGGCGGGTACGCCAGCAAGGCTGGTAAAGTGGCGTCACCCTCGTGGCATAGCCGAGCGCCTCCAGGCTTTAGCCTGGTGGGACTGGTCGCATGACCGGCTTCACTCCGCGCTGACTGACTTCCGCGCCTTGTCTGCGGAAGCATTTCTTGAGAAATACGAAGGGGTTGGCACTGTCATTCAGCCGTTACAAACGGCTGTTTAATGAAGTCATGATTGGTATTTCTTTAGAGAATACCCAAGCGTCCCGAGCGGCTTGGGTGCGCATTCTATCCTTGTCGGCCTGGGAAGATCTTGGAGCTGCTGCACGTGAGATCGCCGAGGAGCCTCACTATATTCTCCGTGCTCCCGAAACAGGCCTGGTTATGCTGCGCGGACGCATGGGCGCCACCGGCGCGCCCTTCAATTTTGGAGAGGCAACCGTAACTCGCTGCGCTGTGCGGCTTTACGGTGGCTTCGAAGGCCATGCCTATGTCATGGGCCGCAACTCGAAACATGCTCAACTCGCAGCGCTGTGTGACGCGCTGCTGCAAGACCCAGCTCGCACAGCAACCGTTGCTAGAAACGTAATCGCACCGCTTGAGGCAAAGCTGATCAAGGTCCACATGACCCAGTCTGCCAAGGCAGCGGCCACAAAAGTCGATTTCTTCACAATGGTGCGCGGTGATGATTGAGCACACCTTTGCCAATGTTTCAGTAGATTCAGCGCAGACCTTTCGCGCCATTATGCAGGCCATGGCACGTCCGGGTACGCGACAGCCCGTCAATGCGACTCTCTCTGCTCCGGAACCGCTTCTTGACAGCACAGCTGCCACAGCTCTTACCCTCTGTGACTTCCAGACGCCCATATGGCTCGGCCCCGGGCTGGATCATGACAACATCCAGCGCTATCTCAGATTTCATACCGGCGCGCCGATCGTAAAGCAGCCACACGAGGCATTATTCGCGCTTCTGCTCAGCGGCTGCGATATCCCAAGTCCGGCACAGTTCGCACAGGGCACGCATGAGTATCCAGATCGCTCGGCAACCCTGATCGTGCAAGCCACCGGACTGGTGGGCGAAACCGTGACGCTTTGTGGTCCCGGCATCACAATGCCTCGTGTTTTTGGCGTGGCAGAATTGACGCAGAGCTTCTGGTCCGCCATGGCCATCAATCATGCGGGGTTTCCGCTGGGTGTCGATGCTGTGTTCACAGCGCCGGGCCTGATCGCCGCACTGCCACGCTCGACCGCAATCCGCCTAAAGGAGGCTGTCTGATGTATGTCGCCGTAAAAGGTGGCGAACAGGCGATTGATGCTGCCCACCGCCTGCTGGCTGAGGAGCGTCGCGGCGAGCGGAGTCTGCCATCGCTAACGCTTGCGCAGATCGCTGAACAGCTGACCTTGGGCGTCGACAGGGTGATGAATGAGGGATCTCTCTATGACAGGGAACTTGCTGCACTCGCCGTCAAGCAGGCCCGTGGTGATCTGATCGAGGCGATCTTCCTGATTCGCGCAACACGCACCACGCTGGCACGCTTTGG
>NZ_JBIIDX010000181.1:0-5910 GCF_044238155.1 Aestuariivirga sp. | reverse complement strand
CCAGGCATCCGCCTCGCTGAAGCTCTTGAAGCGCAGCGCCTCTTCCTGCCGCGCGATCTGCGCAATGTCGGTTTCGAGAGTCATGATCTTATCCTACCGTGCGAGCGTTATCCCTTGAACAGAAGACATTTCTGACCGCAGATGGCAAGAGAAGACATTTTGCATCCCATAAAATCATCGATGATCATTGAATGTCTATCTTCGGTCATTAGCTCTTGTTGAGAGGAAAAGAGAGGGGAAAAAAGTGAAAGGCGCTGAACAATTCTGGATCGGAGCAGTCATCTTAGTCCTTATCGGTCTTTGCATAGCAGCAGTTCACACTGGGCACTGGGACACTGTTCCTGCAATAGTTCTAGGTGGGGTTACATGTATCATCAGCTATGCGGCCTACCGATTCTCTCGCGAGAAGGTGAGGCTTGATCTCTTTGAGAAGAGGTGGGCAATCTACGAAAAAACTCTCGATTTCTGCAGTCTAGTTGAAAGAGAAGGAACCCTGAAACGCACAACTGAAAATGCGGAGATAATCCAGAAGGCGACGGAAGCAGCGCATGCAAGCTTCAGAGGTATAGGATGGCATCAGACACGCGCACTTTTTGGCCCGGACATCCACAGGCTCTTTGACGAGTTAAACCGTGAGTATACCTGGTTGCTATCTCACTCTAGGCCACCAGCCGGTGAGAAAGCACGACTCGACTGGGCCAACAGGGAACATGATGCCCTAATTTTCATAGGAAAAGCTGCAAGAGACCTGCCAGAAGCCTTCCGGCCCTACATGTATTTCGGCGACATCAAGTCCATGAAGAACTAGCGCACCCAGCTTTTCGATTGGACGTAAGATAATCCGCGGGCCGGGGCCCGCGAATTACTGATTAATTGTGATCAACAATCGTAAAGCTTAATTCCTCGTCTTGTCGACAAGCTTGTTCTTGGCAATCCACGGCATCATGGCGCGGAGCTTGGCGCCTACCTCTTCGATGTTGTGGCTGTCGTTCATGCGGCGAATGCCCTTGAAGCGGGCTGCACCGGCACGATACTCCTGCATCCACTCGGAGGTGAACTTGCCGGTCTGGATGTCCTTCAGAACGCGCTTCATCTCCTGCTTGGTGGCATCCGTGATGATGCGGGGGCCGGTGACGTATTCGCCCCACTCGGCTGTGTTCGATATCGAATAGTTCATGTTGGCAATGCCGCCCTCATAGATCAGGTCGACGATCAGCTTCACCTCATGCAGGCACTCGAAATAGGCCATCTCGGGGGCATAGCCAGCCTCGACCAGCGTCTCGTAGCCCGCACGGATCAGCTCCACGAGGCCACCGCACAGCACCACCTGCTCACCGAACAGATCAGTCTCGCATTCTTCCTTGAAGGTCGTCTCAATGATGCCGGAACGTCCGCCGCCGACGCCAGAGGCATAGGACAGGGCAAGATCATGGGCATTGCCCGAGGCATCGTGGTGGATAGCGATGAGGCAGGGAACGCCGCCGCCCTTCTGGTATTCGCCGCGCACGGTGTGGCCGGGGCCCTTCGGCGCGATCATGACCACGTCGACGGTCTTCTTCGGCTCGATCAGGTTGAAATGCACGTTGAGCCCATGGGCAAAGGCAATCGCCGCGCCATCGCGAATGTTAGGGGCAATCTCGTCGCGGTAGATGTCTGCCTGGAGTTCATCCGGTGTCGCCATCATCATAAGATCGGCCCACTTGGCGGCCTCGGCCACCGTCATCACCTTGAGGCCGTCGGCTTCCACCTTTTTGGCCGTGGCCGAACCGGGCTTCAGCGCCACAACCACGTTGGTGGCGCCCGAGTCCTTCAGGTTCAGCGCATGGGCGCGGCCCTGGCTGCCATAGCCGACAATCGCCACCTTCTTCGACTTGATCAGGTTCACATCGGCATCACGGTCATAGTAAACGCGCATATCGGAGGTCCATCCCGTTGGAATTGAATTGGCGCGGGAATAGCGGGGCAGCAGGCCCAAGGCAAGCGGCAAAAGGGTTAGAGCCCGTCTTGGACCGACCAGAGCAGCCGGAGGCCCAGAGCCCCGAGGAACAGCCCCGTCACCCGGTCAATCCACGGCTTGGCCCGGAGATAGACGCGGCGCACCGGCGGAGCGGCGAAGAACAGCGCGACCGCCGAAAACCACCAAAGCTCGTTGAAGCTGACGATGGCGATCAGCGCCAGGCTCATCCACAGCGGCACCTGGGCGGGCAGCATGGCGATGAAGATCGAGCCGAAGAACACGGCCACCTTGGGATTGGAAATCTGGACTAGGAAGCCCTTCAGAAACGTGTTGGAAAGACGCTCTGCCCCGTCCTCGATGCGCAGCGGCTCCGCCGCATGGCGGAAGATCATCCAGGCGATATAGAGCAGAAACAGCGCTCCCGCCGCCTTCATCGCCATGAACAGAACGGGCACGGCATGGAACACGGCATTCAGTCCCAGCAGCGCCGCCGAGGACCAGATCACGGTTCCAGCCCCCAGCCCCAGCGCCACTTTCAACCCGTCGGCGCGCGATTGCGCCACGGCGGTGCGCGCCGTGATCAAGAAACTGGGGCCCGGCGAGATCACCGCCAACAGCTGAATGGCGCCGATCGAGACGAGCGCGAAGAGATCAGAGGTCACCGATCGCCGCCCGAAACTTCCTGACCGTCTCTGCCATGCCATAGACCAGCGCGTCCGCCGTCACCGCATGGCCGATGGACACTTCCTGAAGGTTGGGCAGCGCTGCGACGAGTGGGGGGAGATTGTCCCTGGTCAGGTCATGGCCGGCGTTGAGGCCAATTCCGGCCTTCGCGGCAGCCCGGCCGGTAGCGATGACCTTGTCGAGCTCGCGGCGGTTATCCTCCGGGACCAGTGCGCCACCATAGGGGCCGGTGAAGATTTCCACCCTGTCCGCGCCCACCTCGCGTGCCTGCCCGGGCAGAGCGGGGTCGGCATCCACAAACAGCGCCACCCGCATGTCGCCGCAATGCAGACGCGCGATGATGGACCGCAGCCGGTCGCGGTTCGAGGCAATGTTCCAACCATGGTCTGACGTGACCTGGCCGGGTTCGTCTGGCACCAAAGTCACCTGATCGGGACGCACCTCCTCGACGAGGTCAAGGAAGCGATCGTCAGGGTAGCCCTCGATGTTGAACTCCGCATCCGGAAATTCCTCGCGGAGCAGGCGGCTGATCACCGTCACGTCGTCTCGGCGAATGTGCCGCTCATCAGGCCGCGGATGGACGGTAATGCCAGCTGCTCCGGCTTCAAGCGCGGTTTTGCTCAGATCGTAAACTGATGGCCATGGCAGTCCGCGCCGGTTCCGGAGATAGGCGATGGCATTTACGTTGACAGACAGATTGCAGGGCACGGCGGCGCAAACTCCTCGAGATGTGGATGCCTTCTAGCCTGGATTGAGCAGTCCGAAAAAGTCATTTCGCAAACGATCCCGCCAAAAACCATCCCGGCAGCGAATGCCCCGAGGATTGACGGCGAGAACAACCTTCCTTTCGATCCCGGATCACACCACGGCAGGCATCGAACGGATCACACCGGACAGCGACACGACACCTTCCGCCAGTCAATAGCGAGCCCGGATCGCCGAAAACCCCAAGATGCGTGTGGCACCGTTCAAACCATCGCAGCAATTCCGTTTTGGAGGTGACTTGATGATGCTTGCCCTCCCTTGATTCACTCACCAACGCGTGGAAAACATCCTTTCGGTAAAACATATTGACTTACCTGATCATTTGCACATATGATTTTTTATATGTCTTATCTTCTGTCAATGATCTGGAGCGCAAAATGGCAAATGTCACTCTGAACACGACTGGCACAGACAAAACGGAAACCACCTATCTTGGCCTCTATTGGTCTCTGCTGGCAATCTATGTCGCCGTCAGCATTCCCCTGTTCCTGATGGTCCCCAACAAACAGATCATTGCACTGATGGTGACAGCGCTCATCATTGCCTTCGCGCACGGAAGCCAGCGCTATGGGTTGAAATCGATGATCGTGTTCTTCCTGATGGTCAACGTTGTGGGCTTCTTCTTTGAAAACCTGAGCGTATCCACAGGGTTCCCCTTCGGCAACTACCACTACACGAACGCACTGAACATGCCGATGATTTGGCAGGTTCCACTTGACGTGGCCCTGCTCTATTTCGCCATGGGGTACATTTCATGGACAATCGCCAATACCTTGCTCGACAAGGCCGACGAGCGGCTCGGCATCAGGTTCAATCTCTTTGCCTTGCCGGTCGTGTCCGCATTCCTGATGACGTCGTGGGATGTGGTCTTCGACCCAACATGGTCAACCCATTTCCAGACCTGGATCTGGGAGGACGGCGGAGGGTTCTTTGGCGTTCCCCTGTCCAATTATCTGGGCTGGTACTTCGTGACATGGATCTTCTTCCAGGGATTTGCGCTTTATCTGTCCAAAAACCAGGGCGCAGTGCGGCCGACCGGACTGCCTGAGACGTCTGGCTACTGGATGGTTACGATTGTCCTATATCTGCTTGTGGCAGGCGGTTATGCCATGAACTATTTCGTGCTGCCAGATGAACAGATCTCAGATGCCACGGGCAATGTATGGCGCAGCAAGGACATTGACGAAAGCGCTGTGATCGTGGCGATTTACACCATGGGTTTTGGCGCGGTGCTTGCCGTCCTGCGCCTCATGCAGCCGAGGGTGGCATCACAAGACGCTTGAGAAGCTTCATCAAAGGACACGAGGGGGCATGAGAACGGCCGCCCCCTCTTCTGGCTCGCCGGTCAGACCTTCATCCCTTCAGGCCCGCGCGTGATGCCAGCGACGCCGGTGCGCGCTACCTCGACCAAGCCCAACGGCACCATGAGGGAAATGAACTGTTCGACCTTGTCGGTTTTGCCGGTGATCTCGAAGATGAAGCTGGCCGTGCTGGCGTCAATAACGCGGGCGCGGAAGGCCTCCGCAAGTCGCAGCGCCTCGACACGCTTCTCGCCCGTCCCGGCCACCTTCACCATAGCCAGCTCGCGCATTATAGCAATGCCCTGCACGGTGAGGTCCGCCACTGAATGCACGGGAACGAGCCGTTCCAGCTGGTTCTTGATCTGCTCGATCACGGCCGGTGTGCCGCTGGTCACGATGGTGATGCGCGAAACATGCTTTTCGTGCTGGGTTTCGGACACGGTGAGCGAGTCGATATTATAGCCTCGGCCGGAAAACAGGCCGATGACCCGGGCCAATGCGCCCGGCTCGTTATCGACGATCACTGCCAGCGCGTGGGTCTCGATTACTGGCTTGGCATTGTCGATGAAGTAGGCAGAGCCCGAAGGCTGAAGTTGCGCATTCATTGGATCAGGCTCCTCAAACCAGCATTTTGCCTTTGGCGTCGATGGCCGAACCGACCTCCTCGTCGGGCACGTCCTCGCCCATCAGCATTTCATTGTGTGCCTTGCCCGACGGGATCATCGGGAAGCAATTAGCCAGATTGGCCACGCGGCAATCGAACAGCACCGGACGCGGTGTCCGGATCATTTCCTTGATGGCCTCGTCGAGCTCGGATGGTTTGGTGGCCCTTATGCCGACGCAGCCATAGGCCTCCGCCAGCTTCACGAAATCGGGAAGCGCCTCAGTGTAGGAATGGGACAGCCGGTTGCCGTGCAAAAGCTGCTGCCACTGCCGCACCATGCCCATGTACTGGTTGTTCAGGATGAAGATCTTTATCGGCAGGTCATACTGGATGGCGGTCGACATCTCCTGCATGGTCATCAGCACCGAGGCATCGCCAGCGATGTCGATCACCAGCGATTTCGGGTGCGCCTGCTGCACACCGACCGCGGCGGGAAGCCCGTAGCCCATGGTGCCAAGCCCACCGGAGGTCATCCAGCGGTTGGGCTCCTCGAAGCGGTAGAACTGAGCGGCCCACATCTGGTGCTGACCCACCTCGGT
>NZ_JBIIDX010000049.1:0-20364 GCF_044238155.1 Aestuariivirga sp. | reverse complement strand
ATCTGGTCGCGGCAAGAGTTCCTTGCTCAAGCTGATCTATGGAACCTATCGCGCCACGAGTGGAAGCATCCACGTGCGGGACGGTGAAGAGTGGCGTGATGTCGTGACCGCACAGCCCCGTGACGTGTTGGCGTTGCGCAATTCAACCATTGGTTATGTCACGCAGTTCTTGCGCGTGATCCCACGAGTACCCGCGGAGACCGTTGTCGCCGAGCCACTTCTTGATCGTGGAATTCCACAGTCGGATGCGCTCGCACGGGCTCGCCTACTTCTGGAGCGGCTTAACATTCCGCAACGTCTCTGGACTCTTCCACCGATGACGTTTTCAGGTGGTGAGCAACAACGTGTGAATATCGCGCGAGGCTTTGCCGCATCTTTTCCACTTCTGCTGCTTGATGAGCCTACAGCATCACTCGATGCGGCAAACCGCCAGCGAGTGCTTGAACTGATATCAGAGGCACGGCGGGCTGGAACCGCTATCGTCGCGGTGTTCCACGATGAGCATGAAAGGCAGTTCGTATGCTCGCGCGAGATCCCACTCGATCGCAGCGGAGATCCTGCCGCGTGAGAATTGCCATCTATTTCACCCCACTGCCGTCATCTCTTCTACACAGACTTGGGTCAGAGTGGTTGGGTCGAAACGCTTGGACGGGTGAGTCCGTCATTCAGCCCGAAATCCAGGATCTTGCCGTCATGACAGAAAGTCCGCGCCGCTATGGCTTCCATGCCACGCTGAAGCCACCTTTCACTCTCGATGACGGTGTGACAGAGGATCATCTGAAAGAGGCTATCGAGCGGCTTTGCAGCCAGGAAACCAGTTTTGAGGTCAGGCCGCGGGTAGGCAACATGGACGGTTTTCTCGCGTTAGTCTTCGATCAGCCGTCGGGCGCTTTGCAGAGGATTGCAGAACGCTGCGTCACGGAACTTGACTGTTTCCGCAGGCCACCCTCCGAGGCTGAACTGGCGCGCCGCCGCAAGACGCCACTCACAATTCGACAGGAAGCATTTCTTCAGCAGTGGGGATATCCCTATGTGCTGGAAGAGTTTCGCTTCCACATGACGTTGAGCGGGCAACTTGCTCCCGAGGCGTTGGCACCGCTGGTGGCAGCTGCCTCTTTCCACTTCGCACCAGTTTTGTCGAAGCCAGTCATGATTGATGGCCTTACCCTTTTCACAGAGGTGGAGCCGGGCGCCCCGTTTACGGCCATCCAGCACTTTCCATTCCAAACGCCATCCCCAGAGAGCGCCCGATGAGCGAATCCATCTTCACAAATGGATACATCGTGCTGCCCGATGCAGTGGTTGAAGGTACACTCGTGACGCACGGCAGCAAGATCGTCGAAGTTCTGGAAGGTCGGGCTACATCGGCGGCCGAGGACCTCGAGGGCGATTTCCTGCTACCAGGCCTTGTCGAACTCCACACCGATCATCTAGAGAACCACTATCACCCGCGTCCAGGCGTAGCATGGCCGGCGATACCTGCCGTCATCGCCCATGACGCGCAGATCGTTTCAGCTGGAATCACCACGGTTTTCGATGCGCTGCGTGCAGGCACCTTTGATCCAGGAGACCTCTCGGCTCATCACGGCGAGGTTTTATCTGGCGCCATCATGGATGCGCAAAGGCGGGGCCAGCTACGGGCCTCACACTTCATTCATTTGCGTTGCGAACTCCCCTGTCCGGATACAGCAGAAGCGGCGGAGAGGACAGCAGGCGCAGGCCCAATTCACCTGATATCCATAATGGATCATACGCCCGGAGCGCGGCAGTTCGTGTCGATCGACAAGTTCAGGGAGTATTATCTGGGCAAGAAGCTTGTGCTACCCGAGCAGATGGATGGATACATTGCTGAGCGGCAAGCCATGCAGGGCCAATTTGCAGCTGCCAACAAGGCGTCGATACTGGAACTCGCCAGCCGCATGAAGGTCAAGCTCGCCAGCCATGACGACGCCACGGAAGCCCATGTCGAAGAAGCGATTGCTGACGGCGTAGCAATTGCTGAGTTCCCCACAACCCGCGAAGCGGCACAGGCCGCCCATCGCAAAGGCCTTGCCGTGCTGATGGGCGCGCCAAATGTTGTGCGCGGCGGATCGCATTCGGGCAACATCTCCGCAGCTGAGGTTGCCACCAGCGGGCACCTCGATGTTCTGTCCTCCGATTATGTGCCGTCCAGCTTGCTTCCAGCGGCTTTCAGACTAGCTGAGACCGTGCCCGCCATGACTTTGGCAAAGGCGGTCAGGCTTATCACTCTCAACCCAGCATCTGCAGCTGGCCTTGATGACCGCGGCGCGATCGAGCCCGACCGCCGAGCTGATCTTGTTCAGGTACGACTATGCGACGGGCTTCCTGTGGTGCGCAGGGTGTGGCGTGAAGGCCGGAGGGTGATGTGAACGAATCTGCCACGGGAGTTCTGGTTCTCGTCGTGGGGCCGAGCGGTGCTGGCAAGGATACGGTCCTGACTGGCGCCAAAGCGAGATTTTTTGGAAATTGCAACCTTGTGTTTCCTCGGCGCTTCGTGACGCGTCTGAATGTACCGGCAACTGAAGACCATGTGTCGATGACTGAGGCCGAGTTTAACACGGCTCTTTCCGAGAATGCCTTCGCACTGTGGTGGGGAGCGCATGGCAATCATTATGGGATCGGACGATCGATCGAGGGCGATCTTGCGGCTGGAGCGACTGTTTGCATCAATTGTTCACGGACCGTTGTCGACGTTGCGCTGGCACGTTTCCCAAATGTCCATATCGTTGAAATAACAGCGCCCACCGACGTTCTCGTCACCCGCATCATGTCGCGCGGCCGTGAGACAGCCGAACAGGCGCTCCAGCGCGTAGCGAGAGGGGTACCGGACTATCCCGTCGGAGTGACCGTTACACGTATCGTTAATGACGGACCGCCCACGCGGGCCATCGACCACTTCTGCGCAATACTCAAGACTCTAGAGGATGCGGGACCTCACCCAGGTGGACGCACGCTCGACGGCCAGAACCAGCAGAAAGATCGCAATAATGATGGTTGCGGCCTGGTCATAGTCGAACATCTCGAGAGATACCTTTAGCTCGATCCCGATCCCGCCCGCACCAACCAACCCGAGAACGACCGATCCGCGCGTGGCCTTCTCGAGCGAAAACAGCGATGTATTGATCATCGACGGCAGCGCCTGAGGAATTACTGAAGAGAAGATGATACCACTGCGGCTTGCACCCATGGCTGTAAGGGCCTCGCGCGGTCCCTTGTCCGTCTCTTCCATTGCTTCAGCAAAGAACCGGGCAGCAAATCCGATCGTATCAACCATCAATGCTAAAACACCCGCAGCCGGCCCGAGGCCCACCGCGATGACAAAGACAATCGCCCAGACCAGATCAGGCACTGTTCGGAAAAACGCAACGAGCCCGCGCACGAGCCAAACGAGGAATGGATGGGGAGAAAGGCTGGGCGCCGCAAGAATGGCCAGCGGAAGGCTCAGAATGAGACCTAGAACTGTTCCTGCCACGGCCATCTGAAAGGTCTGTAGCAGAGACCACAGAACGGGTTCCAGTCGCTCAAGAGAGGGTGGAAACATCTGTCCTGCAAGCCGCCCAAGCGCAGGTATACCGCGCGCCAGTTTCTCAAGAGACACGCCGCTGGTCGTAAAACTCGATAGAACAAAGGCTGCCACTGCCACCATCAAAACAAAGGTCAGCGTGCTGGGGCGCACCATGCGTGCGGGCATGATAGGCTCAACCATAGAGACCCCGGAGTTCCGTCTCGGAAATTCCGCGAGTGGGCGCATCCAGCAGAATCTTGCCAGATCCTAGTGCAATAACGCGGTCAGCAAAGGCAAGCGCATGGGTAAGATTATGTGAGGTGAAGACAACTGTTTTCTGTTCCTGGCGCATCAGATCGGCAAACAGCGCCATGACCTCGTCACCCGCTTGTGGATCAAGGCTTGCGGCGGGTTCATCCGCCAGAACGATATCAGGCTTTTGCATCAAGGCTCGGGCGATCGCCACTCGCTGTGATTGCCCACCTGATAGCGAGTCGGCCCGCTGAGCCGCTACGGAAACCAGTCCTACCCGTTCAAGACACGCGACTGCTTCAGATCGCAGGCTTTCCGGTGCTATGCTCTGGTGCCACGCGCGAATTCCAAAACGCCGCGCCTGCGCACCATGCACCACATTAGTCAACGCCGACAGGCGACCAACAAGATTATGCTTTTGAAAAACAAAGCCCAGCCTGGAGCGCAGGTAGCGCAGGCTATGACGACCCCCCATCATGTCCGACCCGAGAACTCGAATACTGCCCTCATCAGGCTCGATCAGTCGCGGAATACAGCGCAGCAGGGTTGACTTTCCGGCACCGTTGGCTCCGATCAGGGCAACGAGGCTGCCTGGTTTTATGTCGAAGCTGATATCCGCGAGTACTCTCTTGCCTGCGCCGAAGGATTTTGAGAGGCCAGATATGGAAATGGCAGCGGGCATACCCGTTCCCGCTGCCATCTTCATATTCTTATACGCGACGTTCACTCACTCACCAAGGAACTTTGAGAATTCCGGCGCGCCTATGGTCGCATACATGGCGCGAACCGAATTATAATCGGCGTCATTGACTGTAGCGACGAAGTAACCACCATTGTACTTCTGGGTATCCTCACCCTTCAGCACACCGGCCATCAGGACATCGCCCTTCTCGAGAAATGCCTTGCGGACCGCCTCGACGGTCTCCGGCTTTACGTACGACGCCGCGATCAGGATATCGTTTGGGAGGTCAGGGCCGCGGCCCACCACGGCAAACTTCTGACCTGGAAACTTCTCACGCACCGACTTCAGATGACCAAAATTCATGCCAACCGCTTGCACATCGCCGCGAATCATCGCTTCCACGGCAACGTTTCGCTTTATGATTTCTGCAGTGTAGTCGGCATTGTACTTCAGGCCCGAGTCGGCGAGGACCTGCGCCGGACCAAGTTGCTGGGACGTTGAACCGATTTCACCGAAAGCAACTTTCTTGCCCTTCAAATCGGCGACACTCTTGATGTCACCTTCAGCCATCACGACGACTTGGGCGAAATAGTCCGGGCGATGCCAGCCGACCACCGGCTTTGCATCGGTGAGCTTGGCAAAGACAACGTATTCAGCGGGTCCGGTAAGAACAAAGTCAACCTGTTCAGCACGCATGGCCTCGACGGCCGCCGTGCGGTTATTAACAGGTGTAAATTCGACATCTAGGCCGGTCGCTTTTTCTAGTTCCTCGACAAAACCGCCATATTCGCGCTGCAGTTGCTCCATGCCCTCGACATCGGTGACGGCCAAACGAATGGTTTCGGCGGCCGCCGGGACTATCGTGAGTCCGGCGGTCAAGACAGCTGCGGTGACCAGTGACCAAATTTTCATAGCTTTTCCTTTCTGATGATAGGACTAGCGTCGTCTCACCAAGCTTTCATGACACTGTCATGAAGATCGATCAGTTCTTCCCCAGCAGAGGAGAAGAACATGACAATCACCGTGCCGGGCGGCGACGAAACCCTGGTGCGCGGGGGCTTGTGCCTGTTGCCTGGTGAAGGTCTGGTACCCGCCGACCTTCATCTTTCGGGTGGATTCATTGCTGATATCCGTCGAGGGCATACGTTAAAATCTGGTGGTCTGGACGCGGCTAGCTGCTTGGTCCTGCCAGGTATCGTCGACATCCATGGCGATGCCTTTGAACGACAGATCATGCCACGTCCAAAGACCATGTTTCCGCTCGATCTGGCTCTGATCGAAACTGATCGTCAACTCGCCGCCAACGGCATTACGACAGCTTATCATGGCGTCACCGTCTCATGGGAGCCAGGCCTGCGCAGCCTTGAGCAGGCACTTCGAATCATCGATGCGCTCGATCGTCTAGAGTCTGCGCTTCTATGCGATCACCGCCTTCATATTCGCTGGGAGACCTTTGCGCTTGATGAGATGGGGGCGGTTGAAGCGCTCTTCGACCGTCCGCGAAAGCCCCTTCTGGCGTTCAATGATCATACTGCTCCGTCGATCAAGGGTACCCGGACTGACAGTAAGATCAAAAGTGCGGCAGAACGCGCAATGTTGGATACGGACGACTATATGAAACTGCTGCACCGGGTGGCAGACCGGGCATCTGATGTTCCAGCTGCAATTAGCCATCTGGCTGAGCTCGCATGCGAGAAGGGAGTTAAACTGCTGTCTCATGATGATCGTACTGTTGCGGAGCGCGAAAGCTTCCGGGCGCTTGGCGCGAAAATTGCAGAGTTTCCGATGAACATCGAAACACTTGAAGCAGCCGCATCATCCCGGGATGTTGTTGTGCTCGGTGCGCCCAACGTGGTGCGCGGGGGCAGTCATAATGGTGCGATTGGCGCTGAGCATGCAATTCGAAACGAGCTGTGCCATGTTCTCGCATCCGACTACTACTACCCCGCCCCTCTCAGGGCTGCTCTTGATCTCGATGAGAGGAACAGCCTTCCCCTTGAGCGGGCGTGGACCCTGATATCGGAAAATCCGTCAGTCGCATGCGGACTCTCCGATCGAGGTCAGATCGAAATTGGTCTTCGCGCTGACCTGCTCATTTTACCGGAGTTGAGTTCCCGGCCATCCGCTGTCCTTGCCGGAGGCCGGTTGATCTACCGAAGCTGCTAGGTTACCGGGTTTGATCGCCCGACGATTGCAGTGCGCAGCCGCGTCGATATCAAGTCAATTACGGAAACCGTCATCAATATCATGATGATAAGAAAACAAACCGTCTGCCACTCCAGAGTTCGAATCATCTCTGAGAGCTGCAAACCGATCCCCCCCGCACCAACAATACCAATGATCGTGGCAGAACGGGTGTTGGATTCGAAATAGTAGAGGTATTGGCTGATCAGCACAGGCGCAACTTGTGGTACGATGCCGAACCTTATGGCATGGAGCCGCGCGCCCCCTGAAGCCACGACGCCTTCCACGGGCTTCCGGTCGGACGCCTCGATCGCCTCTGAAAACAGCTTTCCAAAAGATCCAATATCGGAGATCGCGATGGCGAGTACTCCAGCGAAGGGGCCAAGGCCCACCACATTGATCCAGATTAAGGCCCACACCAGCGTGTCCACCCCCCGCAGAGTATCGAAGCCGCGCCGGGTGAAGAACCGAAGCGCTTGCGAGACGGTGGTGTTCCGGGCCGCCAAAAAACCGAGAGGAAGCGCAACGATTGCTGCAATCAGAGTGCCAAGGAGGGCAATTGCCACCGTTTCCCCAAGGGCGCGTATGTACCGCCAGAGGCTGGCGCTATCTCCCCATTCTGGCGGAAACATCAAGACTATGAACTTACCGAGGCTGCCCAAACCGGCGACCAGTTTGCTGAGCGAAAATCCGAGATGCCACAGTCCAAAAGCCAGCAAGGTAATAACTGCGGCAGCAACTAGCCAGCCGGATCGGCTAGCCGGCTTGAAGCTTTCGGCGTAGCGGGTACGGATTGCAGCCTCCTCAACATCGCTGTAGCCCGGTTTTCGCTGCATGTCAGTGTGTCTCCGAAATGAAACGGTGACGAATGCGCTCAGTAGCAAAATCAATGAGGGTGACCGTGATGATGACCAGAAGCAGAATTGCCGAGACATCTGGGTAATAGAACTTGCGGATCGCTTCCATGAGATCCTGACCAATCCCACCAGCTCCGACGAAGCCCATCACAGAGGCGCCGCGTACGTTGATCTCGAAGCGTAGCAGTGCATAACTGAGAAAATTTGATAGCACCTGTGGCATCACCGCAAACCGCATGGTCTTTGTCCATGACGCACCACTGGCAATGAGACCCTCCACCGGCTTCTGGTCGATGTTTTCCAGCACTTCATAGAAAAGTTTCCCGAGCGCGCCGGTAGTGTGGACAATGATCGCAAGTACCCCTGCAACGGGTCCGAGGCCAAAAGCCATCACAAAGATCAGGGCAAAGACCAGTTCAGGAACTGTCCGGCAGAATTCGAGAATGCGCCGAACCGCAAACGCGATGGCAGATGATACCCCCAGATTGGATGCCGCAAGGAAACTCAGAAGAACGCCAAAAACAGCGCCAAAGACAGTTGCCACATAGGCAATGAGGAGGGTATCGCCCAGCAGGCGGAGCCACTTGCCAAGCCCCCAGAACCAGCCAGGGACGTCATAAAGTACGAAGGATCCGGCGTAAGGGCCCGAGTCGAGAAGAAAGATACGACCAATATAGTTTGGAAACTTGTGGATGTTCGAAAAGAACAGCCCTGTATCAATCTCTGCCAGCCATCCTGACACGAGAACGACCAAAGCAAATACCGCTGTCGCGACCAGGAAGTGCCTGCGCTTGGTACTGACTTCGGCTGCATAGGCAGCCGACAGTTTTTCGATTCGGGACTGAGCCGGAGATACAGCAGTCATCAGAGTTCTTTTGGAAGTGAGGCCCGGTGAAACATAGACGCCCGGGCCCCAACCGAAGGATTATTGCTTGCGCAACGTGTCCACAAACTCGTTGAGTTGTACTATCACCTCGTAATCCTTGTGAGATGTCGGCGCCCAGACCTGAGCTTCGCCGTCGGTCAGCACCTTGAAGGCCTCGGGGTCGTTCTTGCCCACGTTAAAGAATGCATCCTTGATCTTGGCCTTGAGATCATCCGGCAATGCGGAGAGCATTGCGACAGGTGAGTTGACGATCATGTCCGACTTGAAGATTATCCGGAAATCGTCATATTTGGCCATGCCCTTGCGTTCCATGCGACGCAGCATCGACTCATTGTCGTCGTTCCACCAATTGAACGCAGCATCAACCTGACCCTGCTGAAGAGCGATGATGGCGTTCTCATGGCTGCCTGTATAGACGACATTGGCAAAGTAATCTTCGGGCTTGATGCCCATCTTGTTCATTGCAAAACGCGGCACATTGTTACCAGACGTCGAGTTTGGATCGACGAGTCCCAGGTTCTTTCCCTTCAGATCTTCAAGCTTCTGGTAGGGTGCATCTTTTTTTACCCACAACACGGAGTAGTAGCCCTTGGTGCCATCCTTGTTCACCTGCATGCCGAAGGGCTCGATCTTGGCGCCATTCATATAGGCGCGGGCATAGGCAGCTGGACCATACTGAGCGATATGGATGTTGCCAGCAATCTGACCCTCGATCACAGCGGCATAGTCATTGGCGATGCGTAGCTTGACAGGTACACCGAGCTGCTTGGAGAGATACTGAACGAATGGCTCGTAACGCTTCTCTATTCCAGTGGCATTCTCATCCGGCACTGCAGCGATTATAAGCTCTGGGTAGTCTGCTTTCCAGTCGGCAAGGGCGGCCGTGGTGCTGACAGCCAGCGTGGCAAGCCCGGCAGCTGCCACAAGAACGTTACGGCGTGTAAACATATCTATTCTCCTGGTTCATGGGGTGAGATGGAATGGAGGCGTTATCAGGCGGCACTTTGCAGACTTGCAGATCCACCAGAGCTCCGTGCTGCTGCCTCCGCAGTGGCCAGCACGTCGTTTGCTTCAAGTCCGTAGAGATCAATAACTGCCTCGTCTGTCAGCATTTCCGGGACACCATCAAAAACGATTCGTCCGGCTTTCATGCCTATGAGGCGCGAGCAGTAATTTCGTGCCAGTTCGAGCGAGTGCAGATTGCAGATGACCGTCATTCCTGCTTCAATGTTGAGGTCGCGCAAGGCGTCCATGACGATTGCCGTATTGCGGGGATCGAGTGATGCAACAGGCTCATCTGCCAGGATGATAAGCGGATTCTGTACCAGTGTACGGGCGATGGCAACGCGCTGCTGCTGTCCACCAGACAGACTTTCTGCACGCTGGCCTGCGAAGTCACCGAGGTCAAGCCGATCAAGCGCATGGAGAGCCAAGAGTATCTCACTCTCAGGCCATATCTTGAGAAGACTGGGAATGAGTGACATGTGATTGATGCGACCCATCAGGACGTTTGTGAGAACGTCAAGGCGGCCAGCAAGATTGAATTGCTGAAAAATCATGCCGCAGGAAGCCCGCCAGTCGCGCAGAGCCTTGCCACGCAGATGGGTGACATCTCGGCCGTCAAGACTGACACGGCCCTCCGTAGGCTCGATCAGGCGGTTGATGCAGCGTAAGAGGGTGGACTTTCCTGCTCCTGACCTGCCGATAACGCCGACAAACGACCCATGCTCTATGTCAGCCGAGAAGCCTGACAGAGCTGCGTTCTCTCCAAACCGCTTTCCGAGATTTTCGATCCTGAGCATCGCGTGATCCTCTTCCCAGAGCTTTAGTCCGAAGCGAACTACAGCCAGATGACAGGCTCATTGCGGATCGGTGACGCCATTCAGCGTGGCAAGATACGGGTGAAAAGGCCGGTATGGCCGCGCGTTGGGAGGCGTCCACAGGGCACCAGCCAGGACTCGAACAGGTCAGCACAGGTCTTCCAGCTGAAGTGCATGGACGCCTCGCAAACCATGGCGCGGTTCAGCGTCAGAGCACGAGTGACCGCCTCCTCTAGCGTGTTGGCGATGGCACCTGTTACGCCATCCTCGACAACATCGAGAGGGCTCGGTGCATTGTACGCAGCCACCGGTGTTCCGCACGCCATGGCTTCGAGCATCACGAGCCCGAATGTATCTGTCAGGCTCGGAAACACCATGACATCGGCAGCGGCAAGCGTTCGTGCATAGTCTTCGCCATGCAGGAAGCCGAGGAAATGGGCCTCCGGCGCGAGTTTCTGGAGTCGGGCCCGCTCCGGGCCATCGCCAGCAAGCACCTTCGTGCCAGGCATTTTGAGGGCGATAAAGTCATCGATGCTCTTCTCGATGGCAAGCCGGCCCGCATAGAGGATGATCGGACGCGGCAGATCCAGGTGGTCGCGCGCATAGGGCCTGAACAGGCTGCGATCTACGCCACGCGTCCAGATCCTTACATTTTCGAAGCCACGCCGGTCCAGTTCCGCGCCAATCGATTTTGTTGGCACCATGACGGCCTGGCTCGGGCGATGAAACTGCCTGAGAACCTGCCAGCCTAGGCTTAGGACACCGGGTATTGGGAGCCGGGCTGCAGCATATTCGGCGAAGCGCGTGTGAAAGCCGGTGGTGAAGCGGAGGCCCTCCCTTAGGCAGACCCGACGGGCCGTCCAGCCCAGCGGTCCTTCGGTTGCGATGTGCAGGGCATCAGGCGCGATTGCAGCAATTTCTGCGGTCATCTGCGCGACGCTTGTGCCGGTGAGGGTAATCTCCGAATAGAAGGGCATCGGCCACGATGCCCGGCCACCGGGATCGATGGTGCGAACATCGTGACCCTTGGCGCGCAACTCGCCGATCAGAGCATTGAGTGTTCTTACGACGCCGTTAACCTGTGGCGACCAGGCATCCGTCACGATCAGAATGCGCATGCAGAGCTTCCGTGATGTCGGCAGTCTTTGCCATGTTCCAGTTTATGATCTCGAATCTGCCGTCAACGTGCTCGACAAGGGCCGTGCAGCTTTCAACCCAGTCACCGTCATTCAGGTAGTGAATGCCGTCAATGTAGCGATCGTCTGGCGTGTGGATGTGTCCGCAGATCACACCCTCGCAATTTCGGGCACGTGCTTCGCGCACAACGGCATCTTCGAAGTGGGAGATGAACTCGACTGCTTTCTTCACTCGGTTCTTGAGATAGGCCGAGAGTGACCAGTAGGGCAGCCGGAGATGGCGCCGGACGCCATTTACGATGGTGTTGAGCTCCATTGAGAATTCATAGGCACTGTCGCCCAGTTTTGCGAGCCAGGGGGCAAAGCGCACCACGCCATCGAACTTGTCGCCGTGCAGCACGAGATAGCGTTTGCCATTTGCAGATATGTGTACAGCTTCCTCCAGCACGGCCACACGGCCAAACCTGAGATTCAGGAAGTGGCGGAAGTTCTCGTCGTGATTGCCAGGAATATAGACGAGTTTTGTACCCTTTCGTGCCTTGCGAAGAAGTTTCTGGATGACGTCATTGTGAAGCTGGTCCCAGTGCCATTCCTTGCGCAAGGACCAGTTGTCGATGAAATCTCCAACAACATAAAGCTGATCAGATTCGGTAGCCCTGAGAAAATCGAGAAGTGCTGCCGTCTGAGCCCGCCTTGTGCCAAGATGAACGTCGGATATGAATATGGCACGATAGTGCTGAGGCGTAATCGGAAGGGTCAGCATTTCCAGGCCCTGTTCGGCTTACTATCGTAAACCTGATTTGTACGAAGGTTTTGTGACAGTTGGCCGCTTCCGCCTTGAGGATGGCGGAACTTGCCTTGTGGCCAGAGCAGTCGCTATCCGCATAGATGTGGATGCAATCGTCACTGACGACCATATTGGGCCTGGGTCTGGACATGAGTGTTTCTCATGGCGCATCGAGCGGCGCCATGAATTCAGACCAAGCTTGTCCCGCGATCATGTATTCGGTGTGGTGGCCAATCACTGTTGGTTTTGTCACCACATTGCTGGCCTCACGAGAATGCCAGCCTCGATCTCGTTTAGTCTCGCCCGCAACAAGGACAGGCTGGTCATGTCCTGTGCCGTCACGATCAGGCTGTCATTACCGGGACAGGGCCCGTCGATAAAGCAGATCGCGCCTCGGCTGCCGCTCACACCCAGTTCCGGGCCGAGATCCAGTTTCTGCAGTTCGTAGTAGGCGCTGGCGCTACCGCGCCGCGAGTACCACTCCAGAACGTCATCGTTGGGTGCCGGCTTGTCCAGCAGCTCGAGCGCCTCTGCCTCGTCCTGAAGAGCATATTCGTCTACAAGGTGCCGGACGAGGTTCTCCCTGTTCCTCCCCAAGCCTCGCTGGAGAACTGTCGCCAGGTCCAGTCTGGCGGCCGGTCGTCAAGGGGATGTACCCCCAGATGGAGATCATACACCCTCACTCTGGATCTCGGACGGGAATGCCACAAGATAAAGATGAGCGAGCAGACGACTGCGTATCTGAATGAGATGTTCGAGTCGTTCTTCCGTTACAACGAATCTAATATCTGGAATGCTGCCCAGCTCAACTTCCTGGGCGACGCCGTTGAAATGCGCGGACTGAGGGTGTCCACCAAGACGAGAACCATCATGCAGATTGTCTGGGTCATCCTCGTAGCGGGCGTCGCGCTGGTGTTCTTGGGGCTTGTCTTCATCGGCGCGCAGAGCTCTTTCATCCAGACGCTGATAACAAGCCTTTTTTCCGTTTTCATTCTTATGGGCCTTCTCGCGCTCGTGCACCTCGCTCACTCTTTGACTGCCGAGTTTGCGGTAATGCCGATTCTCTAAGTGGAACTCATCGAAGAGACCATATCGGCAACAACTGGGGCGGCCAAACGAAAGTTAAAGTGACCCGCCCCGCCGCAGTCCCCAGTCAAGTTCCGCATACACCGGCTGGTGATCAGAGGCGTCCGCCGCCTCATCAACCCAGGCACGGCGCACCAAGCCGGCGAATTCCAGCGTGACAAAAATGTGGTCGATCCGCTTGGCCTGTTCCATGTCATTGGCGGGATACGTGATGCCGGCCTGCTCGCTCATCCCGGCCAGCGTAAGCGCATCCCCGAACAGGCCATGCTCGGCAAGGCGGCCATAGTCCGGGCCCGCCGGGCCGGTGAGCAGCGCATATTCGGGCGAGTTCGGCATCATGTTGAAATCGCCCAGCAGGATCGCCGGACCCGGCATGGGCGGAACCTCGTCCTTGGCGATGGCGATCCAGTCGGCGCCATACTCCGAGGCGGGAACGCCCGGCCCGGTGATCGGCCCGCCCTGCTGCGGCGCATCGGCGATGACGTCGATGATCTGCCGGGTCTGAATCAGCCGCTGGCGCTCCGAGACGTAGTTGAGGTGGGTGACATAGAACCGGAACGGCCCAGCGGGATGGCCGATCACGGTTTCGAGCAGGATGCTGGAATCATTCAGGTGACCGTGGACGGGATAGGACGGCAGTGGAAAGCTGCGGGCCGTCAAGACCGGCCAGCGCGAGATCACCATCAGCCCATACTGGCGGCGGCGGTTCACCACCCGGCCATCCGCGCCGCGGCTGCTGCCATCGATGTCGATCGAAGGCGCGAAGAACGCATGCCGGTCCGGGAACAGTTCGGCGAGGCGCTGGACCTGGTCGGCATGTTCCATCTCCCGCCAGTTGCGCTCCACTTCCTGGAGTCCGACGACGTCAGCCTCCGCCACGGTGCGGGCTACCCGGTCAAGATCGACCAGGCCATCGCGGCCCTTGCCCCATTGGATATTATAGGTTGATACTAGCATTTGCGTTGTCCCCGGGCTGTTTTCGAGCGTGCCACAATGTGTCATCATACGTTCATGACGATTATCCAACGATGTTGGGGTTGTCATGGGCCGTGCCGCAAAGAGAGACTGCGGCGGCCACCAGGGGAGGATCCACCATGCTACGACTTCTGATTGCCGGGGCAGTGATTTCCAGCGCGATTGCCGTCACCGCCGGCGAGGCTGCCGCGGAGAAGGTTTTCCGGCGTGCCAATGACTTGAGCTATGGTGGCAAGGAAAGCCTTGATCCAATATCGCCCAACCGCTTCTATGAAGTCAACGACATGGTCTATTCTAGGCTGGTGCGCCAGGACGATAACGGCGAGCCCGCGCCCGAGCTTGCCACGTCCTGGACCGCCAATGAAACCGCCACGGAATGGACCCTCAAGCTGCAGACCGGCGTCACCTTTCACGACGGCTCGGCCTTCGACGCCGCCGACGTCAAATACACGCTGGAGCGGATCAAGGACCCCGCGCTGGAATCGCCGCTGGCCTCGGTCCTCGATTTCATTTCGCGGGTCGATGTGGTCGACCCGGCGACCGCCAGGATCGTGCTGTCCAAACCGCATGCCGGCCTGCCACTGCTGCTGATGGATTACCGGGTGCGGATGATTCCGGAAGGTTCGGGGGCCGGGATCGCCAAGACCGGCATCGGCACCGGGCCTTTCAAGATCGAAAGCTATGATCCCGAAGGCCAGACCGTGCTGATCGCCAATGATGCCTATTGGGAGGGCCGGCCCAAGCTCGACAAGGTGGTGTTCACCGCCATTCCCGACAGCGAGGCGCGCAACCAGGCGATGCTCGCCGGCCAGCTCAATTACAATACGCTGACCCTCGATCAGATTGCGCAGTACAAGGACAACCCCGACTTCACGGTGCAGAACTACCCGGCGGGCGGCTGGTTCGGGCTGGTGTTCCGCACTGACACCGCGCCGTTCACCGACTGGAGGGTGCGCAAGGCGATGCGCATTCCCGTCGACCGCGCGGAGATGATGAAGCTGATGGTGGGCGACGGCAACGGCGTCACCGGATGCGACCAGCCGGTGAAGGCGAACGATCCGTTCCGGGCCCAGCTCGCATGCCCGCCGGACCCCGAAGGCGCCAAGAAGCTGCTCGCCGAGGCCGGCTATCCCGATGGCATCGACATCGAAGTCCATACCGCCGATCTCGAGCCCGGAATGGTGCGCTTCGCCGAAGTCTACCAGCAGCAGGCGGCCAAGGCCGGGATCCGCGTGAAACTGACGCTGGCCCCGTCCGACGGCTACTGGGACGATGTCTGGATGAAGGTTCCTGTCGCCATGACGTCATGGAGCGCGCGCCCGGCCGACCAGATCCTGAACGAGGCCTACCGCTCGGGGAGCGCCTGGAACGAAAGCTATTATGCCAATCCCGCTTATGACCAGGTACTCGACAAGGCGCGCGCCACGCTGGATCTGCCAGCCGCCCGCGCGCTCTATCAGGAGGCGCAACGCATCCTCTTCGAAGAGGGCGGCACGTTCATTCCCTATCGGCAGAACGGCCTGCGGGTATTGACCGCCGATGTTCAGGGGCTGAAGCCGCTCGACGAGGATTTCATCCGCTGGCACCTGGTGGACTTCGTTCCGAAATGAGCCTGATGAGAGCAGGCGAATGTTCGGTCTGATCGTCCGTCGGGCCGCCACCTCTCTCCTCACGCTGATCCTGATCTCCGTGATGGTGTTCATCGGGCTTGAACTGATGCCGGGTGACGCCTGCACCGCTCACCTCGGGCGCGACGGCAAGGGCGCCTTATTGGAGGCCTGCCGCGCGCGCATGGGGCTTGATGCCTCGCCAGTGGCACGCTTCGCCCAGTGGGCTGGCAATCTCATCACGGGCGATCTCGGCACCTCAATGCAGCGCGACAAGCCGATTGCCGAGATCGTTGGCTGGCGGTTGCGCAACACGCTCATCCTCACCGCAGCGTCGGCGCTGATGGGCATACCGCTGGCGGTGTTTCTCGGCATCATGGCGGGCCTGCGCCGCGATGGGCCTCTCGATCTTGCCACATCGGGAACCGCACTGGTGGCAATGACCATCCCGGAATTCGTCTCCGCCACGCTGCTGATCCTGGTGTTCGCCATCGGGCTGGGCTGGACAGCGGGCGTGGTCACCATCGGCTACAAGGCGCCTGTTGCCGATATGGCAGTGGCGTCGGTCCTGCCCGCCGTGGTGCTGAGCATGGTGCTGGCCGCGCATATCATGCGCATGGTACGGGCCTCGGTGATCGACGTTATGGACAGCGACTTCGTGCTGATGGCCCGGCTGAAGGGTGTACCGCGGCGGCAGATCGTGTTGCGGCATGTGGTACCCAACTCACTACTCCCCGTCATCAGCGTCATCGGACTCACCATAGCCTGGCTGCTCGGTGGCGTGGTGATCGTCGAAAGCGTGTTCAACTATCCGGGGCTCGGCAGGCTCGCCGTCGATGCGGTGGGAGACCGCGATCTGCCACTGGTGCAGGCGATCGCGCTGATCTTCGGCATCACCTATGTGCTGACCAACCTGGCCGCCGACATCGCGGCCCTGCTGTTGAATCCGCGCCTCAGGACCTACCGGGCATGACCGGCTGGCGCGCCACCCTGGCCGCCGTGCTGTGGCAGCCATCGGGCGCGGCAGGTATTGCGATCGTAGCCCTGCAGCTACTGATTGCGCTCGCTGCTCCCTTGATCGTGCCCCATGACCCGGCCTCGCAGGATGCCGCAGCGATCCTGCAGCCACCGTCACTCACGCATCTCTTCGGAACTGACCGGCTCGGCCGCGATGTATTCAGCCGCACGCTGCTCGGCGGCCGCGAGGCGATGCTGATCAGCACGCTTTCCACCCTCTTCGCAATGGCCTGGGGGGCGGTGCTCGGCATCATCGTGGCGCTCACTGGCGGGCGGCTCGATGCCGCAGTTATGCGCGTGGTGGATGCCATGGTGGCTGTCCCGTGGATTCTTCTGGTCATGCTGTTCGTGGCGGCACTTGGCAGCAGCACCGTGGCGCTCATCCCGCTGCTCGGCTTTTCCTATGGTCTTGCGGTGGTCTATCTGGCGCGCAGCGCCGCGCTGGATTTTGTTACCCGGGATTTCGTGCTCGCGGCGCAGGTGCGTGGCGAGAGCCGTTGGACAATTGCCCTCAAGGAAATTCTTCCGAACATTCGTGACAGTCTGGCCGTGCAGGCCGCGATGCAATGGTCGTGGATATTTCTCGCCGTCAGCTCGCTGTCGTTCCTCGGCATGGGCGTGGCGCCGCCGACGCCGGACTGGGGCCAGATGATTTCGGACGCGCGCGGCATCATGCGGAGCGCGCCATGGACGGTGATCTGGCCGATGATTTTCCTCAGCAGCCTGATCATTGGCGTCAATCTGGCGGTCGACGCGTGGGCGAAGGCGCTGGGGGTCGGGCGG
Organism: Aestuariivirga sp.; assembly: GCF_044238155.1. Taxonomy (GTDB): domain Bacteria; phylum Pseudomonadota; class Alphaproteobacteria; order Rhizobiales; family Aestuariivirgaceae; genus Aestuariivirga. Next base: position 2,766 of record NZ_JBIIDX010000049.1, on the reverse strand, counting down.
TCCGGGCGGGTACCGCACGCATGACCCTGCTGACCATCGAGAAATTCTCCGTCACATCGAATGGCGCCGACGCGGCAGCGCGCCCGGTAATCGACCGCGTCAGCTTGGACGTAGCGGAAGGCGAGTCACTTGGTATCGCGGGCGAGTCTGGTTCGGGCAAGAGCACGCTGCTGCTTGCCATGCTGGGACTGATCAAGGACGGTCTTCATCTCGCTGGCGGCGCGGCAAGCTTCGGCGGGGTTTCGCTGCTGAATCGCCGTGACAGCGAACTCAACGTGCTGCGTGGCGGCGAAGTGGCCATGGTGCCGCAAAATGCCGGCACCGCCCTGACGCCGTCCATGCGGGTTGGCCAGCAAATCGACGAAGCGCTGCGGCTGCACAGCGGGCTTGCCGCGTCGGATCGCCCGCAGCGGACCCTCGATCTTCTACGGCAAGTGCGGCTTCCCGATCCCGAGGCCATGGCGAGGCGCTATCCGCACCAGCTTTCGGGCGGGCAGTTGCAGCGCGTGGCGATCGCCGTGGCGCTTGCCGGCGAGCCGCGGCTTTTGCTGCTCGATGAACCGACATCCGGACTCGATGTCACCACCCAGCAGCAGATCATCGAGCTCATCGGCGAGATCAGACAACAGCGCCCGATGGCGGCTGTTTGTGTCAGTCACGATCTGGGCGTACTCGCACAGCTCTGCCAAAAGCTGGCGGTGATGTATGCCGGGAGGATCGTCGAATATGGCGAAACCAGCCAGGTGCTGATGGCACCGCGCCATCCCTATGTGAAAGCCCTGGTGGCCTCGGTTCCCAGCCTATCCAGCGCTGCCCTTCCAAGGCCCATTGCCGGCGCGCCGCCCGGCCTGTCAGAGCGGCCGTCGGGTTGCAGTTTCCTGCCGCGCTGCCCGTGTGCCAGCCCCACCTGCGCGGGCGACCAGCCCCCGCTAGAGCCTCTGGAACCGGGACACCTCGTGGCATGCCGCCATCCGTCGGAGAAGGAACGGGGGGCGGACGCCAGCGATCAGCCAGACGCCGTGCCGATCACTTCGGCAGTGCCCGTACTGCAGCTGGAAGATGTCACCGTCACCTATCGCCGCCGGAGATTGGCAGGCTGGGGCGCAGCGCAAGAGAAGCCGGCGATAAGCGGCCTGAGCCTGACAGTGATGCAGGGCGAGATCGTTGCGTTGGTGGGAGAATCCGGCAGCGGCAAGTCGACGGTGCTGCGGGCCATCGCGGGACTGTGGCCGCTTTCCGGCGGCAAGATCATCTGCGGTGAAGCAGCGAGCGAACGGGCGAGGCGCCGCACGGTGCAACTGATTTTCCAGAACCCCGACTCCTCACTCAACCCGCGACATACGGTGGAAGAGATCATGGCCCAGCCGCTGCGTCTCTATTTTGACATGGGCCGCACCGACATCCATGCCGCTGCGGCCAGCCGTCTGGCAGAGGTGGGTCTCGACCCGCGTTATCTGGCACGATACCCCGCGCAGCTTTCGGGCGGCGAACGCCAGCGGGTGGCGATCGCCCGCGCCCTGGCGGCGCAACCCTCACTTCTGCTCTGCGATGAGGTCACGTCCGCGCTGGACGTGTCGGTGCAGGCGTCGATCCTGCATCTGATTCATGACCTCAGCCGGTCGCAGGGCGTGGCTGTTCTCTTCGTCACCCACAACATCGCCGCTGCCGCGGCCCTTGCCCAGCGGATCGCCGTTCTGCATCAGGGGAAACTGGTTGAGAGTAGGGCACCGGCCGAACTCTGCGCCATGCCGCGGAGCATATATACGGAGGAACTGCTCAGAGCGGCCAGAGCCGGATCAATCGATCGTCGCCCGCCTTTATGACCACGTCGTCTTGAGGTCAGTCAAATATTCGCGTGTCTTTCGCACGTCTGTCAGTCAGGCATGGCGGACTTCCCACATGCTCAGACATCGCCATATTCGCCAAGACAGTATTGAAGTTTCCGCCTGATGTTGTCCGTGTCAGGGGCCTGCGACCCCGCCTACAAAATCTGGCCATGCCATTCGAATCCGCATCCAATGAGGCCTGCCAGTCCCGGGGCATCTCGAGGGCACCAGCCCGGATCCCGCGGCAGGCTTCGTCGGACTGGCGCAAGGCCGCGTCTGTGTCAGTGCGGGCCGCAATCAGATGGAGCAAACAGCCACTCCGTAGCTCTCCTGGCCGGGAGTGGCGGTGGCGTCTCCTCAGGCCCTGTCGACGAGGACGGCCTCGAGCGTTGAGTGCGCCAGGTCAAAAGCATTTTCGAGTGCGGCATTGACACCCCGTGCACCGGCCACGACCGCCTGTGACCACCGCAGATACGCGCGCTTTCTTTCCAGCGGCCATGGCGGCGGTGAAAGGCGGATGGAGCGGAGATTAGATGTCTTGTCGGCCAGCTTGATCATCTTGGCCCAGGGTGACTTGTGAGGGGTCGTCTCCACCTGGAGTTGCTTGCGGGTGGATGGCGGCAGGGACTTGTCATCGGTGACCTCGAGGACAAGCCCGGCCACCTGAGGACCGAACAGGGCCTCGATCTGGGCTGCCTTGATCCCCGCATCCTCGATCGCGTCATGCAGCACCGCTGCGATGGCAAGATCGATGTCCGCTCCTCCGGTGGCCTCGGTGACGAGATGGGCGACCTCGACCAGGTGGTTCACATAGGGCTCGCGGGCCTTGCCCTTGCCAAACGAGTCGTTCAGACATGAGCGTTGTGTTTTTCAAAGGCTAATAAACTCCAGGACCGTTGCGTTGCGCTAGGAAATATTGTTTTCGAGCCTGTGGCCTGAC
>NZ_JBIIDX010000180.1:0-6055 GCF_044238155.1 Aestuariivirga sp. | reverse complement strand
GATCAGGACGGTTTTTCGGTCCTGGGCCAAGCCTATGCGGCCCTTCGCTACGAAGACCAAGTGCTGACCTTTTACCGCCAGTTGGTAGATCAGCCGGAGGTAAACCCGCATGATAACCGCATGGTGCCCAATACCTTCGAGGGCATATCGCTGAAAGGTGATCTTGGTCTTCTGTCCTACTACGCTGGTTACCTCACACGAATGAAAACGCGTGATGCGGATGATTTCGTCAATATGGCGAAAATTGCCGGAGTTGACCAAGATGAGCCGATGTATCTGGGAGGCCTCTCTTTCGCTCCTGATAAAGATCTTTCGCTGAAGACATCACTTTATGTGGTTCCAAATCTTCTGGCCTCCTCTTACACGGACGGGTCTTGGATGACGGGGCAGTTGGATGGTGATCACATCAAGCTGTCGGCACAGTTCATGATACAGTCCGGAATAGGTGATCAGCTACTCACTGGCTCTGAATTCGTGACCTGGATGGGCGGTGTACTGGGGGAGGTCCGGCGTGGTGATCTAACCCTTATGGCGGGCTACACCGCCAACGGAACGGATAATGACTGGCGCTACCCCTATGGCATGTGGCCAGGTTACACCAACATGATCATCGGCGTATTTGCCCGGGCAGAAGAACAGGCTGCTCTGTTAGGCGCAACCTATGATCTCTCGGGCATTGGCCTCGAGGGACTGACGCTTGGTGCCCAAGCCGCGCTCGACACACATGTGGCATCAGGGCGTGCCAAGTGGTACGAGTATGATTTTTCCGCTGATTACAGTTTTTCCGCTATTGAGAATTCTCCGCGCTGGCTGTCGCCACTGTCGCTGGGCGTGCGGTACGCAATCCTGCAAAGCGACAATGTTGGTCCTGAGAGCGATGAGTCCGACCGGATTCCTGTAAGGCTTGATTCAGACGAACTGCGCGTGATTATGAATTATCAAGTCCAGTTCAGTGGTAAAGATCTCTAGAGCTGACAAAAAGGCATCATGCGACTGAGGCTTACAGGGCAGGCAAGAGCGTATGCCGGATCGGGGCGCCCAAGGAAGTGCCATTGGTGAAGTTGGAATATCCCGATCTGACTCAGCAGGGATGCACCTTCGCGTCTGTCTCCAGCAAAATCGTTCTCGGCCTCTGAAGTCGTGTATTTGCGCGATGGATAATCGAGGTTGTATCGGATCTTCACGCCCGTACCTGGCTTGATATCTTTTGAGTGCTTGCGTTTGATGTCGAATCACGCAGTATCGAGACCTCCAGCCGTCTCGATGAAGGCGATCACCTCATCCAGGCCCTTCTGGCGCAGCATGTCGGTGAACACATAGGGCCGCCCGCCGCGCACCCGCCGCGTATCGCTGTCCATGACATCGAGATCGGCCATCACATGCACCGCGAGATCGGCCTTGTTGATGATCAGCAGATCGGAGCGGGTGATGGCCGGGCCGCCCTTGCGCGGAATCTTTTCGCCCTGGCAGACCGAGATCACATAGAGCGAGATATCCGCGAGGTCGGGTGAGAAGGTGGCAGCCAAATTATCGCCGCCCGATTCAATGAAAATGACATCGAGGCCGGGATGGCGTTTCACCATTTCATCGACCGCGGCGAGGTTGATTGAGGCATCCTCGCGGATCGCGGTGTGCGGGCAGCCGCCGGTTTCCACGCCCATGATGCGGTCCTCGGGCAGCGCCTGCAGGCGGTTGAGGATCAGCGCGTCTTCGCGCGTGTAGATGTCGTTGGTGATGGCCGCAACGGAGTATTTGTCCCGCATCGCCTTGCACAGCTTTTCGGTGAGCGTGGTCTTGCCGGACCCGACGGGCCCGCCGATGCCAACCCGCAATGGGCCGTGGGAGGATGCTTTGCTCATGAGCGGAACACGCGGCTGTGCTGGGTTTCGTGGCGCATCGCGGCGATATCCGCCGCGATGGTGATGGCGCCGAGATCTTCGAGGCCGGCGATTGCGGCCCGCGTGGCCACGGCCGTGATCACGGGCGCGAGATCGCGCAGCGTTTCGAGCCCCGCCGTCTGGCCGATCGGAACCAGGCGCACCGCGACGGAAACCAGCGCGGCGGAAAACCCCTGGAGAAAGGCGAGAAGCGCATCGGCGCGGCTGATGCCCATTGCCGCACAGGCGGCACCCGCCGCCACCGGATAGGCGATCTCGTCATCGTCCAGCGGTGGTGCTGCAAACACCCCGGCTGCGATGCGGAAGGCGCGGCCCAGCTGGGTGGTCTCGAGATGGCGCTCCCGCGACACGGCAAGCGCCAGCGCCAGTTCATTGAGCTCCGATGGGGAGTCTTCCCAGCAGCGGGCGAACAGCACGGCATCATTCCAGCCGGAGCCGCGCGTCAGCAGATCTTCAATCCACGCCTTCAGCGCTTCGCCATCCTTGATCTTGCCGGACTCGATCGCCCATTCGAGCCCATGCGAATAAGCGAAGGCGCCGGTCGGAAAGGCCGGCGACATCCAGGTCAGGAGCAACAGAAGCTGGCGGGGCTCAATGTGCATGGCTGTGATAGGCGCCATGCTGCGGCGAGAACGGTTCGATGACGTCCTGTACGGTGGCGCCCAGCGCCTCCAGCATGGCGCGGATCACGGCATCGCGGCGCAGCAGGATCCGGCCATCGCCGATCTGGGCCGGCAGGTGCCGGTTGCCGATGTGCCAGGCAAGCTCCGTCAGATGTCGCGGACCCGCCGCCCTCACTTCCATCAGCTCTTCCCTTGCGGCCACCACCTGCGCCACGCGGCCGTCATCGAGGATAAGCCGGTCGCCATGTTCGAGATGGGCCGGTTTTTCAAAGTCGATGAGAATGTCTTCGCCGCCCGCCAGCGTGATGCGCTTGCGCCGGATGTGGCGCTGATCGGCGTCGAGCGTCACCAGGTCGAAGGGCTGTTCGCCGGGGACTTCGGTGCGGCGGAAGGATGTGGCGCGCCTGGTCATCAGTACAGGAAATAGCGCTGCGCCATGGGCAGCACACTGGCCGGCTCACAGGTGAGGAGTTCGCCGTCGGCGCGCACCTCATAGGTTTCCGGATTGACCTCGATTGCCGGCGTGGCGCTGTTGTGGATCATCGAGGCCTTGGAAATGCCGCCCCGCGTGTTCTCCACCGCGACCAGCTTTTTCGCAACGCCGAGCCTGGCCTTCAGTCCGTGATCGAGCGCGGCGCGGCTCACGAAGGTGACGGCGGAATTCTCCATCAGCTTGCCGAAGCTGGCGAACATCGGGCGGTAATGCACTGGCTGCGGCGTCGGGATCGAAGCGTTGGGATCGCCCATGGGCGCTGCCGCGATCGAGCCGCCGAGCAGCACCATCTCCGGCTTGATGCCGAAGAAGGCCGGATTCCACAGTACCAGATCGGCGCGCTTGCCCACCTCGACCGAGCCCACTTCATGGCCGATGCCCTGGGCGACGGCGGGATTGATCGTATATTTGGCGACATAGCGCTTGACCCGCGCATTGTCCGCCCGGCCGTCGCCGGGCAGGCTGCCGCGCTGCACCTTCATCTTGTGCGCGGTCTGCCAGCAGCGGATGATGACCTCGCCCACCCGGCCCATGGCCTGGCTGTCCGACGACATCATCGAGATGGCGCCGAGGTCGTGGAGGATGTCTTCCGCCGCGATCGTCTCCTTGCGGATGCGGCTTTCAGCAAAGGCGATGTCCTCGGGAATGCGTGGCGACAGGTGATGGCAGACCATCAGCATATCGAGATGTTCGGCCACGGTGTTCCTTGTATAGGGCCGCGTCGGGTTGGTGGAAGACGGCAGCACATTGGCGAGCCCTGCCACCTTGATGATATCCGGCGCGTGGCCGCCGCCCGCACCCTCGGTATGGAAAGTGTGGATGGTGCGGCCCTTGAAGGCGGCGATGGTCTTCTCGACGAAGCCGGACTCGTTCAGCGTGTCGGTGTGGATCGCCACCTGCACGTCGAAGCGGTCCGCCACGGCAAGGCAGTTGTCGATGGCGGCGGGGGTGGTGCCCCAGTCCTCATGCAGCTTGAGGCCGCAGGCGCCGGCCAGGATCATTTCCTCGAGCGGCGCGGCAAGCGAGGCGTTGCCCTTGCCCATGAAGCCGAGGTTCATGGGAAATGAATCCGCGGCCTCGATCATCCGCATGGTGTGCCAGGCGCCGGTGCAGGTGGTGGCCAGCGTGCCATGCGCGGGCCCGGTGCCGCCGCCCAACATGGTGGTGACGCCGGAGTAGAGCGCCTCCTCGATCTGCTGGGGCGCGATGAAGTGGATATGGGTGTCAACGCCGCCTGCCGTGAGAATGCGGCCTTCGCCGGCGATGATCTCGGTCGACGGACCGATGATGAGCGTCACGCCCGGCTGGGTATCAGGGTTTCCCGCCTTGCCGATGCCGGCGATGCGCCCATCCTTGAGGCCAACATCAGCCTTATAGATGCCGCTGTGATCGACGATCAGCGCATTGGTGATGACGGTATCGAGCGCCCCCTCGGCGCGCGTTGCCTGCGACTGGCCCATGCCGTCGCGAATGACCTTGCCGCCGCCGAATTTTACTTCCTCGCCATAGACGGTGAAGTCCTTCTCGACCTCGACGAACAGTTCGGTATCGGCGAGCCGCACCCGGTCACCCACGGTGGGGCCGTACATCGTGGCATAGCTGGCACGGGAGATGGTGGCCATGTCAGAGCTCTCCCATGATCTTCTGCTGGAACCCGAAGATGCGCCGCTTGCCGCCGAACGGCACCAGCCGCACCTCGCGGCGCTGGCCCGGCTCGAAGCGGACAGCGGTGCCGGCGGCAATATCGAGCCGCATGCCGCGCGCCTTGTCCCGGTCAAAAGCCAGGGCCTCGTTGGTTTCGAAGAAATGATAGTGCGAACCGACCTGGATGGGCCGGTCGCCGGTATTGGCGACGATGAGCGTGACCGTTGCGGCGCCCTTGTTGAGTTCGATATCGCCGTCTTCCGTGATGACTTCGCCGGGGATCATGACGCGCTCCTAGCGGATCGGCTGGTGAACGGTGACGAGCTTGGTGCCATCGGGGAAGGTCGCCTCGACCTGCACCTCATGGATGATGTCGGCGATGCCCTCCATGACCTGGGCGCGGCTCACCACCTGCGCGGCGCTCTCCATGAGATCGGCGACGCTGCGGCCGTCACGCGCCCCTTCGACCACATAGTCAGTGATCAGCGCCACGGCTTCAGGATGGTTGAGTTTTACGCCGCGCTCCAGCCTGCGGCGCGCCACCATGGCCGCCATGCTGACAAGCAGCTTGTCTTTCTCACGCGGGGTGAGCTGCATAATTTTTCCTCACAGCGACCAAGTCTTGGGCAGACCTCCGGGCTCTGCCAGCACTGTGAGGGCTGGAATCAGGGCTTTGCGCAGGTCGAACCCGTCACGCCCTGTCATCCTTGCAACGATCTTGCCAGACCAGGCGCTGGCCGACCCCTGGCCGCCGATGGCCGTCCGCACCCGGTCGAGGCGGTCTTCGGCGTCCGGCATCACCGCCAGAACGGTGGCGAAGGCGCGGTCCTCACCCAGCGTTGCGGCGCTGACGGGCGGCGCGCCATCGATGGCCAGATCGTCGGCGAACACCAGCCTGCCGCCCTGGCGGATGCGCCAGCGGTCATGAAGCTGCACCTGCTCGACGGTTTCGCCCATCGCCTCGCGGCCGAGGATGACCGGCTCGACGGCGAGCAGCCGGGCCTCCGGGGCGAGATCGGCCTCGATCCGCCGCCTGAGCCGCGCGCCGTTGAACAGGATCGTCTCCTGCGGCAGCCACATGAGCTGCGCGCCGCGCCATGCGGATAGCTTCACCGCCACTTCGGCATCAGCACCCAAGGACCGGTAGACCCGTTCGGCCGCCTGTGAGGTGACGGTCAGCCGCGCGCCTTCCTCGGCGGTGATGTCGAAGGAAAAGCGGTCGCCGCCCGCCAGCCCGCCGCCGGTGTTGATTAGGATCGCTTCATGGCTGCGCGCCGGCAGCCGCACCTTGGCGGCCTGCGCCTCTCTGAGCCGTGTCAGCCCGCCCGCCCCCATGGCCAGCACGACCTCACCTTCCGCACGCTGATGGCGGATGTGCTCGCCGGTCATGAGGGACC
>NZ_JBIIDX010000048.1:0-20442 GCF_044238155.1 Aestuariivirga sp. | reverse complement strand
ACCATCTATCCGCCGCCCGATTCCGCCGCCATCGCGGGCCGCGTCAATGGCCACGAGCTGGTGAACCGGTTCGCAAACCCGGTTGTGATCCTCGAGGTCGGCACGCGCAGCGAAGGCGACCGCGTGCGTTACCCTGAAGCGGACATGGCTGCCGTCAAGGAGAACGGCAAATACCGTCTCACCCGCAAGGATGGAACGCCCGTCTGAAACCCGCAATCACCGCCGCCGCTTTGCCTCGATGTCAGGCGCCTGCGGAAATCGTGATTTCAGATCGCGGTCGGTGACGCTCATGTGGTTGCGTGTGTACTGCTCGGAGGCGTCGCGCAGCGGAACGATCTATCTACCGTCCTGTGCCTCCGCCCTTACGGGACGCGCCAGGGCGGGCGCGGGGCCCCCGTGGTTACCCCAAGTGGGAATGAACTGAGCAATCCTCACTTGACCCATGGGACGATTTGCGCAACCCATATGACACACTGGCGTCAGTGTAAGAAAAATGAATAATCACTTTATCGGGAGTGCAACACCATGAAATTAATTGCTAGGCTGGCCTTCGCTGGTCTTCTGGGCACGCTGGCCACATCTGCGGCCAGCGCCGCGACATTGGACGACGTCAAGGCCAAGGGCTTCGTCAATTGTGGGGTCAGCCAGGGCCTCATCGGCTTTTCCAACCCGGACAGCAATAACAACTGGTCCGGCCTTGACGTTGACTTCTGCCGCGCCGTGGCAGCCGCCGTGCTGGGCGACGCAAACAAGGTGAAATATGCCCCGCTCAACGCTAAGGAGCGCTTCGAGGCACTCAAGAGCGGAGTCATTGACGTGCTCTCGCGCAACTCGACCTGGACGATGAGCCGCGATACCACGCTGGGCCTGACCTTTGCCGGCGTTACCTATTATGATGGGCAGGGCTTCCTGGTGCCGTCCAAGCTCGGCGTCAAGTCGGCCATGGAACTGAACGGCGCTTCGGTCTGCACCCAGACCGGAACGACCACGGAGCTGAACCTGGCTGACTTCTTCCGCGCCAACAAGATGGAATACAAGGTGGTGGCCTTCGAGAAGAACGAGGAAGTGCTGAAGGCCTATCAGGAAGGCCGCTGCGACGTGTTCACCACCGACCAGTCCGGCCTTTATGCCGAACGCCTCAAGTTCACCAATCCGGAAGAGCACATGGTGCTGCCGGAAATCATTTCGAAGGAGCCATTGGGCCCGGTGGTGCGCTCGAATGACGTGCAGTGGTTCAACATCGTGCGCTGGGTCTATTTCGCGCTTCTGACGGCCGAGGAGCTTGGCGTCTCTTCGGCCAATGTGGATGAGATGAAGAACTCCACCAACCCCGAGATCCAGCGTCTGCTGTCGGTCAAGGTGACGGCGTCCGATGGCACCGAAGCCAGCAATGATTTCGGCGCCGGCCTCGGGCTTGGGCCGGACTGGGCCTACAACGCCATCAAGCAGGTGGGCAACTATGCCGAAATCTTCGAGCGCAACCTTGCACAGCTGAAGATCGCTCGTGGCGAGAACGCACTGTGGAAGGACGGCGGCCTGCAGTATTCGCCGCCGATCCGTTAAACGATACTGGCTCGGCCCGCGTCCGGTGACGCGGGCCTCTCCGCCTTTTCAGTGCAATGACTGCTCAACCTGCCGACGTATCTCACCGCGCGCCGCCGCCTGGCGCGGGACGCTGGTTCTATGATCCGAGGGTCAGGGGCTGGCTGGCCCAGGCCATCGTTCTCGTGCTGCTTCTGTGGGGCGTCTACGAGGTGGTGATCAACACGCAGACCAACCTCGAGCGGCTGAACCAGAACTTCGGTTTCGATTTCCTTGACCGCGCGGCGGGTTTCGATCTCTCGACCTCGATCCTGTCCTATTCCTCGAACTCCTCTTATGGAAAGGCGCTGCTCGTCGGCTTCTGGAACACGGCTTTGGTGTCTGTCATTGGCATCGCATTCGCCACCGTGCTGGGCTTCGCGCTTGGGGTCATGCGCCTGTCGCGCAACTGGGTGGTGTCGCGCTTCGCCACCGTCTACATCGAGATCGTCCGCAACATTCCGCTGCTGCTGCAGATCTTCATCTGGTATGCGCTGGTGCTGAAGCCGTTGCCCGGCCCCAAGCAGGCCATCGACCTGTTCGGCAGTATCTTTGTTTCCAATCGCGGCATCATCACGCCGCATCCCGGTTTCGGCGATGGGTCCTGGCTTGCCGTACTGTTGTTCGCCCTGGCGCTTGCCGGCACCTGGCTGTTCCGGCGCTGGGCCAAAGCTCGCCAGGAGGCTACCGGCCAGCGCCTGCCGGTGTGGTGGATATCGATGGCCGTGATCATCATCGCGCCGCTTCTTGGCCTGGCGCTCGCAGGCTGGCCCGTGACCTGGAGCTACCCCGAACTTGCGGGCTTTAATTTCAAGGGCGGCATGACGCTGGTGCCTGAATTTGTGGCGCTGCTGCTGGCGCTCTCGATCTATACCGCCGCCTTCATCGCCGAGAATGTCCGCTCCGGAATTCTGGCGGTCAGCCACGGCCAGACCGAGGCCGCCCATGCCCTGGGGCTCGATCGCGCCAAGACGCTCCGCCTGGTGGTGATCCCGCAGGCGATGCGGGTGATCATCCCGCCGCTGGCAAACCAATATCTGAACCTCACCAAGAACTCCTCGCTTGCAGTCGCCATCGGCTATCCGGATCTGATGTACACGGGTGGCACGGTGAATAACCAGTCCGGCAAGGCCATCGAGGTGTTCTCGCTGCTGCTTGTCGTTTATCTGGCGATCAGCATCCTGACATCGCTGTTCATGAACTGGTTCAACGCCCGCATCAAGCTGGTGGAGCGCTGAGATGGCGTCTGGCTTCGTCAGGACAAGTGAGGCGCCGCTGCTGCCTCCGCCTGCAGCGGCGGTAGGCTGGCGGGCGGGGCTGCGCCAGCGCCTGTTCCCCACGCCTTTGAGCGGTGTGGCCTCAGTGCTGCTGGCGATTGCGGGCCTCTGGGTTGTCTGGACCATTTTTGACTGGGCGATCCTGCGCGCCGTCTGGGTGGCGCCCGACCGCGAGCTTTGCAATGTCGAAGGGGCAGGGGCCTGCTGGCCTTTCATCGGCGACAAGCTGATGCAGTGGGTCTACGGTTTCTATCCGCAGGAGGAGCGCTGGCGGGTCAACATCGTCTATGCCGTGGGGGCCATTCTGCTCGGCTGGCTGCTCATTCCCAGCGCGCCGGCCAAGACCTTGAATGCAGTTCTGTTCTTCCTGGTCTATCCGGTGATCGCCTTCTATCTGCTGATCGGCGGCAGGTTTGGGCTTGCCTATGTCGAGACCTCCGCCTGGGGCGGGCTTCTGGTCACCCTCATCATCGCGGTGACGGCGATTGTTGTCTCGGTGCCGCTCGGCATTCTCCTGGCGCTTGGCCGGCGCTCCGAGATGCGGGTGTTGAGCCTGCTCTGCACTATCTTCATCGAAACGGTGCGTGGCGTGCCGCTGGTGCTGGTGCTGTTCATGGCCGCCAATATGTTTCCGCTATTCATGCCGCCGGGCGTCAACCCCGACAAGCTGCTGAAGGCGGTGGTGGGCGTCGCGCTGTTCGCCTCGGCCTATATGGCGGAGGTGATCCGCGGCGGATTGCAGGCGATCCCCAAGGGCCAGTATGAGGCCGCACAGGCCCTCGGCCTGCCGTATTGGAAGATGATGGGCCTCATCGTCATGCCGCAGGCCCTTAAGATCGTCATTCCGGGGATCGTCAACAATTTCATCGGCCTGTTCAAGGATACGAGCCTCGTCACCGTGGTTGGCATCTTCGATCTGCTCGGCATCGTGCAGGCCGGCTTCAACGACCCGAAATGGGCCAGCGCCCAGACCGGCAATACCGGCTATTTCGCTCTGGCGGTGGTCTACTGGGTGTTCTGTTTCGGCATGTCGCGCTATTCAATGTTCATGGAACGCCGGCTCAACACCGGGCACAAGAGGTAAGCGATGGTGGAGCAAGCGGCGAAGGCCCAGGGGTCGGCGGTGGAAATGCGCGGCGTGAACAAATGGTTCGGCCAGTTCCACGTGCTGCGTGACATCAATCTGAGCGTGGCTCGCGGCGAGCGTATCATCATCTGCGGACCGTCGGGTTCCGGCAAATCGACGCTGATCCGCTGCATCAACCGCCTTGAGGAGCATCAGCAGGGCGACATCGTGGTGGATGGCGTGCCGCTCACCTCGAACCTCAAGAACATCGACGATGTGCGCCGCGAGGTCGGCATGGTGTTCCAGCACTTCAACCTGTTTCCGCATCTGACCGTGATGGAGAACTGCACGCTGGCGCCGATGTGGGTGCGCAACATGCCGAAGGCCGAGGCCGAGGAGATCGCGCGGAAGTATCTCGCGCGGGTGAAAATCCCCGAACAGGCGCAGAAATATCCGGGCCAGCTTTCGGGCGGCCAGCAGCAGCGCGTGGCGATCGCCCGGGCCTTGTGCATGAACCCCAAGATCATGCTGTTCGACGAGCCAACCTCGGCGCTCGACCCCGAGATGATCAAGGAAGTGCTCGACGTGATGGTGGATTTGGCCGAGGGCGGGATGACCATGCTGTGCGTCACCCATGAGATGGCCTTTGCGCGCCAGGTTGCGAACCGGGTGATCTTCATGGACCAGGGTCAGATCGTCGAGGAGAACGCGCCCGAGGAATTCTTCACTCGCCCGAAATCAGCGCGCACGCGGGCTTTCCTGGAGCAGATCCTGCACTGAGGCGGCACACTACCGCCGCCGCTTTGCCTCGATGTCCGGCGCCTGCGGAAAGCGTGATTTCAGATCGCGGTCGGTGACGCTCATGTGGTTCCGCGTATATTGCTCGGAGGCATCGCGCAACGGCTGGAAATCCCACGGGAAGCGGTGTCCGCGTTTGAGGGCCTCGAAAAGCACATGCCGGGCCTGCTGGCTCTCCAGAACCTCACGATTGATGCGGGGAATATCGAATTTCGCTTCGACCTCGGCGCGGAACGGGGCCGCCAGCGCATGGCGCGGCGCGAGGTTCGCCAGCTCCAAGGGATCATCCTCGAGATTGAACAGCTGGTCGGGGTCGGGCGGAGAATGGATGAATTTCCACGGTCCGCGGCGCAGCATGTAGATCGGCGCGATGGCGCCTTCAGCGAGATATTCGCCCCAGGCCGTGCCCTGCGCATCCTCCATGCCGCCGATCAGCAGCGGATAGAGCGAGCGCCCGTCCACCGGCCGGGCCAGCGTTGCGGCACCCTCATTGGCGATGGCGGTCAGAGTCGGCAGAATGTCAGCGAGCGTCACCGGTTCCCTCACCCGCCGCGCGGCGAAACGCTTCGGGTTCCAGATCAGGAACGGCACATGCGCGGAAGGCTCGAGGAACGACATCTTGTACCACAAGCCCCGCTCGCCGAGAAAATCGCCATGGTCGGAGGTGAACACGATCACCGTGTCTTCGAGTTTTCCGGTCGCCTCCAGCGCGTCCATCATCTGGCCGAGGAGATCGTCGACATAGGAGATATTGGCGAAATAGCCATGCCGCGCGGCGCGGAGATCGGCTTTCGTCACCGTGTAGTCATCCATCGCGGAAACGTCATAAAGCCGCTGGCTGTGCGGATCGAGCTGCGCGCGCTCCATGCGCGGCACGGCGGGAAGCGGGATATCATCATCGCGGTAGAGGTCCCAGAATTTCCGGCGCGCCGCGTAAGGGTCATGCGGGTGGGTGAAGGACGCCATCAGGCAGAACGGCTGGTCCGGCGTGAAGCGCGCATAGTCATAGATCTTGCGGATGGCGAGGAAGGCCACCTCATCGTCGAATTCGAGCTGGTTGGTGATCTCGGCGATCCCTGGCTGCAGCACCGAGGTCATGTTGTGATACCACCAGTCGATGCGCTCCTGCCGCAGCCGCCAGTCCGGCGTCCAGCCGAAATCGGCCGGATAGATGTCGGTGGTCAGCCGCTCCTCCAGCCCATGCAACTGATCCGGCCCCACGAAATGCATCTTGCCGGAAAGGCAGGTGGCATAGCCCAGAAGCCGCAGGTAATGCGCCCAGGTCGGGATCGAGGACGGAAACTCCGCGGCATTGTCATAAACGCCGGTGCGCGAGGGTAAGAGGCCGTTCATCACCGTGGCCCGGGCGGGCGCGCAGAGCGGGCTCGTCGAATAGGCGTTCTCGAAGACGACACCTTCGCGGGCCAGCCGTGAGAGGTTGGGCGTCTTCACCAGCGGGTGGCCGTGAAACGGCAGGAACTGGGCCGCCAGCTGGTCGGCCATGACGAACAGAATGTTGGGTTTTGAGTCTGGCATGACCACGCCTATATTCCGGCAACCGGCCCATGAAAACCATTCTTCTCGCATTGATCAGGCTTTACCAGCTGACGCTCTCGGCGCTGATCGGCCGGCGCTGCCGTTATCTTCCCACCTGTTCGGACTATGCGGCCGAGGCGATCCGCAAGCATGGTGCGGGCCGGGGCGTAAGCCTCGGCGTCGCGCGGGTGTGCCGCTGCCACCCCTGGGGCCAGTCCGGTTTCGATCCCGTGCCGGAGGTCTATCAGGGCCCGGTCTGGCGAATGCAGGAGGAGCGGCTTGACCCCGGAAAGACCACGCACTAAAGGCCGAATTCTCATCACCCCCGGACTTGATCCGGGGGTCCTCTTTGGTGGCCGCCAAGAGGATGCCGCGGTCAGTCCGTGGCATGATGAGCATGAGAATGCCCGCCAATTTCATCACCCCCGGACTTGATCCGGGGGTCCTCTTTGGTGGCCGCCAAGAGGATGCCACGGTCAAGCCGTGGCATGGGTGAGAGGAGGGGGACGAGAAACACGTGATATCGCTTACCCGCACCCGTTGGCGGGAGTGAGCAGGAGGATGAGATGATTACCTTGACCTTCCCCGATGGCGCCCAGCGTCAGGTTGAACATGGGGTTTCCGCCCGCGACGTGGCGGCATCCATTTCCAAGTCGCTCGAGAAGAAAGCGGTGGCTGCCGTAGTCAACGGCACGCTCGTCGATCTCGCCGACCCGATCACCACCGACGCCGCGCTGCGGATCGTCACCCGCGATGACCCCGAGGCCCTCGAGCTCATCCGCCATGACTGCGCGCATGTGCTGGCGGAGGCCGTGCAGGAGCTGTTCCCGGGCACGCAGGTGACCATCGGCCCGGTGATCGAGAACGGCTTCTATTACGATTTCTTCCGCAACCAGCCCTTCACGACCGAGGATTTCGCGGCCATCGAAAAGAAGATGCGTGAGATCATCCAACGCGACAAGCCGTTCACCAAGACGACGAAGACGCGCGCCGAAGCGAAGGACTTCTTCCGCGCCAAGGGCGAGCTGTTCAAGGTCGAGCTGGTGGATGCCATTCCGCAGGGCCAGGAGATCAAGTTCTACGACCAAGGCGGCTGGACCGACCTGTGCCGCGGTCCGCACATGACCTCCACCGGCAAGATCGGCAATGCCTTCAAGCTGATGAAAGTGGCCGGCGCCTATTGGCGGGGCGATTCAAAGAACCCCATGCTCACCCGCATCTACGGCACCGCCTGGGCCAATGAGAAGGACCTGCAGGCCTATCTCACGGCGCTCGAGGAGGCGGAGAAGCGCGACCACCGCAAACTCGGCCGCGAGATGGACCTGTTCCACTTCCAGGAGGAAGGCCCGGGCGTTGTGTTCTGGCACGCCAAGGGCTGGACCATGTTCCAGCAGCTCATCGCCTATATGCGCCGCCGCCTGGCGAAGCTCGATTATCAGGAGGTGAACGCGCCGCAGCTTCTTGACAAGTCGCTGTGGGAAACCTCGGGCCACTGGGGCTGGTACAAGGAGGCGATGTTCGCCGCCACCTCGGCGGGTGACACCACCGAGGATGACCAGGTCTTCGCCATCAAGCCGATGAACTGCCCCGGCCATGTGCAGATCTTCAAGCATGGGCTCCGGTCTTACCGCGAGCTGCCGCTGCGCCTTGCCGAGTTCGGCAATGTCCACCGCTATGAACCGTCGGGCGCCTTGCACGGTCTGATGCGGGTGCGCGGCTTCACGCAGGACGATGCGCACATCTTCTGCACCGAAGAGCAGATGGCGGAGGAATGCCTCAAGATCAACGATCTCATTCTCTCCACCTACAAGGACTTCGGCTTCGAGCAGATCGTGGTGAAGCTCTCGACGCGCCCCGAAAAGCGCGTGGGCTCGGATCAGGCTTGGGACCGCGCGGAAAGCATCATGTCCGGGGTGCTCGAACAGATCGCGGCGGACTCCGGCGGCAAGATCAAGACCGCCGTCAACCCCGGCGAGGGCGCCTTCTATGGCCCCAAGTTCGAATATGTGTTGCGCGATGCGATCGGGCGGGACTGGCAATGCGGCACCACGCAGGTCGATTTCAACCTGCCGGAACGGTTCAACGCCTTCTACATCGGCGCGGACGGCGAGAAGAAGGTGCCGGTGATGATCCACCGCGCCATCTGCGGCTCGATGGAGCGCTTCCTCGGCATCCTGATCGAGCATTTCGCAGGCCATTTCCCGCTGTGGCTGGCGCCCACCCAGGTGGTGGTGGCGACCATCACCTCTGAAAGCGATCCTTATGCGCTCGAGGTGCGCGATCTCCTGCGCAAGGCGGGGCTGCGCGCCGAGGCCGATCTCCGCAACGAGAAGATCAACTACAAGGTCCGTGAACACTCCGTGCAGAAGGTTCCGGTGATCCTCGTCGTCGGCAAGCGCGAGATGGATGAGCGGGCGGTGAACATGCGCCGCCTGGGCTCGCAGAACCAGACGGCGATGGGCCTCGATCAGGTGCTGGTCGCCCTGAAGGATGAAGCCACGCCGCCCGACCTGAAGCGCGGCTAGAGGCTGAACCGGCTCAGGCTGTTTGCCGTATCCAGTTCATGTCCGGAACCTATATCGTGATCGGGGCAGGCGGTGGCATCGGCGCCGCGCTGTCCCGCAGGCTGGCAGCCGCCGGCAACACCGTCCACGCCATTGGCCGAAATGCCGCGAAACTCGAGGCGCTGGCGGGTGAGATCAAGGGCTCCTTCGCAGTGGCCGACGTGACCGACCGCGCCGCCTTGGAAGCCGCCGTCAAGGCTGCCGGGCCCGCTGTGTCCGGGCTTGCCTATTGCGCCGGCACCATCAATCTGAAGCCGGTGGCGCGCATCTCCGACGAGGACGCGCTGCGTGACTTCGAAATCAACGCGCTGGGTGCGATGCGCGCGGTGCAGGCGGCGCTGCCGGCGCTCAAGGCGGCGCCCGCTACGGCCAGCGTTGTGCTGTTCTCGACGGTTGCGGTGGCGCAGGGCTTTGCCTCGCATGTGTCGATCGGCATGGCCAAGGGCGCGGTCGAAGGCCTCATGCTTTCGCTCGCCGCCGAGCTGGCCCCCAAGATCCGTGTGAACTGCGTGGCGCCCTCGCTCACCAAGACACCGCTCGCCCAGGCGCTGACCTCGAGCGAGCAGATGGCCACTGCGATTGCCGGGCTCCATGCCCTGCAGCGGCTGGGTGAGGCCGATGACGTGGCCGCGGCGGCGGCCTTCCTCCTGTCGCCCGAAGCCTCATGGATCACCGGCCAGGTGGTTGGCGTCGACGGCGGCCGCTCCATGCTCCGCACCAAGGGCTGATCGTGGCGCGCATGCGCAAGAAGGAGGCGCTGCCCTCCAAACTCTGTGCCGCCTGCGGGAAGCCCTTCACCTGGCGCAAGAAATGGCAGCGTGACTGGGACAATGTGAAGACCTGCTCGGACCGCTGCCGCGCCGCGCTGAAGTCCAAAGCCAGATGAGCACGCTCCGCATCGTTCTGGGCGACCAGCTGACGCGTGGGCTTTCTTCGCTTCGCGACCATGCGCCGGGTGACACGGTGCTGATGATGGAGGTGGCGGAGGAAGCCACCTATGTGAAGCATCACAAGCAGAAGCTCACGCTGATCTTTTCCGCCATGCGCCATTTCGCGGCGGAACTCGAAGCCGATGGCATCAGCGTCGACTATGTGCGCCTGGATGATCCGGCGAACACGGGGTCGCTTACCACCGAACTGCGCCGCGCCGTCATCCGCCATCGGCCCTCCAGCATCATCGTCACCGAACCCGGCGAGTGGCGGGTGCGCGAGATGATGAAGGGCTGGGGCGCCGAGATCCGTGATGACGACCGGTTCCTCGCCTCGCCCGCGAGCTTCGCCGCCTGGGCGAAGGGCCGCAAGCAGTTGCGCATGGAATTCTTCTACCGCGACATGCGCCGCTTGTCGGGCTTCTTGATGGACGGCGACGAACCGACGGGCGGCCAGTGGAACTTCGACCATGACAACAGGAAGTCGCTGCCGCGAGGCGTGACACCACCCAAACGCCTCCGCTTCGATCCTGACCCGGTCACCCGCGAGGTGATGGACATGGTCGAGGCACGCTTTCCGGATCACTTCGGTGAGCTCGCACCCTTCGGCTGGGCGGTGACGCGTGACGATGCGCTGGAGGCGCTCGATCATTTCATCACGGCCTGTCTGCCGCAGTTCGGCGATTATCAGGACGCCATGAAGCAGGGAAACGGCTTCCTTTATCATTCCATCATCTCGCCCTATCTCAACATCGGGCTCATCACCGCGCGGGAGGTCTGCGCGCGCGCCGAACAGGCGTGGAAACAGGGCAGGGCGCCGCTCAACGCGGTCGAAGGCTTCATCCGCCAGATCCTCGGCTGGCGAGAATATGTTCGCGGCCTCTACTGGCTGAAAATGCCAGATTATGCCGCGACTAATGCGCTCGACGCCCGCCGCCCGCTGCCTGACTTTTACTGGACCGGCGAGACGGAGATGAACTGTCTGCGCCAGGCCATCGGCGAGACCAAGCGCCATGCCTATGCGCACCATATCCAGCGTCTGATGGTGACCGGCAATTTCGCGCTGCTTGCCGGGCTTGAGCCGCAGGCGGTGGAGGAGTGGTATCTCCTCGTCTATGCCGATGCGTTTGAATGGGTGGAGCTTCCCAACACCCATGGCATGGCGCTGTATGCCGATGGCGGCGTCATGGCGTCCAAGCCCTATGCGGCGTCTGGCGCTTACATCAACCGCATGTCGGATTACTGCAGCGGTTGCGCCTATGATCCGGCGGAGAAGCTGGGGCCAAAGGCCTGCCCGTTCAACTATCTTTATTGGGATTTCCTGCTGCGCAATGAGAAGCGGCTCAGTGGCAACCCGCGCATGGCCATGCCTTACCGCACGCTCGCTAAGATGGAGGCTGGCCGCAAGCGGGAGATTGCCACGGCCGCAGAGCTGTTTCTGGATGGGCTTTCTCAGTCAACGGGCCGCGCCTGATCGCCCCTCTCGGTGGCAGCCAAAAAAAACCGCCATCGCGCGGGCGATGGCGGTGCGGCTCCAAAAGAGCCCGAAGTCCCCTCTACTCAAACCCCCGCCTTCCGGCCGGCATGGGGAACACTATCGCACGGGTTCCGCTGCTGCAAATCCAGCCTTAACGGGTGGTTAATGTGCCCCGTCGGCATTGCCTTTTCGTGGGCAGACCGTCAAACTCGGGTGGCATGACAATTCTCAACGATACCCAGTCCGTTCTGGACCTGCTCCGCACCCGCAAGTCGGCCTCGGCCAAGGCAATGACCGGCCCTGGCCCCGCGCCGCTGGAGCTGGACGAAATCCTGCGCTGCGCGGTGCGCGTGCCGGATCATGGCAAGCTGGCACCATGGCGCTTCATCCTGTGGGAGGGTGAGGCGCGAGCGGCATTCGGCCAGATCATGCGGGCGCGCTGGCAGGCGCTTCACCCCGATCACGGCGCGGAGAGCTTCGCGATGATGCAAGGCCTGTTCCTGCGCGCACCAGTCGTGCTGGGCGTGATATCGACCGCGGGTGATCATCCCAAGATTCCCATCTGGGAGCAGCAGCTGTCTGCCGGGGCGGTGTGCATGAACATCCTCTATGCCGCCACCGCCTTAGGCTATGCCTGCCAGTGGAACACCGATTGGGTGGCCTATGACGGCGGCATTGCCTCGGCAATGGGCCTTGCGCCTCATGAGCGTGTGGCCGGGCTCATCTACATCGGAACGGCTGCGGCTCCCCTTGAGGACCGGCCACGGCCCGATCCTGCTGCCCTGATCACGAGGTGGACCGGCCCATGAGCATCCGTGGCGTGCTCTTCGACAAGGACGGCACGTTGATTGACGTCAACGCCACCTGGGTGCCGATCTATCGTCACGTGCTGATGGATCTTCTCGGCGTTGACCAGGACGGCGCCGAGGCGATGATGGCAAAGGCGGGCTATGATCGCGCGTCGGGGCGTTTCCGGGCGGGAAGTGCTCTGGCAGGCGGCACCACCCGCCAGATTGCAGCCATCTGGTGGCCGGATCTCGAAGGCGATGCGCTGGATGAGAAGATACATGCGCTCGACAATGACTACACCCATCTGGTGCGCGAGCGCCTCGAGCCGCTGATGCCGCTCGAGCCCATTCTCGCTGAGCTGCGCGGCATGGGGCTCGTGCTGGGGGTTGCCACCAATGACAGTCATGTGTCCGCGATCGCGCACATGACCCATGTCGGCGTCGTGGATCACTTCGAGGACATCATCGCGGCCGATACGGTGCCCGTGCCGAAACCATCCGGCAACATGGTGCGGCGCTTTGCCGAGATCACCGGGCTTCCTGCCGCCTCGATCGCCATGGTGGGCGACAATCATCACGACATGGAGGAAGCCCGCGCAGGCGGCGCGGGCCTGGCCATTGCGGTGCTGAGCGGCAATGCCGCGCATGAGGACATCGCCCATCTCGCGGACCACACCATTGCCAGCATCGCCGAGCTGCCGTCACTCCTCAGGAGCCTGTAATGTTCTATGACGCTGTCCGCAACGACCACGGCCTCGCGCAGGATCCGTTCAAGGCGATCGTCGCGCCGCGGCCCATCGCGTGGATTTCGACGCTGTCGCCTGCCGGCGTCGCCAACCTCGCGCCCTACAGTTTCTTCAATGCCTTCGCGCAGGCGCCGCATTACGTGGCGTTTGGCAGCGGGCCGCCGAAGGACTCGCTTCGCAACATCGAGGCCACCGGCGAATTCGCGGTGAATTTCGTCACCTGGGACCTGCGCGAAGGAATGAATGCCACCTCGGCGCATGTCGTGGCCGATGAATTTGAGCTGGCAGGGCTGGCCAAGGCGCCGTGCCGGCTGATCAAGGCGCCGCGTGTGGCGGCGAGCCCGGCCTGCCTCGAATGCCGGCTCTACCGCATCATCCCGCTGCCGGACGATGACGGCAAGGCCGAGGACAACATGGTGATTGGCCGGGTGATCGGCATTCACATCGCCGACCGCTACATCGCCGATGGCCGGGTGGATACCGCCGCCATGCAGCTCATCGCCAGGCTGGGCTACAGCGAATATGTCACGGTGGGGTCAGCCTGGCGCATGCGACGCCCGGATTGAACCTCAGGCACTGATTCGGTCTTGGCACATACCCTTTGCATCTGCGGCTGCGATCATTCGCAGCGGGCCTCGCAGCTGTATCGATCGGGCCTGTGCATAAGTCGGAAAAGGCCATGAATTCAGAAGCATCTCCGCTGGGTCACGGGCTCCGGGTCCGCCGGTTAACGCCTCGTTAACCTTCGGGGCGCAGTCGTGGGTCTTGGCACGGCAACAGGCATGTGAGCCTTGAAGCTGGAGAGGTCTGTGGACATGATGCGATGTCTGCTCGTTGACGACAACGCACGGAGCCGGCAACAGCTCCAGCAGCTGCTGTCTGGCCTTGGGCTTGAGACCTCGCTTGCCGGCGGCGAAGATGCTCTGCGGGTCTGCAACGACAACGCACCCGATGTCGTGCTCGTGTCGGCCACGGCAAGGGGCGGCTCTCCGCGCGAGGTGGTGAAGCGGTTGCGGCAAGGTGGCCGGGGCAGGCCGCCCGTGGTGTTCCTCTATGCCGAGACCGCCGATACGGCGCTGTTCGGCCAGACGATTCTCGAAGGCGCGGCGGATGTCTTGATGTTGCCATTCGACCGTGATCTCCTGCAGTTCAAGTTGCGGCAGGCGGGCCTGACGGTCTGACACCCCGGCTGGTGGCCGCAGTCGGACTGAGCCGCCATCGCCAGCCTGTGGAGTCGGCATGATCAATCGTTCCCTCGTTGTGTTGCTGATCAGCGTGGCGATGCTCTGTCTGGGGCATGGCCTGAGTGGATCGCTGGTCAGCCTCGTGTCCGATCAGAATGATTTCGGAACCGATGTCACCGGCTTCGTCATGGCCGGTTATTCGGTTGGCCTTCTCGCCTCCACCTATCTTGCGCCACGTCTGGTGAAAAGCGTGGGTCATGTCCGGACATTCGCCGGCCTTGCCTCGACCGCCTCCACGGCGGTTCTGCTCTTTCCGCTGTGGGTCGATCCGGTGTTCTGGTTCGTCTTGCGGGTGCTGACCGGGCTCAGCGTGTCGGGCATGTTCATCGTCTGCGAGAGCTGGCTCAACACGGTCTCGAGCAACCGCAATCGCGGCCGGACGCTGTCCGTCTACATGATCATCACCTATGGCTCGCTTGGTCTTGGACAGCTGTTGCTCAACGTCTCCGACGAAACCGGCTTCGTACGCTTCATCATCGTCTCGTGCCTGCTGTCGATGTCGCTCGTGCCGCTCATCCTCGTGCCCTCGCAGGCCCCCAGTGTCGAGGGAGCGCGAAGTGTCTCGCTGCAGGAGATCTGGCAGGCCTCGCCGCTGGCGCTTGTCGGCGTGCTGGCCTGCGGGCTTGCGCAGAGTGCGTTCTTTGCACTCGGCGTGGTGTTTGGCCTCGCCAAGGGCTTGCCGCTGGTGCTGGTGTCGATCATGATGGCGTTGCCGCCGCTCGGCGTCATTCTTTCACAATATCCGATCGGCTGGGTGTCTGACCGCTTCGACCGCCGCACCATCATCATGCTCCTGAGCTTCATCTCCGCTGCAATTGCGGCCATCACCCTGGCGGGCGGCTACTACGTGTCGCGCATGATGTTGATCGCCCTGGTCACCGCCTTCGGCGTCGTGACGCTTCCGATCTATTCGCTTGTCGTGGCGCATGCCAACGACCATCTGCGGCGGGACCAGGTCCTCGGTGCATCTGCCAAGATTGTCCTGCTCTATGGCGCGGGATCGATCATCGGGCCGTTGCTCGTCGGCGCCGTGATGCGGCGTATCGGCGGAGACGGCTTCCTGATCTACATGATCGTCGTGCAGGGCTGTCTGGGTGGCTTTGCGCTTTGGCGCATGTGGCGCCGGCCCGACCGCATCAAGGGGCAGGGCAGCGATGTCATGACGGTGAGCCCGGTCACCACCCCGGCCGGGCAGGGCCTCGCGGCGGAGTGAGCCGGGCTGCCGGCCTTCGCATCGTTAACAAACGCGGTGAACGGAATGTTAAACCTTTGGGTGTGAGTATGTGCCTACGAGGAGCATTTACCGATGCAGGATCAAGACAGGCACCCACCCACCCTGGGTCTCGATGTTCAGGTTTTGATGGACGCCACCGAGCAGTGCAGCGTGGAACAGCGCCAGCAGCTGGCGGCGCAGGTTGCGGCCTTCCTGTGCAGCGAAGGGGAACCGCAGCAGGAGCGCGAGCAGCTCATTGCTGTGGCTCTGCGGCTGGCGGCCGATGCGTCGCCGGAGGTGCGCGAAGTGCTGGCCCGCGGCCTGTCCGGTCTCGCCGGGCTTCATCCCGACCTCCTGTTCGCGATCGTTTCAGATGACGACAACATCGCCTTGCCCTTCCTCTGCGCAACGCCCGCACTCACACAGTTGCACATGCTGTCGGTGCTGCGCGTCGGCGATGAGGCGCGCCAGGCCGCCATCCTGTCGCGGCCCGACGTCACCACGGATGTCATCGACTTCGTGGTGAAATCGCTGCCGCTGGCCCTGAACCGGCTCCTCCTCAAGTCAGACCGGTTCTGCCTCACCTCCCAGCAGTTTCAGACCCTCTACGATCGTTTCAGCGACCAGCAGGACATGACCGACCTGCTGCTTGCGAGGCCGGACCTGCCTGCATCGATCCGCATTCTGCAGGTCCGCCGTGCGGCCACTAGCCTTCAGGGGCTTCTCTCCGAGCGTGACTGGCTGCAGGGCGGCGATGCGGCGGGCCTCATCGAGGAGGCGGAGGAGAACGCTGTTCTCGAATTGCTCGGCTCGACGCGTGCGGCACAGCTGCCGTCGCTGGTGTCGTTCCTCGTCAACCAGGACATTCTCACGCCATCCATCATCGTTCGGGCTGCCTGCCGTGGTGACATCGACATCGTGACGAATTGCCTTGCGATTCTCGCCCACTGGCCGGTCGAGCGGGTCAGACAGCAGGTGTTCGGCAGCGGCAATCTGCGCACGCTGATCGAGCGCGCCGGCCTGCCGCAGTCCTGCCACTGGCCGCTCAGGGCGGTCTGTGACGTCGCCCATGACCAGCGCCTCGACGGCGTGCGGCTGACCAGCGACGAATTCGGCAGCCGCGTGGTGGAGGCCCTGATGACCCGTTATGCGGCCATGCCGAAGGCCGAGCAACCCCGCAGCCTCGACGTTGTCAGCCGCTATGCCTCGGGGCGGGCCCGTCTGATCGCGCGTCGGCTGAAGGACGATCTCATGGCCGAGGCGGCATAGGCTTTTGCCGTTCAGGCAGCAGACATGGTGATTCCACCTCAGGCGGGCTCTTCTGTTTGGTGGCGAGCACGGTAATCGTCCCGGCCGCAGGGGCGGGGGCGTGGTCATCAGCCCGCCTGACCTCCTGTTGGGCTGAAAGGCCCTTGCAAATCGCAACCAATGTAAATCCTGAGATTGTAACTTTTCGCTGGCCACGGGCAGAGGCCGTTTTTTAGTTCAATGAAACCGTTTTCTTGTCTACTGACAACCGCAATCGGGGCCGTCGGAGTCCAATGATGCGAAAACATGATCCAGAGGGCCGATCGGACGTCGGGAAGCCGGGCAAGGGCTTGCCTGCGGTCAGAAACGCTGCGCGGTACCGCCGGTTGCCATGAGCACTCTTTGTTCAATCGCCCTGATTTTCTTCGCGCTCACCGCCTGCATCGACCCTGGCCCACCGCGTGTGTCGGGTTATGTCGAGGGCATGTATGTTGACGTTGCGCCCATTGATACCGCCGTGGTGGTGGAACTTCCCGTGACCGAGGGCGAGCGTATCGTTGCTGGTCAGGTGCTTGCCGAACTCGAGAAAACAGACAGCCAGCTGGCGCTGACCGAGGCGAGGGCCTTGGCCAACGCCGCCAAGGCCACCTTGTCCGACATGTACAAGGGACTGCGACCGGAGGAAAAGAGGGCCCTGCAGGCCTCGGTCTCGTCCTGGGAGGCGGAGGTGTCGAGACTCCAGGATGAGTATGATCGAAGCGCCGTGCTGTTTGGCAAGTCGGTTGTATCGCTGGCCGAGCACCGGAGAAGCAAGACGGCCCTTGCCGTTGCAAAGGCGAGGCTTGACGAGGCCCGCGCTGGCCTGACCGCAGCCGGCCTGCCCTCGCGGGATGGTGTGGTCGAGTCGCAGCAGGCAAAATACGAAGCCGCGGATGCCGCGCTGCGTCTTGCCGAATGGCGCAATTCAAAGCGCACCATCAGGGCCGAAGTGAACGGGCGCATAGAACAGATCATGCGGCGGCCTGGCGAACGGGCCGGGCCCTGGGATCCCATCCTGACGATCCTTCCCGATGGCAATACCAGGGTGAAGTTCTATGTCGCCGGAAGCGATATGTCATGGTTCAGGCTGGGGGAGATCGTGGATCTGTCGTGCGCCTCCTGCCCGGCAAAACTCACGGCGCGCATTTCCCACGTCGCCAATTCACCGGCCTTCACGCCGCCCGTGCTCTACTCGGCGGAACAAAACCAGCGGCTGACCTACGCGGTCGAGGCGCGGCCGGAAGAAGGCGAGACCGCCCTGCAGCCGGGGCTGATTGTCACGATACGGCCCCACCCCCAGAAATGAGCGTCATCAATGTCAGTGGTCTGACGAAGCGCTTTGGTTTGCGAACTGCGGTCGATTCCGTGGACCTTTCTGTTGAGTCCGGCGAGATCATGGGCTTCCTCGGGCCGAATGGCTCCGGCAAGACCACCACGATCCGCATGGTCTGCGGATTGCTGACGCCGGATGCAGGTTCTGGAACCGTGCTTGGCTTCGATGTCCGCCGCCAGAGCAAGGAGATAAAGCGGCACGTTGGCTACATGACCCAGCGCTTCACGCTCTACGAGGACCTTACCGTGGAGGAGAACCTCAAATTCGTGGCCCGCGCTCATGGGCTGTCCCGGTTTCGCGGCAGGCTGGAGGCGACGCTTCAGGACATGGGTCTCATGCCACGTCGGCGCCAGCTTGCCGGAACGCTATCGGGTGGGTGGAAGCAGCGTCTTTCGCTTGCAGCGAGCCTGATCCACACGCCAAGGATACTCCTCCTCGACGAGCCGACGGCCGGGGTGGATCCTATGGCGCGCCGGGAGTTCTGGGACGAGATGCACCAGCTGGCTCAGGCCGGGCTGACGATCCTCGTCTCGACCCACTACATGGACGAAGCCGAACGCTGCCACAGGATCAGCTTCATCGATGAAGGCAGGATGGTTGCCACGGGGCGTCCGTCAGAGGTGATCGCATCCGCCGCCCTTGTGACCTTCCGCGTGTCGGGAGCCTTTGCGCCAACTCTCTCGAACGATCTCGCGCGCCAGCCTGGCGTCGAAGCGGTGCTCGCCTTCGGGTCATCGCTTCATGTGATCGGGCGCGACAGGGAGCAACTCCGCAAAGCCATGCAGGCGGTGGACGGTAAATCCCTCGATTATGCTGAATGTGCAACGATGCTCGAAGACGTGATCTACCACCTGGTGCAACAGAGGAACTGACCTGATCCATGATGTTTGTGTCAGCTCTTTTCGCCGTCCTGACCAAGGAACTGGTTCAGCTCATGCGGGATCGCCTGACCTTCGGCATCCTGTTTGGACTGCCGATCATCGAGTTGCTGTTTTTTGGCTTTGCCATCAATGCCGACGTGAAGCAGGTTCCGACCGCCGTCCTCGATTTTTCCCGAAGCAGCCTGTCGCGCAGCTTTCTGACCAATATGGAGGTATCGGGCTATTTCCAGCTGGCTGACGTTGCAGGCAGCCTTGAACGCGCCGAGAGCAAGATGATGTCGGGCGACGTCATGATCATCGTTGTCATTCCGTCGGACCTCAGCGAACGGGTACATCGGGGCGAGAAGCCGGCGCTTCTTGTCGAGGCCGACATGACTGACCCGGTGGCGGTCAACAGCGCCCTGTCCACGCTTGAGGTTATCGGCCAGCAGACGATCAAGGCCGAATTTTCGAACCAGTCCGGTCACGCGCAGTCCAGCGTACGGCAGCTCGATATTGTCCTGCACAAGCGCTTCAACCCTGAAGCCATTACGCGCTACAATTTCCTTCCGGGCCTCCAGGGCGTGATACTGGAGATCAGCCTGCTCACAATGGTTGGCCTTTCCTTCACGCGGGAGAAGGAGCGCGGCACCGTCGAAATGTTGCTGGCCCTGCCAATCAATCCAGCCGCGCTCGTTCTCGGCAAGACGCTTACCTATGTGGGTGTCGGCTTCATCCAGTCGCTGTCGGTCCTGTTGCTGATCCGATATGTCTTCGCGGTCCCCTTTGAGGGATCGCCGGTGCTCGTGGCGGCAGCATGCATGGTGTTTGTCGTTGCATCCGTCCTGCTGGGCTACTTGTTCTCGACTTTCTCCAAAACCCAGATGCAGGTGATGAACATCATCGTGTTCTACTTCCTGATCACCGTCCTGCTGTCTGGCTTCATATTTCCGTTCCACGGCATGCCGTCATGGGCGCGTGGCATCGGAGAGGCGTTGCCGCTCACGCATTTCATGCGGATTGTTCGTGGGGTGATGCTGAAGGGGTCTGACCTGTGGCACATAGGTCACGAGTTTGGCATTCTGCTCAGCTTTATCGCTGGTTTTTACGTCTTCGCCGTCTATCGCTTCAGCCGGACGCTCGATTGAGTCCATCGCCAGCCGGCGGCGAGGCAGGCCTGCGCTTGCAGCTTCAGATGCCGGTCTTCTCGCCGCCGTCTGGTCCGTAGAACAGAACCCACATGCCGAGATCGTTGCTGAAGTCGAGGAAGCGGTGCTGCACGCCCGCCGCCACGAAGATCGCATCTCCCGGTGTTGGCAAAGAAGGGAACCGGTCGCGGTCGTGGGTCGAAGTCTGTTCGATGTTTCTGGCTAGAACCTGAACTGTTCCCGCAGCACGCGCTCGGCCAGGCTGTGGCCAGGGTCGAACAGGATCCTGGCGGATTTGGTCTGGTCCTGCGCGATCTCGACCTCGCGCACATGGCGCACTTCGACGTGGTCTGCAACCGCTGCCACCGGGCGTTTGTCGGCCTCGAGGACGGTGATCGACACGCTGGCCTGATGCGGCAGGATTGCCCCGCGCCAGCCGCGGGGGCGGAACGCGCTGATCGGTGTGAGTGCGAGAAGATCGGAATTGATCGGCAGAATGGGTCCGTGGGCGGACAGATTGTAGGCGGTGCTGCCTGCCGGTGTGGCTACCAGGATGCCGTCGCAGATCAGCTCGTCGATGCGCGGCTTGTTGTCG
>NZ_JBIIDX010000047.1:0-20545 GCF_044238155.1 Aestuariivirga sp. | reverse complement strand
TGTGATGCGTCCTGGCATCGACATCCGGATTGACGCGGATCGACACCGTAGCCCGCTGGCCAACCCGTTTTGCAACATCCGACAGAAGCTCAAGCTCTGGCTCGGACTCCACGTTGAAACAGGCGATTCCCTCCCGCAACGCCAGCGCCATTTCGCGCGCCGTCTTGCCGACCCCTGAGAAGACGATCTTGCGGGCTGGAACCCCCGCGGCGAGGGCGCGGCGCAATTCACCCTCTGACACCACGTCCATGCCAGCGCCCAGTTCCGCCATGGTGCGGATCACGGCCTGGTTGGAATTCGCCTTCATGGCGTAGCAGATCATGTGATCGGTCCCGGCAAATGCCTGGTCCATCACCCTGAAGTGGCGCTCCAGCGTGGCGCTGGAATAGCAGTAGAACGGAGTGCCAATCTCTTCGGCAAGTGCCTTGAGATCAACATCTTCGGCATGCAGCACGCCGTTGCGGTAGGTAAAATGATGCATGGGCTATTGTGCCTGCTGGGTGGCGGGCGGCGGTTCAGGGTCCCCCTTGATTCCGCAGCCAGCAAGGCTGACGGATAGCGCCAACAAGAGCAGCAATGTGGTTTTCATCATTCTTCCTTTCAGGCCCTGAGCGTCTTCAGCCAGCGTCTGGCTTCACGCTGCACATTGGTGGGTGCCGTGCCGCCAAAGCTCCGGCGTGATGCAACACTGCTTTCCACGCTGAGGACCTTGTAGACATCCTTGGTGATGCGCGGCTCGATGGATTGCATCGTCTCGAGTGGCAAGTCCGCAAGATCAACGGCACTTTTTTCCGCCATCGCAACAAGCCGTCCCGTCACGTGATGGGCGTCCCGGAATGGCATCTTCAGTTTCTGTACCAGCCAGTCTGCAAGATCGGTTGCCGTGGAAAAACCACTGGCCGCCGCCTTGCGCATTTCCGCAGCATCGGGAGTCATGTCTTTCACCATGCCGGTGGTGGCGGCAATTGCAAGCGACAGGCTGTCAAAAGCATCGAAAGCCGGTTCCTTGTCTTCCTGCATGTCCTTGGAATAGGTCAGTGGCAATCCCTTCATGATGGTGAGCAGGGCCACCAGTGCGCCGATGATACGGCCGGGCTTGGCCCTCACCAGTTCGGCGGCGTCCGGATTGCGCTTCTGGGGCATGATCGATGAGCCCGTGGTGAATTTGTCGGAAAGCTTCACAAACCGGAACTGGCTGGTTGACCAGATCACGATCTCCTCCGCGAATCGCGAGAGGTGCGTGGCGCAGATTGCGCAGGCCGAAAGCGTTTCCAGAACGAAATCCCGGTCGGCGACTGTATCAAGCGAATTGCGGGTCGGACGGTCAAACCCCAGATCCCTGGTGGTCATCTGCCGGTCGATGGCAAAGCTGGTTCCCGCCAGAGCTGCGGCCCCCAGCGGGTTTTCATTCATGCGCCGGCGTGCATCGGCGAGCCGTGCGCGGTCACGCGCCAGCATCTCGACATAGGCAAGAAGATGGTGGCCGAACGTCACGGGCTGTGCGACCTGAAGGTGGGTGAAACCTGGCATGACCGTCGCGGCATGGGTTTCGGCTTTTTCGGAGAGGGCAAGCTGCAAGTCTTTGAGCTGGCCATCGAGATGATCGATTGTGTCGCGGACGTAGAGGCGGAAGTCGAGCGCCACCTGGTCATTGCGCGAGCGGGCTGTGTGCAGCCGGCCGGCTGCCGCGCCAATCATTGACTTCAGCCGGGACTCGATGTTGAGGTGAATGTCTTCCAGTGCGCGCGAAAAGGTGAAACGGCCAGCCTCGATCTCGGCTTGAACCTGATCCAGACCCTTCCTAATTTGCCGGGCATCGGCCTTCGAGATGATTCCCTGTTTGGCGAGCATGGCGGCATGTGCCTTCGAACCTGCAATATCCTGCCGGAACAGGCGCTTGTCGAAGCCGATCGAGGCGTTGATTTCTTCCATGATCGCGTCTGGACCCGACTGAAACCGCCCGCCCCACATCTTGTTCGTCATCGAAATTCCTTCTTTCAGACCGAGAAGCCCAGTCCATGAGCTCCGAACAGAAAAAAACTGGCCGTCTGGCCCTCCTTGCCTTGGCGGGCCTTGTGGCGATTGCGGCATT
Source organism: Aestuariivirga sp. (assembly GCF_044238155.1). GTDB lineage: Bacteria > Pseudomonadota > Alphaproteobacteria > Rhizobiales > Aestuariivirgaceae > Aestuariivirga. The sequence goes on along the minus strand of NZ_JBIIDX010000047.1, from coordinate 18,453 downwards.
CACGGGCTATTACTGGTTTGAGGCCGGGGGGCGCAAGGCCGGACCTGCCGCTCCTTCCGTCCAGACGCCAGCCACCCCGGCCGTGGCCGGGGGTGTCAGCCCGTCCCTTGCCACCGGGGCGCTTGCGGCGTTCTTGGTCAGGCCTGACCGGAAACTCCTCCCAGACATCCAGTTTCAGGACGGCAGCGGCAAGCCGCTCACGCTCAGTGGCTGGAAGGGGCGGGTGGTCCTGATCAATCTTTGGGCTACGTGGTGTGCACCCTGCCGGAAGGAAATGCCGGATCTGTCCAGGCTTCAGGCAGAGCTTGGATCCGATCAATTTGAGGTGGTTGCCATCAGCGTTGACCGGAAGGGGGCCGATGCCTCATCGTCCTTTCTGAAGGAAACTGGCGCTGACAATCTCAGGCTCTATGTCGAGCCGTCGACGAGGATCGTGGGCGAACTGCAGTCAGCGGGCCTGCCGGCCACCATACTCGTTGATCGCCAGGGCCGGGAGATCGGCCGGTTGCTCGGGCCAGCAGACTGGGCGAGTCCAGAAGCCATCGCGCTGATCAAGGCAGCTCTGGCAGAGCCCGGTTGATCAGCGTGTCGGAACCGGCTTTTCGCCGCGATAGTCATAGAAGCCGCGGTTGGTCTTGCGGCCGAGCCAGCCGGCCTCGACATATTTTACCAGCAAAGGGCAGGGGCGGTATTTCGAGTCCGCCAGTCCGTCATGCAGCACCTGCATAACAGAGAGGCAGGTATCGAGTCCGATGAAGTCTGCAAGTTCGAGAGGGCCCATGGGGTGGCGCGCTCCCAGCTTCATTGCCGTATCAATTGCCTCAACACCGCCCACGCCCTCATACAGCGTATAGATTGCCTCATTGATCATGGGCAGCAGGATACGGTTGACGATGAAGGCCGGAAAATCTTCCGATACTGCGATGGTCTTCTTGAGCGAGGCAGCGAATTCACGTGCTACTGAGAATGTGTGTTCGTCCGTTGCAATCCCGCGAATGAGTTCGACCAGTTCCATCACCGGCACTGGGTTCATGAAGTGGATGCCCATGAACTTCTCTGGCCGGTCCGTGGCCGCAGCGAGGCGAGTGATCGAGATCGACGAAGTATTGGACCCGACGAGGCATTCCGCCTTCAGATGCGGGCACAGTGACTGATAGATCTTGCGCTTGACCTGTTCATCCTCGGTGGCGCTCTCAATCACCAGGTCATAATCGGCAAAACCCTCATAAGACGGCACTGCCTGGATGCGCGAGAGCGCTGAATCACGATCAGCCTCTGACAACTTGCCCGCGCGCACCTGACGGGCGAGGTTGCCGTTGATCGTGGCAAGGCCGGCCTGGATCCGGTCCTTCGCAACGTCGAACAGGCCCACATCATAACCAGCCACCGCGCAGACATGCGCAATGCCATTTCCCATCTGCCCGGCGCCGATGACGCCGACTTTCTTGATCTGCATGTGAACCAGGTGCCTGAATCCAAAAGATGCGTGAGCCTATATCGGCCCCATGGCGGTAGCAAGAGCGTTTCGCAGTCGCAGCAATGACTTGGTTTCTCCGGCTGGCCGCACCGGCGCGAACCGTCGTTAACCGCTCTGGCCGGTTTTTCACGAAACGGCAAGCTGATTGCCAGGCGCGGGGGCAGCCGTGGCCGCCCGTCTGTGCCGATGGTCGTTTCGGGCCCTTACTTGCCGAGCTTGGCGAGTTCCGCGTCAAATTCCGGCACGGCGGTGAACAGGTCGGCCACGAGGCCGTAGTCTGCCACCTGGAAGATCGGGGCTTCCTCGTCCTTGTTGATGGCGACGATGATCTTCGAGTCCTTCATGCCGGCCAGGTGCTGGATGGCGCCCGAGATGCCAACCGCGACGTAGAGATCGGGAGCCACCACCTTGCCGGTCTGGCCGACCTGGTAGTCGTTCGGCACATAGCCCGCATCGACCGCGGCGCGCGAGGCGCCGACGGCCGCATTGAGCTTGGAGGCCACCGACTCGAGCAGCTTGAAGTTGTCGCCGTTCTGCATGCCACGGCCGCCGGACACGACGATCTTGGCCGATGTGAGCTCAGGCCGGTCTGACTTCGACAGGTTCTCGCCCTGGTAGGAGGAGATGCCCGGGTCAGCCGCGGCATTGACCTTGGCGATCTCTGCCGAACCGCCTTCGCCTGTTGCAGGGAAGGAGGCGGTACGCACCGTGATGACCTTCTTGGGGTCGGTCGACTGCACCGTCTGGACTGCGTTGCCGGCATAGATCAGGCGCACGAAGGTGTCGGGCGACTTCACCTCCGCGATGTCGGAGACCTGCATCACATCGAGGAGCGCTGCAACGCGTGGCATGAAGTTCTTGCCATTGCCGGTGGCAGGCGAGACGATGTGGTCGTAGGCAGGGGCCAGCGACACGATGAGGGCTGCCATCGGCTCGGCGAGGGGCCGCTCGAGCGAGGCGCTGTCGGCGTGCAGCACCTTCTTCACGTTGCTCAGCTTCGCGGCCTGAGCGGCGGCGCCGGAGGCATTGCTGCCCGCCACCAGCACATGAACGTCGCCGCCCATCTGAGCGGCAGCGGTCAGCGCCTTGTGGGTGGCATCCTTCAGGGAATTGTTGTCGTGTTCGGCGATGAGGAGGACAGCCATCAGATTGCTCCTGCTTCCTTGAGTTTGGCGACAAGTTCGGCCGGGCTCTTCACCTTTATGCCAGCCAGACGCTTCGGCGGCTCCTCGGTCTTCAGAACCTTGAGGCGCGGCGCGGTGCTGGCGCCATAATCGGCAGGCATCTTCTCGTCCAGCGGCTTCTTCTTGGCCTTCATGATGTTGGGAAGGGACGCATAGCGTGGCTGGTTGAGGCGGAGGTCGGTGGTGACCACGGCGGGCAGCTTCACCTTCAGCATCTGCAGTCCGCCGTCGATTTCACGCGTGATCTGCGCCTCGCCCGAGCCCGGCTCAAGCTTCGAGGTGAAGGTGGCCTGTGGCCAGCCGAGGAGGGCTGCCAGCATCTGGCCGGTCTGGTTGCAGTCGTCATCGATCGCCTGCTTGCCGAGGATCACGATCTCCGGCTTTTCGGCCTCGACCACGCCCTTCAGGATCTTGGCAACCGCCAGCGGCTCGACCAGATCATCGGTCTTGACGAGGATCGCCCGGTCAGCACCCATGGCCAGTGCCGTGCGCAGCGTCTCCTGCGCCTGCGCCGGTCCGATCGACACCGCAACCACCTCCGTCGCCTTGCCGGCTTCCTTGAGGCGCACTGCCTCCTCGACGCCGATCTCGTCGAAGGGGTTCATCGACATCTTCACATTGGCCAGTTCGACACCCGAACCGTCGGCCTTCACACGAATCTTGACGTTGTAGTCAACGACCCGCTTCACAGCGACCAGGACTTTCATTGCATTCCTCGATATGGCGGTCTTGAAAAGTGGCCGGACCCTAGTGAGCAGATACCCCCAAGTCAATTCCGCGAGCGCCATTTGCTGGCCGAATGCGACGCTTTCCCGCGGCTGCTGGGGTTGCCGGTCAGGGATTGAGGCGTTGCCACAGGCGGCGGCGCAGACCGAATGTGAGTGCCGCACCGGTGATGAAGCCGCCGACATGGGCGCCCCAGGCAATGCCTGCCTCAGGATTGTTGCGGTCGGCCCACCAGGACGCGAGCTGTAGAACAAACCATCCGCCCAGCACCCAGACGGCCCCGATGCGTATTGGAAGCTTGAGGAAAAGCAGCACCCACACCCGAGCCTTTGGAAACAGAACGGCATAGGCCCCCAGCACGCCGGATACAGCCCCTGAGGCTCCGACCAGCGGCATGTCCGAGCGGGGTGCGAGAAGCACGTAGAGAAGCGCCGCAACGACCCCTGCTGTCAAATACAGGAGGGCGAAGGATGCATGCCCATAGGCATCCTCCACATTGTCCGCGAAGATGAACAGAAAAAGCATGTTGGAGGCGAGGTGCCACCAGTCGGCATGAAGGAACTGATAGGTCAGAAGGGTCACCGGTTCGGCGACCGGGTCGTAGTTGAGAACGGGTGGCGCGAGATGGGTGAGTTCGCCGGGCACAACGCCCCATCCTGCTGCAATCACTGTCAGGACTGCCTCTGAGGTGAATGCGCCGGTGGTGAGGAACATCACCACGTTGAGCAAGATGATTGTAATCGTGATTGCCTGGAATCGGATGACCTTCAGCGGGGTGGAATCGTGAAGGGGAACGAACATCGGGTCACGTCTGCCGGGTCTTTCCCGGCACCCACAGCACATCCCCCGCTCCGGATACGGCATTGGCCCAGCGGCTGGCCACAAAAAAGAAATCCGAAAGCCGGTTCACGTAGGCGACCGCGCCGTCGCTGACATGTTCTCCTGGCTGTGCTGCAAGCTCGACGATCAGCCGTTCGGCACGTCGGCAGATGGTGCGCGAAATATGCAGATGTGCTGCCGCCGGGTGTCCGCCCGGCAGCACAAAGGAGCGCAGTGGCGTCAATTCTGTGTTCAGCTCATCGATTTCGGCCTCGATCCGCTCATACTGCTTCGGCAGGATGCGCAACGGTTCGTAGCCAAGGTCCTTGCCGGTATCGGGAACGCAGAGGTCGGCGCCCAGATCGAACAGTTCGTTCTGGATCCGCCCAAGCATCTGGTCAAGCTTCTGGAGTTCGGACCCGCTCGTGTGCAGGCGAACCACGCCGAGCGTTGCGTTGGTTTCGTCGACCGTGCCATAGGCCTGGATGCGAAGATGGGCCTTCGAGACCCGTTCGCCCGTACCGAGCGCGGTGTCACCGGCATCGCCGGTGCGTGTGTATATGCGATTGAGAACGACCATTCGTCTTGCCTAACCCGCCTTTCCGGGGATTGCTACTCGTTTCTGAGAAATGGTGCGGGTTTGGCGGAAAGGGCCCGCCAGGTGACGGCGAGGCCGGCCGTTACCGTCACGACCATCGCCAGCAGCGCCGTCAGCACTGCAGTGGGCAGCGAGAAGCTCCACGGCATTTCAAGAATGAAACGCGCCAGGAACCAGGAGGCGGCGGAGCCGACCACCAGGCCGAAGGCAGCCGCGGCCAGCCCGAGTGCAGCATACTCGATGACGAAAGCTGACATCAGCTGCCGCTTTGAGGCGCCATAGGTCTTGAGGACGACGGCTTCATACAACCGTTCGGACAGGCCTGCGGCAAGCGCTCCCGCGAGAACCAGCACGCCGGTAAGCAGCGTCAGAACATTTGCACCACGAATTGCCGTCAGCATCTGTCCCAACAGAGTGCTCACCAGATTCAGTGCATCTTTGACCCGCACCGCCGTGACCGACGGATAGGCCCGAGCCATATGGTTCAGCAACTGCGCCTCGTCGCCGCCATTCATCTCCACGGTCACGATGTGGCTGTGTGGAGCGCCCTTGAGTGTATTTGGCGAGAAAACCATCACGAAATTGATACCCAGGCTGCGCCAGTTGACGCTGCGCAGGTTGGCAACCTTGGCGGTGATTTCCCGGCCCAGCACATTGACGGTGATGTCATCACCAATTCCAACTCCAATGCCCTGTGCAATCTCGTCCACCATCGAAACCAATGGAGGGCCGTCATAGTCGGCAGGCCACCACTCGCCTTCGACAAGCTTGGAGCCCTCGGGCAGTGTCGGGGCATAGGTAAGGCCGCGGTCGCCACGCAACGCCCAATTCGAGTCTGCCGAGGCCTTGACCTGTTCGGCGGGAACACCCTTCACCGCCACCATGCGGCCGCGCAGCATGGGTGAATTATTGACATGGGTGACGCCGGGTTCCTTCTCAACCGCAGCCTTGAACTCCTGAAGTTCATTGTTGCGCACGTCGAGGAAAAAGAATGCTGGCGCCTTGTCTGGCAGCCCGGAGCGCAGTTCTGAGGAAATGCTGCGGTCGGTGAGTGCCAGTGTCACGAACAGGGTAAGGCCGAGACCAAGAGCAAGAATGACGGAAGCCGCAGCTGATCCTGGTCTGTGGATGTTGCCGATTGCATATCGCCAGATTGCAGAGCGGCTCCGGGGCAGGCGTTTGGCGCCAGCTACGATCAGCCGGGCCAGCGCCAGCAGAACCACGAAGCTGAGGATCAATCCGCCAAGAAACCATGCCGTGACCCGGGTGTTTTCAAAACTGATGAAGGTGAGTGCAGCAATCAACCCGAGCGCCGTGGCGATTGCCGCCAATTCCCCAGGCGTGGGCCAGCCATGCACTGCCACGATGCGCGAGCGGAACAATGCAGAGGCTGCAACCCGCCGCGTATGAGCCAGCGGCCAGAGCGCGAAGGCTATCGTGGTGAGAAGACCAAGGGCACCGGCAAAGAGCAGTGGCAAGGTCTCAACACGTGCCGACACGGGCAGTGGCAGCATCGCGCCGAAGGCAAGCTTGATGAGTGCCGGTGCCATGGCCCCGGCTCCCAGTCCCAGTGCGATGGCAAGAAGGGCTACCAGCAGCACCTCGGTCAGATAGATGCCCATCACATCTCGCGAGGAGGCCCCGAGACACTTGAGCGTGGCGATGGCGCCCATCTTCCGCACAACGAAGGCCTGCACCGCATTGGCAATCCCAGCCCCACCAACGATCAGGGATGCAAGGCCGACCAGCGTCAGAAAATAGCCAAGCCGCTCGATGAATCCGTCTGCGCCTGCGGCGGCATTGTTGCGGGTGCGGATGCGCCAGCCGGCATCCTTGAAATTCTGCTCGGCCGCATCTTCCACGGCCTTCACACCGGCTTGTGATGTATCGGGCAGCTTGACCCGGTAGCGCCAGGTGATCAGGCTTCCCGGCTGCACGATGCCAGTCTGGCGGAGCGTGTCTTCCGTCAGCAGAAGGCGCGGGCCAAGGACGATGCCATCGGACAGTCGGTCGGGTTCGTTTTCGATCAGCCCGCGAATTTCAATCTCGATCGACCCAAGCCGGATGCGGTCGCCTGGCTTTATGCCGAGCCTGCCCATCAACAGCGGGTCGGCAACTGCTCCCGGCAAGCCGTTTTTTGTGGCAATGGCTTCCGGAAGGTTCAACCCGCCCTGAAGCCTGACGTCACCATAGAGCGGATAGAGGTCATCAATCGACTTTACCTCAACCAGTGTGGTGTTGTCCCCTGCCAGCGCCATGCCCCGCACCGTGGCGACCTTGCTCACCTCGCCGCGGGACTTGATGAACTGCAGCTCTGCGTCGGTTGTTTCTCGGTGCACCAGCGCAAACTCGAGGTCGCCGCCGAGCAGTGGCTGGCCCTGCTCGTCGAGCCCGCGCTGCATGGCAGCCGAGAGCGAACCGACGATGGCGATGGTGGCGGTGCCGAGAGCGAGGCAGGTGAGGAAGATCCAGAACCCCTGCAGGCCAGAGCGCAGGTCACGTGCTGCGAACCGCAGCCAGAGCGAAGGGTTCACGGCGTGGCTCCGGCCACGATGCGTCCGTCAAGTACTTCTGCGATCCGGTCGCAGCGCTGTGCGAGAGAGCGATCGTGGGTGACCAGCAGCAGCGATGCACCATCCTGGTTCTTGAGGTCGAACAGCAGGCGGATGATCTGGTCTCCGGTCACATGGTCAAGGTTGCCGGTCGGTTCATCGGCGATGATGATGCGTGCCCCCGAGGCCAGTGCCCGGGCAATCGCCACCCGCTGCTGCTCGCCGCCGGAAAGCTGGCCGGGATAGTGGTCAAGCCTGTGACCAAGCCCGACGCGGACCAGCTTGTCCTGGGCTACGCCCATGGCATCCTGCGCGCCGCGGAATTCAAGCGGAACCGCCACATTCTCGAGTGCGGTCATCGTCGGAATCAGGTGAAAGGACTGAAACACGATGCCAACGTTGTCGCGCCGAAAGGCGGCCAGATCATCTTCGCTCTTGTCGGCAAGTTGCTGGCCAGCCACAACGACCTCGCCACGGCTGGCCCGCTCGAGGCCTGCGATCACCATCAGAAGAGTTGTCTTGCCGGACCCCGAAGGGCCGACAATTCCCAGGGCCTCGCCAGGCAGCACGGTCAAATCGACACCGCGCAGAATGTCCACATTCCCGGCCCGGCTTGGCAGGGTGAGGTGAACATCCTTGAGGAAGACGGCCGTGTTGCGCATCGGATCAAACATGGGAGGTCATACGCTGGTTGTCGAGGAATGGATGCTTGAACCGGGCAACAGTGGCGCTTAAGTGACGGAGGTCATGAAAATTCTCGTGTTCCTCACCGGACTGTGCCTGATGATGTCGCCCGTTTCCGCTAAGACAGTCACGCTTCTTGCGCTGGGCGACAGTCTGACCGCGGGCTACGGTTTGCAGCCCTCGGATGCCTTTCCGGTGAAGCTGGAGGCGGCGCTCAGGGCCGCTGGTCATGACGTGAAAGTGATCAATGCGGGCATATCCGGCGATACGGCCTTGGATGGTGCTTCGCGTCTGGATTGGGCTCTATCCGGTGCTGTCGACGCTGCAATCGTGGAGTTTGGCGCCAATGATGCGCTGCGTGGCCTGCCTGTGCCGCAGGCGGAGCAGGCGCTGGACAGGATCCTTGCGGCGCTGGCCGAAAAGCGCGTTGCGGTACTGCTGGCCGGCATGCGCGCACCCCCCAATCTCGGCCCCGAATATCAGGCCCAGTTCGACGGCATGTATGTCAGGTTGGCTGAAAAACACCGCGTCCTGCTCTATCCTTTCTTTCTGGATGGCGTTGCAGCTGATCCCAGGCTGAATCAGGCAGATGGGATGCATCCCAACCCTGCAGGGGTGGATGTGATCGTTGCCCGAATCCTGCCCAGCGTCGAAGCTCTGCTGGCCCGGATCGCCGCAAAATAGCCCTTGGACCTGACCGGAATCACGTTAGCCTTGGTCTCGAACGTGTTGTTTCTCGGCGCAGGAGGTTCGCCATGCCACGACTATTCACCGGTCTGGAAATTCCGGAGGATGTGGCCTTCGACCTGTTTCTGATGCAGGGCGGTGTGAGCGGGGCGCGCTGGATTCATCGTGATTCCTACCACATCACGCTGCGCTTCATCGGCGACATCGACGACGCTCTGGCTCGCGAGATCAGCCTCGAACTGGAGGGGGTTGCGGCAAGACCCTTCCGGTTGCAGCTTGCGGGATGCGGGGTATTCGGCGGCAACAAGCCGCATGCGCTGTTCGCGGCAGTCGAGGAGAGCGCTGATCTCAGGCGGTTGCAGTTTACCCATGAGCGGATCTGCCAGCTACTGGGTCTGCCGCCGGAATCACGCAAGTTCGCGCCCCATGTGACGCTGGCTCGCCTCAAGGATCCGGAATTGCGGTCCTTGCATGGCTTCCTCGCCTCGCATAGTCTCTACAGGAGCAGGCCGTTCGACGTAGATCGCTTCGTGCTCTTCTCGTCGCGGCCGTCACGTGGGGGTGGTCCTTACGCGGTGGAAGAATTCTATCAGCTGCAGGCAGGTTTATGACAGACAAACCATTGGTCGGGGTGGAGCGGGCGAAAGCACTGCATGAGTTGCGCGGCTGGTCGGAGGCCAAGGGCAGAGACGCGATCACCAAGACCTTCCAGTTCCAGTCCTTTTCGCAGGCCTGGGGTTTTATGAGCCGGGTGGCGCTGTTTGCGGAAAAGACGGACCATCACCCGGAATGGTTGAATGTCTATGGCCGCGTGGAGGTCACGTTGTCGACCCATTCGGCTGGCGGTGTCACCGAAAAGGATATGGTTCTTGCCCGCAAGATGGATCAACTCGCCGCCACCGCTTGAGGGGGCGTGCGGTTTTCCTAAATTTCCTGTAACTTGATCATTCGGGGTGGATTTCCCATATTCCCGGCAACGGTTCTTTGGAGGAGCAAAATGGCCGAAACTCGCTTTCAGACTCAGATTCGGAGCCAGACCCGGGCGGAGATCGACCAAGGTCTTCGCTCCTATATGTTGGGCGTTTACAACTACATGGCGCTCGGCGTTGCGGTTACGGCGATCATCACCATGGCGGTCGCTGCCAGCCCGGCCGCAATGGCGGCCGTCGACTCGCTGAAATGGGTGTTCTTCATCGCCATTCTCGGCATGGGCTTTTTCGCCCCGCGCCTGGTGATGTCGGGTAACAGTGCGGTCGCGCAGGGTGCCTATTGGGGCTACGTGGCTCTTTGGGGCCTTGCGATCGCTCCCATGGTTGGCACTTACCTGGCGGTTGACTCCGGCATGGTGGTTCAGGCCTTCCTGATCACGGCCGTCACCTTTGGCGCCACCAGCCTCGCGGGCTATGTCACCAAGCGTGATCTGTCGGGCTTCGGCACGTTCTTCATGATGGCGTCGATCGGCATCATCATCGCCATGTTGGTCAATGCGTTCTTTGTCCAGTCGACCATGATGTCGCTGATCTCCTCGGTTGTTGTGGTTCTGCTGTTCGCCGGCGTCACGGCCTACGAGACACAGCTGATCAAGGAGATGTACGTTGAGGGAGATGCGCCCGGTGTTGCGCGCGGCAAGTCGATCTTCGGCGCCTTCATGCTCTATGGCAGCTTCATCACGCTGTTCATTCATATCCTGAACATTCTGGGCATCATGCGCCAGGAGTGATCCGGATCTCCCTGTGCTTCAAACCCCGGTCCTTGAGGGCCGGGGTTTTTTGTTGCCTGATGGGCTTACACGCTTGAAAGCCTTGGAGTCCTGGCGAGGACGCGCAGCACGGCAGGCAGGTCATGCCCGCGCTTCAGCACGAGGCCGCCTTGCGCAATCACGGAATACATTCCCTGCCGTCGTGCCAGGCCGGGGTCCTTGATGATCCGGTAGAGTGGCAGTTCTGATGCCCGTCGGAATACCGAAAACACCGCCCGGTCGCGGCTGAAGTCCATGGCATAGTCACGCCACTCGCCTTCGGCGACCTTGCTGCCATAAAACCCAAGGATTGTCTGGAGTTCTTTTCGGTCGAAGGCCACCTGCGCCGGCTGTGTGCCGGATTGCCAGCCACGCAGGGGAATGATGTCGTCCGTCTTGTCCAACTGCCCGTCCTTCACCGTCATGACGCTCGCATGACGATGGCCGGAGGATGGACCGGCGCGCGGCGCTTGGCAAGAAGCCACTCACGCCAAATCTTGTTTCCGCCGCATTTACATCAAGCTGCCGCCAAGCTCCCGAACTATTGAGTCAATCATTGGTGGTCCGGCTGAATTCGGGTTCCGGTTATCCCAGCCCCCCAGCCCCCCAACCGGCGCCTTTGAGTCGGGCCGGGCCACCTTATCCGCCTTTGACGCGTATGTGAGTGAGCAGCGTCCATTGTGTTTTGCGGCCGGAACCCCAGGGTTCCGGCCGTTTTTTCTCCTCTTGACCCATTGGCCCCTGCACCCGATATGCCCGGTCGAAGTCCATCACCAGCCTGTGAAGAGGGTACCATGGCAAATGACGCACCGGCAGCTGCCGATTCCACACTGAGAACCGGGGCAACGTCCCATCCGTTTCAGGCAGAGGTCGCCAAGCTCCTGCACCTCATGGTTCATTCGGTCTATTCCGACCGTGACGTATTTCTGCGCGAGCTGATCTCGAACGCAGCCGACGCCCTGGACAAGCTACGCTACGAGGCGATCGAGAATCCAGCGCTGCTGAGCGGCAGTTCGGATCTCACCATCACCATCACGCCTGACAAGCAGGCCAGGACCCTCACCATCACCGATACCGGCATCGGCATGAGTGAACTCGAGCTGTCGGAAAATCTCGGGACCATCGCCAAGTCCGGCACCCAGGCCTTTGTCGAGCAGGCAAAGGCACGCAAGGGTGATGTCCATCTCATCGGTCAGTTTGGCATTGGCTTCTACTCCGCCTTCATCGTTGCATCGCGGGTCGACGTGACGTCGCGCCGTGCGGGATCGACGGATGCATTCACCTGGTCTTCCGATGGAGCTGGACGCTTCACGCTCGCGCCTGCTGCTGCCACCACGCCACGCGGCACATCCATAACCCTGCATCTTCGGGAGGATGCCCAGGAGTTCCTTGAGGACTGGAAGATCGAGTCCGTGGTTCGCACCTACTCTGATCACATCGCTCATCCGATCATGCTGACCGTAGCCAGTGAGACCGCGCGGCAGATCAACACGGCCAACGCCATCTGGACACGGCCAAAATCTGATATCACCCCCGAACAGCACAAGGAGTTCTTCGGCCACCTCTCTGGAAGCTATTCCGATCCGGCCGTGACCCTTCACTACCGCGCTGAAGGACGCAACGAGTACACTGTTCTGCTCTATGTGCCGGGAGAACGGCCCTTTGACCTCTACGACCCAGAGCGGCGCAGCCGCCAGAAGCTCTATGTGAGACGCGTCTACATCGCCGATGATGTAGAGATTCTTCCTCCTTACCTGCGATTTGTTCGTGGCATCATCGATTCCGAGGACATGCCGCTCAATATCTCGCGCGAGATGCTGCAGAACAATCCGCAGGTGGCGGCCATCCGCAAGGCTGTCACCAACAAGGTTCTGGCTGAGCTGAAGAAACTGGCCGAAACGGATGAGGATGCGTTTCGCAAGGTCTGGGACGTGTTCGGGCCAGTCCTCAAGGAAGGTCTCTATGAAGATCTCGAGCGGCGTGATCAGCTCTATGAAATCGTCCGTTTCCGCACCACGTCAGGCGATTCCGTGACCCTCAAGGACTATGTTGCCCGGCTCCGGGAAAACCAGACCGCAATCTTCTATCTGACCGCGGAAGATGTGACCAAGGCCCAGGCCTCTCCGCAGCTTGAAGGCTATCGGGCACGGGACGTGGAGGTGCTGCTGCTCACCGACCCCGTCGATTCATTCTGGGTGCGCTCTGCGCTGGGCTATGATGGCAAGCCGTTCAAGTCCGTCACCCAGGGCGCGGCAGATCTCGATCTCATCAAGCGCAAGGATGATACTGCAGCCCAAGCGGTCGATGAGCCGCAGACCGCCATTCTGGTGGCGGCCCTGAAACAGGCGCTTGAGGGCAAGGTGAAAGACGTACGCCCGTCACAGCGGCTCACTGAAAGTGCCGTCTGCCTGGTAAATGACAGCACGATGGATCGTACGCTTGAAAAACTTCTGGCCCGGCAGAAGGAGTCGGGGATCTCCATTTCGGCGCCGATCCTCGAAATCAATCCATCACACCCACTCATCCAGGCGCTGGGCGCCGAGGTTAAGGCCAAGGGAGCGGCGGCCATCGTGGACTCCGCGCAGCTTCTGCTCGATCAAGGCTTCATCATCGAGGGAGAGCCAGTGCCAGATCCCGCAGGATTCACACGCCGCCTCGCCAGCGTCATGGCCAGAGCGCTTTCGTGATCTTCAGAAAGGAACCTCAGTCCTTGGCGCGCTCGACGTAGGAGCCGTCCTCGGTCGACACCACGATGCGCGTGCCCGAGACAATATGCGGCGGAACCATCGTGCGTACACCATTCGACAGGACAGCCGGCTTGAAGGATGACGAGGCTGTCTGGTTCTTGATGGCAGGTTCCGTCTCGACGATTTCAAGCGTTACGCGCTGCGGCAGTTCGATCGAGATTGGCGAGCCATTGAACAATGCGATCTGACATTCCATGCCCTCCTGAAGGAAGGGAGCGGACTCGCCAAGCATGTCGCCTGAAACATTGATCTGCTCAAAGTTTTCCGGGTTCATGAACACGTAGTTGTCACCATCCTGATAGAGGTAGGAATGGGTAATGGTTTCAACGAACGCACGCTCGACTGAATCTGTTGTCTTATAACGTACCACGGTCTTGACGCCATCCGAGATGCGGCGCATGTCGATGGTGGTGGTCGGCGTGCCCTTTCCGGGGTGCATGGATTCTGCCTTGAGGACGACATAGAGCTTGCCGTCCTCATGTTCGATGACATTGCCCTTTCGGACGCCACTTGCGATAACCTTGACCACGTGAGTTCCTGCTTCCTGAAAATTTGCCCGTTTGAATTGGCCGCGGTATTAGCAGCGGTCATTCCAGAAGCCAACCCCCCAGGAGGCGCAGGCCTTGGACCCACGCCCATCCCACTGGTTCTCGCCCGCGCGCCACGCTGACCGGAGACCCTTCCTCTTGGTGCGCAACCGGATTGTTGCGGCCATCCGGGGGTGGTTTGCAGACCGCGGATTTCTCGAGGTGGATTGTGCCGCGCTTGCCATCTCACCAGGCAACGAGGCGCATTTGCATGGCTTTGCCACCGATCTCGTCCAGCCAGACGGTTCGCGGCAATTGCGCTATCTGCATACCTCACCGGAGTTTGCCTGCAAGAAGCTGCTGGCTGCCGGTGAAACCCGGATTTTCAGCCTCGGCCACGTTTGGCGCAACCGAGAGCGCACGCCCACCCATTCGCCTGAGTTTACCATGCTCGAATGGTATCGAGCCAACGAGGATTACCACCGCGTCATTGCTGACACCCTTGAACTGACACGGCTGGCGGCAGAGGTCGCGGGTACTACCCTGTTCAGATGGCGCGGCCGTGAATGCGAGCCGGGAGCCGAAGTCCGGCACCTTGACATATCAGACGCCTTCAGGGCGCATGCTGGCATTGATCTGCTGGCAACGCTTGCCGCCGATGGAACAGCAGATCGAGACGCGCTGGCACGCCTGTCTCCGGTGGCGTTTCAACCCGATGAGTCATGGTCTGACATTTTCAGCCGTATCCTGTCAGAGAGGGTAGAACCGCAACTCGGCAATGGTGCGCTCACGATCGTTGACCACTATCCGGCGGTGGAGGCCGCACTTGCGAGGCGCGTTCCATCCGACCCCCGGCTTGCCGAGCGTTTTGAACTCTATGCCTGCGGCGTGGAACTCGCAAATGGCTTTGGCGAACTGACCGATGCCGCAGAGCAACGCCGTCGCTTCCTGGCAGAGATGGAGGTCAAGGAGCGCGTTTATGGCGAGCGATATCCGCTTGACGAGGAGTTGCTGGCGGCCCTTGCCATGATGCCGCCAGCCGCCGGGGTCGCACTGGGGCTCGACCGGCTGGTCATGCTGGCCGCTGGCGCCACCCATATCGATCAGGTGCAGTGGACGCCCGTAGCCTGATTGGTCTAGGCTCCGCGCCACGCTGCAGGGAGACTGACCGATGAAGAAAGTGCGCTATGCTGTCGTTGGCACAGGCTGGATTTCGCAGATCGCCTTCATGCCGGGCATTCCTCAGACCGGAAACTCCGAGATGACGGCCATCGTATCCGGCAATCGCCGGAATGCCGAAAAGCTGGCTCAGTTCTATGGCATTGAGCACATCTATGGCTATGAGCAGTATGAAGACATGCTGAACAGCGGGCAGGTTGATGCTGTCTATATTGCGCTTCCCAACTCCATGCATGCTGACTACACCATACGTGCCGCCAAGGCTGGCATACATGCGTTGGTGGAAAAGCCACTGGCGGTCAGCGTTGCGGAATGCGAAGCGATGATCCGCGCAGCTGATGCCGCGGGCGTGCTGCTGATGACCGCCTATCGCTTGCACAGCGAACCCTGCACCATCGAGGCCATCGACATCATCCGTCGTGGCGAAATTGGCGACCCGCGCCTGTTCAGTTCGGTGTTTTCCTTCCCGGTGAAGTCAGGAAACCACCGTCTCAAGGCAGAGCACTGGGGTGGTCCCCTGCAGGATATCGGGGTTTATTGCGTCAACGCAGTCCGCCACCTGTTCGGTGACGAACCAGTCGAGGCCATCGCTGCCATTGCGAGTCCGCCTGACGATCCACGATTTATCGAGGTCGAAGAAACGGTATCTGCCACATTGCGCTTCCCCGAAGGCCGGCTTGGTCATTTCGTTGCAAGTTTTGGCGGTGATGACGTTGACCAGTACCGCGTCGTCGGCACCGAGGGACAGATCGAGGTCTCGCCAGGATTCCGGCTGGATTGCGCCATCAAACTTGCGATCACGCGTGGTGGCACGACGGTTGAGAAAGTCTTCCCTCAATATGACCAGTTCAGTGGCCAGGCGGCCTATTTTTCTGATTGCATCCTCAAAGGCCATAAGCCGGAGCCTGATGGCGGCGATGGGCTGGCCGATGTTGCCATCATGCGCGCCATCGAGGAATCAGCGCGCACTGGCCGTCCGCAATCCATCTCGCTTCCCCGGCGTGACCGCCATCCGGTCGCCAGTATGGCGCGGCAATTTCCTGTGGTGGAGCGCCGGCTGATGCTTTAGCGCATCTGATCGGGCAGGAAGGCAACGGCTGCCGAGCAATCAGCGGCGCGCGGTGCTAGCGCACGATGAGTGCCCAGTAGTCAAGCTCGAGAATTACGCCCGGCTTGTCTGCCGTACCGTCCATGGTCGGAAAATCCGTACACGGAATATCACGGGTAGCGCGCGTCAGGATTCGAAGCGCGCCAACATCGTTGCGTCCGGGAAGGCCTGCCGTCTCAAGAATTTCCGACCACGCATAGACCGTTCCTCCGGCAAACAGGGGCGCCACATGCCGTCCGCCATTGATTGCGGCGATATGGAAGGCATTCGCAAGGCCATTGAAGCTGAGTGCCCGGGCCAGCGAGATGACGTGACCGCCATAGATCAGGCGGCGGCCGAAGCGCCCTTCAGCCTCCGAATGCTGGTTGAAATGCACCTTGGCGGTATTCTGGTAAAGACGCGTAGCCAGTTGATGCTCGGCTTCCTCGACGGTCATGCCGTCGACGTGGTCGATCTTTTCGCCCGCGGTGAAACTCGAGAAGCGGAAAGCCGAGCCTGAAAGCCGGTCCTCCCAGCCAGTCGGATCAATCAGCGGACAGCCCGAGCCCAGTTCGGCTGGCGCAACAGTGGCTTCCAGCTGCGGCACTCTGGGCTCGGATGCAGGTGCGGTCTCGTCACGCTTTCGCACCATGACCCAGCGGACATAGGACAAGACCTCTTCACCACGCTGGTTTCTGCCAACTGAGCGGACATAGACGGTGCCTGTCTTGCGATTGGAGTTCTCTTTCAATCCGATCACTTCTGAAACCGTTGCGAGCGTATCGCCCGGATAGACGGGTCTCAGGAACCGGCATGCGGCATAGCCAAGATTGGCCACTGCGTTGAGCGAAATATCAGGAACCGTCTTGCCGAAGACGATGTGAAAGACCAGCAGATCGTCGACCGGTGCGGCAGGATAGCCCACCGCCTGCGCAAACGTATCGGCGGATTGTACGGCAAAGCGGGGTCCATACAGTGCCGTATACAAGGCCTGGTCACCGCTCGTCAGCGTGCGTGGCGTGGCATGGTGGATGATCTGGCCCAGCCGGAAGTCTTCAAAGAAATTGCCAGGATTTGTCTTCATGGTCTGGCAATCTCACGCGCAATCGCAGACACACGCTCGGCCATCGTCAGATGCAGGCGTTCCACCATCTTGCCCTCCAGTGTGATCACGCCCTTCGCCTTGTTCTCGGGCAGCGCAAAGGCGGCGATGATCTTGCGTGACCAGTCTACCTCGTCGGGCGCAGGTGAAAAGAGCTCGTTGCACACGGCAATCTGGCCAGGGTGGATCAATGTCTTGCCATCCATGCCGAGCGCCCGGCCCTGTTCGCATTCGGCGCGGAAGCCCGCCTCATCGCGGAAATCATTGTAGACCCCGTCGATCACATCAAGCCCATAGGCCCGGGCTGCGAGCAGCGTTACCGACAGCCAGGGAAGAATGGCAAATCGCCCGCCAGTGGCGAGCGCCCTCGATTCCTTCAGCAGATCATTTGTGCCCAGCACCAGGCAGGACAGCCGCGCCACCTGGTGCACGGAGGCGATTTCACGCACATTGAAGATCGCCATTGGCGTCTCCATCATCGCCCACATGCGCGTCTCTGGCGCCCCGCCCATGCCAGCATGGATGCGAGACACATTCACGATATCGCCGGGCCGCGCCACCTTTGGCACAAGGATGGCATGCGGGCCAGTGTCGGCTGCCATCCTCAGATCATCGACCCCCCAGGGTGTATCAAGTCCGTTGATGCGGATCACCAGCTCACGATGGCCATAGCCACCCGCCCTGACTGCCGCCGCCACCTTGGAGCGCGCATCATGCTTTGCATCTGGCGCAACCGAGTCCTCGAGATCGAGTATCAGGGCATCGGCATCAAGTGTCTTTGCCTTTTCAAGCGCGCGTTCATTGGCGCCGGGCATATAGAGAATGCTGCGTCTGGCTCTGAAGGTCATGGCAAGTCCGGGTTATGATCAGGTCGCGAAGCTAGGCAAGAACTGCGCCAAAGGGAAGCCTGTCGAGCATGGGTCGAAGCCGCACAGCCCCTTGTGGCGCGCCGCCGCTTTCGGCATTCTCCGGCACATGACATCCTTTGACGTTGTGATCGTAGGAGGCGGCGTGGTTGGCAGCGCCACCGCCCATTACCTGAAAAGGCTTGGTTTTGCCGGCTCGATTGCCATTGTGGAGCGTGATACGACCTGGCAGTTTGGCGCCACCGCTCGCTCCCTGGGCGGTATCCGCCAGCAGTTTTCGACGCCTGAGAACATAGCTCTGTCGAAGTTCGGCCTTGCCGCCGTCAGGACGCTGAAACAGGAATTCGGCCCTGACGCCGATGTCGGCTTTCGTGAACAGGGCTATCTCATTCTGGCCTCGGAGGACGGCTTGCCGATCCTCGAAGAGAATCACCGGGTACAGATCGCCAATGGCGCCGACAATGTTCTCTTGCGCGGCCC
>NZ_JBIIDX010000046.1:0-20568 GCF_044238155.1 Aestuariivirga sp. | reverse complement strand
TGCGGCTTGAAACCGTGGCTCAGGGATTTGACCGTCCTTGGTCGCTCGCCTTCCTGCCGGGTGGGGCGATGCTGGTCACCGAGCGCCGGGGCGATCTGCGCGTGGTCTCGCCCGGCGGTGAGGTTTCCGCGCCGCTCGTGGGTCTGCCACCCATTGCAGCCGAGGGTCAGGGCGGCCTGCTCGACATTGCCCTGCATCCCGATTTTGCTGACAACCGCCTGATGTTCCTGTCCTTCGTCGAACGGCGCGGCGATAGCTTCGGCGCCAGTGTGATGCGCGGCCGCCTGGCTGATGATCTGGCCCGGCTTGATGATGTGCGTGTCATTTTCCGTCAGCAGCCTGCTGTCGACACCGTCCAGCATTTTGGCGCAAGGCTGGTTTTTGATCGCTCAGGCGCTGTCTTTCTCACCACTGGCGACCGCGGTTACAGGAAGGCTGTGCAGGATCCAGGCACACATATCGGCAAGATCATCCGCATCACTCCGGACGGTGACGCGCCGTCCGACAATCCAAGACCCGAAGGCTGGCTGCCTGAAATCTGGTCGATCGGCCATCGCAATATTCAGGGTGCGGCGCTCCATCCGGAGACCGGAGAGCTGTGGACGGTCGAACACGGCGCCAAGGGCGGCGACGAATTGAACCGCCCGGAGGCGGGAGGCAATTATGGCTGGCCGGTCATCTCCTATGGCGTCGAATATTCAGGCGCACGCATCGGCGAGGGCAAGGCAATGGATGGCATGGAACAGCCCGTTCATTATTGGGATCCGTCGATCGCGCCCTCTGGCATGGTGTTCTACACCGGAGGTCGTTATCCGGGTTGGCAAGGCAACCTGTTCATCGGCGCACTGGTGCAGGAACATCTGTCAAGGGTCGTTCTGACAGACAACAAGGTCACCGGCGAGGAACGCCTGTTCGATGGCTTTGCTCGCATTCGCGATGTGCGTCAGGGTCCGGATGGTTTCCTTTATCTGCTGACCGATGAAGAGGCGCCCAATGGCAGCATTCTGCGGATCGTGCCGGGTTGACGCAGCCGCTGCGATATCCTCACATAGTGATTCCGGGCAGCTTCAGTCCCTGCTGTTTTGCGCAGGCCACCGCGTCCTCGTAGCCCGCGTCGGCATGGCGCATCACGCCGGAGCCGGGATCGTTCCACAATACGCGCTCGAGCCGGCGTGCCGCGTCATCGGTTCCATCTGCTACGATCACCATGCCTGCATGCTGGGAATAGCCGATGCCCACGCCGCCGCCATGATGCAGTGACACCCAGGTGGCGCCGCTCGCGGTGTTGAGCAGCGCGTTGAGCAACGGCCAGTCGGAGACCGCGTCGGAGCCATCGATCATCCCTTCCGTTTCGCGGTTGGGCGAGGCGACCGAGCCTGAATCGAGATGATCGCGCCCGATCACGACGGGTGCATCGAGTTCGCCATTGCGCACCATTTCGTTGAAGGCCAGCCCCAGCCGGTGGCGCTGTCCGAGTCCTACCCAGCAGATGCGGGCGGGCAGGCCCTGGAACGAGATGCGCGCGCGCGCCATGTCGAGCCAGTTGTGAAGGTGCGGGTCGTCCGGGATCAACTCCTTCACGCGCTGGTCGGTCTTGTAGATGTCCTCTGGGTTGCCAGACAGTGCTGCCCATCGGAATGGCCCCACGCCGCGGCAGAACAGCGGCCGGATATAGGCTGGCACGAAGCCCGGGAAGGCAAATGCATCCTTCAGCCCCATGTCGAGCGCCATCTGGCGGATGTTGTTGCCATAGTCGAGCACTGGCACACCCATCTTCCAGTAGTCGAGCATGGCTTGCACATGCGCCTTCATCGAGGCCATGGCGGCAGCCTTGACGGCCTGCGGATCGGAGACGCGCTTGTCCTCCCATTCGGCAAGCGTCCAGCCGGCGGGCAGATAGCCGTTCACCGGGTCATGCGCCGAAGTCTGGTCGGTCACCGCATCGGGGCGGATGCCGCGGCGCACGAAGTCCGGCACCATTTCGGCGGCGTTGCCCAGCAGCCCGACGCTCACGGCCTTGCCCTCGCTGTGCGCACGGCTGACGATTTCGAGTGCGTCTTCGATGGTTCTGGCCGTGGTATCGAGATAGCGGGTCCGCAACCGCGCCTCGATGCGCGATGGCTGGCACTCGATGGCGATCATTGAGGCGCCTGCCATGGTGGCGGCCAGTGGCTGCGCGCCACCCATGCCGCCCAGTCCTGCCGTCAGAAACCACTTGCCCTTGAGATTGCCGCCATAATGCTTGCGGCCCACCTCGGCGAAGGTTTCGTAAGTGCCCTGCACGATGCCTTGCGTGCCGATATAGATCCAGGAGCCGGCCGTCATCTGGCCGTACATCATGAGTCCCTTCTTGTCGAGTTCGTTGAAATGGTCCCATGTGCCCCAATGCGGGACCAGGTTGGAATTGGCGATCAGCACGCGCGGCGCATCCTTGTGGGTGCGGAAAATGCCAACCGGCTTGCCGGACTGCACGAGCAGCGTCTCGTCCGCCTCAAGCCCGCGCAGGCCGGCGACGATCTTGTCGAAGGCCTCCCAATTGCGCGCCGCCCGGCCGATGCCGCCATAGACCACGAGTTCTTCCGGCCGTTCGGCAACGCCGGGGTCGAGATTGTTCATCAGCATGCGCAGCGGCGCTTCGGTGAGCCACGACTTGGCGGAGAGCGTGGTGCCAGTGGGGGCCTTGATGACGCGGCTGTTGTCGCGGCGGGTGGTCATGGACGTGGCTCCTCAAGCTAGATGGTGTTGGTGTGTGCAACGGCGCGCCGCGCTGGCCCGCATCTCATCACCCCCGGGCTCGACCCGGGGGTCTTCTTCCCGTGCGGCGATGAAGAGGATTCCCGGATCAAGTCCGGGCATGGTGATGTGCTGGCGTTCATCGCGCTGGAACGTCTCTTCGCCGGTATCGATAAGCATGCACGCGTCATGGTCACCGCCTATTGCGACAGCGCGCCGCGCGCCGTGGTCCGGTGGCGGCTGTAAAGCGCATAGCGGCTGGCGGGGTAGGTGAGGGTGACGACCGTCGCCACGCGGCCCTGGCTCCAGGAGCGGCGGTGCAGCGCCAGGCAGGGTTCCAGCGGCGTGATGCCCAGCAGCCGTTGCTGCTCGGCTGTTGGCAGGCAGGCCTCCACCGTGTGCTCGAGTTCATTCACCGGCGTTGCTGCCAGCAGCACGGCGGTTGGCGTGGTCGTGGTGAAGTCGCGCTCGAGAAAATCCGGTACCACGAGCGGGTTGACGTAGCGGTCCTCAAGCTGCACCGGCACGCCATTCTCCTCATGCACCATTACAAGGTGATGGAGTCTCGTCAGCGTGCGGTCCTCGAACTCTTCCGCGAGCGCCGGGTTGCAGTCCGTGCTGGCCTTGGCGATGAGGCGAGCCGAATAGCGATGGCCGCGCTGGGCGATTTCTCCGGCAATGTCACGGAGCTCCACAAGGCTGGACAGGGCGGGTGCCTCGCGCACGAAGGTGCCAACACCCGGTACGCGGGCAAGGAAGCCTTCTGCCGTCAGTTCGCGCAGCGCGCGATTGGCCGTCATGCGGCTGATTCGGAAACTTTCCACCAGTTCGTTTTCGGATGGAACGCGCCGCCCAGGAGCCCAGGCGCCGGAGCGTATGTTGCCGAGGATGTGATCCTTCACCTGGGCATAGAGCGGCAGTGCTTCGCTCATGACAGGTCTCCCCGCACCAGTTTGCCGTTGCGGATCACGGCCTTCAGGGGATTGAGGCCCAGCGGATAGGCAAGCTCGCCCGGCCGCTCGATGTCCCACAGCGCAAGATCCGCCTTCATGCCAGGGGCGATGACGCCGCGGTCCTTGAGGCCAAGCGCTCTTGCGGCATTGGCGGTGAGGCCCAACAAGGCCTCCTCTGGCGTCAGCGCAAACAGCACGCAGGCCATGTTCATCGTGGCGAGCAGCGAATGCACAGGCGAGGACCCGGGGTTGAGATCGGTGGCGATGGCAACGGGTACTCCGGCCTTGCGCAGTGCCGTCACCGGCGGCAGCTGTGTCTCGCGCAGATAATAGAAGGCGCCTGGCAGCAGCACGGCCGCAGTGCCTGATCCCGCGATCGCGTCAACGCCGCTCTGGTCGAGATATTCGATATGGTCCACGGAGAGTGCGCCGAAACTCGCTGCCAGCTTTGCGCCACCGAGGTTTGAGAGTTGCTCGGCGTGCAGCTTTACGGGCAGGCCACAGGCTCTTGCGGCCTCGAAGACCCGGCGCGTCTCTTCAACGGAAAAGGCGATACCCTCGCAGAAGGCGTCCACCGCATCCGCGAGCTTCTCCCGCGCCACCAGCGGGATCACCTCGTTGCAGACGAGATCGACATAGGCGGCGCGGTCGTCCCTGAACTCCGGCGGCAGGGCGTGGGCGCCGAGGTAGCTCGTAACTACATCCACGGGCCGGACCCGGGAAAGCCCCCGCGCCACCGAAAGCATCTTCACTTCGGTTTCGCGGTCGAGGCCATAGCCGGACTTGATCTCCACGGTCGTCGCGCCTTCCGCCAGCAGGCAGTCCAGCCGCTTCAGCGCCGCTGCGCGAAGTTCCGCCTCGGATTGGCTGCGCGTGGCCCGCACCGTGGAGGCGATACCGCCGCCAGCCTTGGCGATTTCCGCATAGGACACGCCGGTCAGCCGCTGTTCGAACTCATGCGCCCGGCTCCCGCCGTAGACGAGATGGGTGTGACAGTCGATGAGGCCCGGGCTCACCAGTCGCCCGCCGCAGGCAACCGTTCGCCCGCCTCCGGGCGCCTCGACCCGTGGCCCGACCCAGGCAATGCGCTCATCCTCAAGCAGGATCGCCGCATCCTTGATCAGGCCATAGCCGCCACGCATGGTGGCGGCGTCGAGGTGGGTCAGCAGCATTCCGGAACACTCTTGTATAAGGTTGTATATACAGTATAGTCCCTGGCATGCAAAGCGGCAATTTTCACTTTTCCGACATTCTCACGGCCAATGGATGGCGCAGGGACGTTACGGTGCATGTCGGCCCGGATGGCAACATCCAGGAGCTACAAAATGGCTACGGCAGCAACGCAAAACGCATCCGCGGCATCGCGGTTCCCGCCATGCCCAACGTCCATTCCCATGCGCATCAGCGGCTAATGGTCGGCTTGGCCGAGCGCTCCGGTCCGGGGGCTGACAGCTTCTGGACCTGGCGTGAACTGATGTATGGTTTTTCCTCGCAACTTCAACCAGATGACTTGGAGGCCGTGGCTGCACAGCTGTATCTCGAGATGCTCCAGGCTGGTTTTTCTGCGGTTGGCGAGTTCCAATATCTGCATCACCAGCCTGACGGCACAGCCTATGCCAACCCCGCCGAAATGAGCCTCCGCTGCCTTGCGGCCGCCTCCACTGTCGGGCTAGGAATCACAATACTTCCAACACTTTACGCCTATTCCGGCTTCGGCGGGCAGGCGCCGCTTGCAACCCAGCGCCGCTTCATCACCGATGCTGATCAGTTCCTGGGTATTGTCGATAGCTTGTCTATACAAGTAAAAAGCCAGCCGCTTCAACAGCTTGGTATTGCCCCGCATTCGCTGCGCGCGGTTACGCCCGCCTTGCTGCGCGAGGTTCTCTCTGCCATTCCCGCTACTGCGCCCGTGCACATCCATGTTGCCGAGCAGCTCAAGGAAGTTTCTGATTCGATTGCATTTTCCGGCCTTCGCCCGGTTGAATTCCTGCTCCGGGAATTTGCGCTGTCCGATCGCTGGACGGTCATTCATGCCACCCACATGACCCCCGCCGAAACCGAGGTTCTTGCAAGATCTGGCGCTATTTCAGGGCTTTGCCCGACGACCGAGGCCAATCTGGGGGATGGTGTTTTTCCCGCCACCGCCTACCTCAGCGCTGGTGGCCGCTTTGCCATCGGTTCCGACAGCCACATCAGCGTGTCGCCTGCGGAGGATTTGCGCATGCTCGAATATTCCCAGCGCTTACGGGATTTTACGCGCAATGCGCTGGCCGGTGGCCCCAGCCGGTCGACGGGCCGCAATCTCTATGGACTGGCGCTGGAGGGTGGGGCGCGGTCGTTGAACCAGCCCATTGGCGCCATTGCACAAGGTCGCCGTTGTGACATCGCCGTGCTCGACGAAGACCATCCCCTGCTTGTTGGACGTTCGCAGGATCAGGCCATTGACAGCTGGATCTTCTCCGGCGGCACTCAGCTCGTGAAGGACATGATCGTTGCTGGACGGCATCTGCTTAAAGATCGCCGGCACCTGCTTGAAGATGAAATTGCCCACAGGTTCAGGGCTGTCGTGGAAAGGCTTGCACCATGATTGTCATAGGAGATCAGCCACTTGGCCTTGCTGAGATCGGCGCCGCACTGGCTGGCCCCGTTTCAGTCCGCCTGAGTAGCACTGCCGAAGACCGCATCCGGCGCTCGGCCGAAACCGTTCGTCGCCTGCTCAACACGGGTGAAACGATCTATGGCGTGAACACCGGTTTTGGCAAGCTGGCAAAGACCCGCATCGCCGCAAATGATCTGGGACGGCTGCAGGTCAACATCGTGAGATCGCATGCCGCAGGAGCGGGTGAGCCATTGTCTGCGGGTGTGACCCGGCTCATTCTGCTGCTGAAGATCGCAGCTCTGTCAAAAGGGGCCTCCGGCATTTCAAGCTCGGTCATGGCGGCCCTGATCCATCTGCTGAACGCTGACGTGCTTCCGGTCATCCCGGGGCAGGGGTCCGTGGGCGCCTCCGGCGATCTGGCGCCGCTCGCTCACATGAGCCTCGTATTGATTGGTGAAGGCGAGGCCAAGATAAAGGGCGTGCGGATGAGTGGCAAAGCCGCACTGCAAGCCGCTGGAATTCAACCCGTGGCGCTTGGGCCGAAGGAAGGGCTGGCGCTGCTCAACGGCACCCAGGTATCGACTGCGCTGGCATTCGCCGGTCTCGTGGCAGCCCAGCGCAATGCTGCCGCCGCCATATTGGCCGGTGCGATGTCGGTTGATGCGGTGATGGGCTCCGATACGCCATTCGATCCACGTATCCATGCACTCCGTCCGCATCCCGGACAGCTACTCGCTGCCACGCACTACCGCCACCTGCTCGAGGGCAGCGCCATCCGGGCCTCACATCTAAAGGACGATGATCGCGTGCAAGATCCCTACTCCTTTCGTTGCCAGCCGCAGGTAATGGGCGCTTGCCTCGACCTTCTGGCCAGTGCGGCACGGACTCTGACCATCGAGGCCAATGCTGTTTCGGACAATCCACTGGTTTTCGCGGATGATGACGCTGTGCTGTCAGGCGGCAACTTCCATGCCGAGCCCGTCGCCTTCATGGCTGACATGATTGCCATGGCAGTGGCCGAAATGGGCTCGCTTGCAGAAAGACGCGTGGCAGCCCTGATCGACTCTTCCATCTCGCTTCTGCCTTCCTTCCTCATTCGTAATCCTGGCCTCAACTCCGGCTTCATGATTCCACAATGTACGGCGGCAGCCCTGATGAGCGAGAACAAGCAACTCTCACATCCTGCCTCTGTTGATTCGGCGCCCACCTCCGCCAACCAGGAGGATCACGTTTCCATGGCTACGCATGGTGCACGGCGCCTCGGCCCCATGAATGCCA
This sequence comes from Aestuariivirga sp., assembly GCF_044238155.1. Lineage (GTDB taxonomy): Bacteria > Pseudomonadota > Alphaproteobacteria > Rhizobiales > Aestuariivirgaceae > Aestuariivirga. Next base: position 13,005 of record NZ_JBIIDX010000046.1, on the reverse strand, counting down.
ATCTGGCCCGTATCATCGCGATCGAGCTGATGGCCGCTGCCGAAGGCATCGAGTTCCGCCGTCCACTCACGTCATCCCGACCGCTCGAACAGGCGCACGCGCTGATCCGCACCATCGCAGCTCGCCGGGACGAGGACCGAACCTTCTCGGATGACATTGAGTCCCTTGCGGGCCTTGTCGAAACAGGCGGGTTCGACTGCTTTGTGCCAGGCCTTCTCAGCAGCCTCGACTGCCGCTAGATGAGCAGCATGACGCTGTTTGATCTCTCCGGCCGTGTGGCAGTTATCACCGGCACCAGCCGTGGCATCGGCCGGGAGTTGGCCCTTGGCTTTGCAGCTGCAGGAGCGATCGTGGTGGGCTGTGCGCGTAGCTATGAAGGCGCCGAGGCCACCGCCGCTGAACTGCGGGGCAGGGGCCATGAGACGCTGCCCGTGCTCGCTGATGTTTCAACACCGGAAGGCGCAGAGGCCGTGGTAGCGGCTGCCGTGCGCCGCTATGGCCGGCTCGATATCTTGGTCTGTAATGCCGGCATCAACGCGAAGAAGGCCGCACTCGATTTTTCTGCGGCTGACTTCGACACGGTGATCAGTGGAAATCTTCGCGGCTATTTCCTCTGCGCGCAGGCCGCGGCGCGACAGTATCTGCGCCAGGGCCGCGGCGGCGTCATCGTCATGAATTCCTCGAATGCGTCAGTCGCTGCTTTCCAGGATATAACGCCCTATTGCGCTGCCAAGGGAGGAATTGACATGCTGGTGCGCGGCCTCGCTGCTGAGTGGGGACCACACGGCATTCGCGTCAACGCATTCAACCCAGGGTACACGAAGCACTCAATGACCGACGAAGGACAGGCCTATCTCGCTGAGGCGGAGGCAGGCATTATCGCCCGGACGCCGCTGCGCCGCATGGCGGAGATGCACGAAATGGTCGGCCCGGCGCTGTTCCTCGCCTCAGATGCGGCAAGCTTCGTCACCGGCGCCATTCTTCTTGCTGATGGAGGCTGGTGCGCCCAGTGAACCATCTCCACCCATGGCCAGCACTGGTACATGCCGCAAGGACGTGGCCCGGCGCCGAGGCGCTGGTCTTTCCGCACCAGCAGGCGCGCCTCAGTTTCTCACAGGTTCATGAAGAGGCCCTTGCACTGGCGGGGGCGCTTGCGGTGCGTGGCCTCAAACGTGGCACACATGTGGCTTTGCTCGCTGAAAATCGAATAGAATGGCCGGTCGTGCAGATGGCCTGCGCCGCGCTCGGCGCCGTGCTCGTACCGCTCAACACCCATTACCGCCGCAATGATCTCGCCTATACCCTGAAGCAGTCTGATGCAGAGGTACTGTTCTGTTCCACGGAGTTCCGCTCCAATCCCTATCTCGCCCACGTCAACTCGCTTCGTGATGAACTGCCCAGCCTGTCACATGTTTTTACACTGGAGCGAGACTACCCGGCGCTGATTTCAGAAAAGCATGGTTTTGTTCCGGCGATGCCCGTGGCTGAAGGCGCTGCTGCGCTTCTTTACACGTCGGGCACCACCGGTTTTCCAAAGGGAGCGCTCCTGTCGCATCGCGCCATGATGATGGTTGGCGCCAACAGTGCTGCGCGCCTTGGCCTTCGGAGCGGTGATCGCTGGACTTCCATCATTCCTCTCTTTCACTGCGCAGGCTGTATATTGAACCTTCTCGGTTGCCTCAGCCACGGCGCAGCCTATGTAGGTGTGCCTGCCTTCGACCCTGAAAACATGTTCCGGGTGATTGAAAGTGAGCGCTGTACTTTTCTCTCAGGCGTACCCACCTCTTACCTGGCCATGCTCGATCATCCAGCGCGTCAGCAGTACGATTTGTCATCCTTGCGCGCTGGCAGTTGTGGTGGCGCTGATTGCAATCCTGATGTCCTGCGCCGCTGTGCTGAGGAATTTCCGATGACGGGGCTGTCACAGGTCTATGGTCAGACGGAAGGTGCGACGCTTTTCGTCTGCCCGGCAGCAGACGACCCGTTGCGCTGGGAGACGGCCGGCCTGCCGCTTCCTGGCTATGAGATCCGAATTGCCGATCCCCAGACACTCGTACCGCTTGGATTTGGCGAGACGGGCGAGATTCAGGCAAGAGGTTCCATGGTGATGGAAGAATACTACAAGAACCCCGAGGCCACTGCCGAAACGATCATCTCCGGTGACTGGTTGCGCACGGGTGATCTCGGCTACATCAGGCCGGATGGCAGGCTTGTTGTCTCCGGGGGCAGGCTGCGTGACATGATCATTCGTGGTGGTGAAAACATCTACCCTGCGGAAGTCGAAATCCTTCTGCAGCAGCACCCGGCCGTTGCGGAAGTTGCGGTGTTTGGTGTGCCGGATCGCTATTATGGTGAAGTCGTTGCTGCAGCTGTAAAACTGTCCTCTACAGCAACGGCGTCTGAACTCAGATCACTGTGCGCCGAGCGGATTGCACGGTTCAAGGTTCCAGCCGTCATCTATAAGGTCGATCGCTTTCCGCTGACGCCATCGGGAAAGATCCGCAAGGTGGAGCTTCGTGAGTGGGCCCGCGACAACCGCATGGAACAGCTACCATGAGCGGTCTCTCCTTTTGGTTTGACGTTCATTCGCCCTGGGCCTATCTGGCTGCCGGACGCGTGGGCGGTATCGCCCGCAAACATGGGCTCGAACTCAACTGGCGACCCTTGCATCTGCCACGCCTGCTCGAGGCAATCGGTGGATTGAGACCGCTTGAGACCTCGCCGCAGCGTGTTGCCTGGTTCCGGCAGGACATTCAGGATTGGGCTGAGCTTCAGGGCATGCCGCTTCGCCAGCATCCGGCCTATCCTCTGCGCAACGCGCGTGCACTGCGCGCATGTCTGCTTGCGGCTGACGAAGGCAGGGCAGAGAGTTTTGTATGCCGCGTGCTAAAGGGCTATTGGGCAGAGGAAGCTGACATCACCGATCTTGACCAGCTTGCCCAATGGGGGGCCGAAGCCGGTCTGAAGCCGGACACCGTGAGGGCGGCGGCTGTCAGCGAACAACTCAAGGCCCGGCTGCAAGCCAATACTCAGGAGGCGATCGAGCGCGGCGTCTTTGGCGTTCCCACTGTCGATACCGGCCAAAAACTATACTTCGGCAATGATCGGCTCGACCTGCTCGACATTCATCTCTCGCAGCGCCAGCCTTCATCTCCAATCAATGGTTGAACAAGCAGCCTGCTGGGATAGCAAATCTAACATTCTGTAAGTTGACGGGCAGATCGAACCGGGGAATCGTTGGCCTGTGCATCATGGCAGAGTCATCTGGCCAGCGGTTATGCCAGACAAGCATCAAAGCCGTTGATGCCGATCTGCCCAGCAGCTCAGGTTCCCGCCACGACGCGTTCCTGCCCTGAACGACTTAGGCCTTGGTGAGCCTGCCCCTTTCCTTCAGATAGCTCACCACAGTGTCCGCTGCGCCTTCGGCAGTCAGTTTTGTGGTGTCAATGCGCAGCTCCGGGTTTTCTGGGGCCTCATAGGGCGATGAAATGCCGGTGAAGTGCTTGATCTCGCCGCGCCGGGCCTTGGCGTAAAGCCCCTTGACGTCACGGCGCTCAGCCTCTGCAAGCCTAGTGTCGACGAAGATTTCGACAAACTCATCTTGCTCCAGCAATTCGCGCGCCATCAGTCGTTCTGAGCGGAATGGCGAGATGAATGAGACCAGCACGATAAGGCCGGCATCGGCCATCAGTCTCGCCACTTCAGCGACCCGTCGGATGTTTTCGACACGATCTGCATCCGAGAAGCCGAGGTCGCGGTTCAGCCCATGGCGCACATTGTCGCCATCCAGCAGATAGGTCATATGTCCGGCGGCGTGCAGTTGCTTCTCCACCAGATTTGCGATGGTGGATTTTCCTGCACCCGAGAGGCCGGTGAACCACAGCACCGTTGGCTTCTGGCCCGCCAGTGCCGCGCGTGAAGCTTTGTCGACGTCAACCGCCTGCCAGTGAATATTCGCCGCCCGGCGCAGGGCAAAGCGGATGAGCCCCATGCCTACGGTGTTATTGCTGAACCGGTCAATGATGATGAATGAACCGAGATTGCGGTTGTCGGCATATGGCGCGAAGGCAATGGCGCTGTCGAGCTCCAGATTGCATACGCCGATCTCGTTGAGCTGAAGCGTCTTCGCAGCGACGTGCTCCATGGTATTGACGTTCACCTTATGCTTGATCTCCTCAAGCGTGCCGGGCACCGTCTTGGTCGATGACTTGATCAGGTAGGGTCGTCCTGGCAGCATCGGCTCGTCGCTCATCCACAGAATTTCGACCTGGAACTGATCTGACACTTCCAGCGGGTCCTTGACGGTGCAGATCACGTCGCCGCGGCTGATGTCGATCTCGTCTTTCAATGTCAGAGTAAGCGACTGGCCTGCATATCCCGCCGTAAGGTCGCCATCATAGGTGACGATGCGGTCGACGATGGAACTGCGGCCAGACGGCAAGGCCTTGATTGCATCTCCGGGCCTTATCGTTCCGGATACGATGGTACCGGAGAATCCCCTGAAATTCTGGTTGGGCCTGTTCACCCACTGCACCGGCAGCCGAAACGGCTTGTCCGCCAGGTCGTCGCCGACCGGAACAGTCTCGAGGTGCGCCATCAACGTCGGCCCATGATACCATGGCATGTTGAGGGAGCGCTCGATCATGTTGTCGCCGAGCAATGCGGAAACGGGAATGACCGTCACGCCCTCCGCACCAAGAGACTTGGCGAAATCCCGATAGTCAGCTGCGATGCGATTGAACACCTCCTCGCTGAAGCTCATCAGGTCCATTTTGTTGACCGCGACCACGAGATGCCGGATGCCAAGCAGCGTGCAGATGAAAGTATGACGGCGCGTCTGGGTCAATACGCCCTTGCGTGCATCAATGAGAATGATGGCAAGATCGGCGGTCGATGCGCCAGTTGCCATGTTGCGGGTATATTGTTCGTGGCCTGGAGTATCGGCCACGATGAACTTGCGCTTGTCAGTTGTGAAGGCCCGATAGGCCACGTCGATGGTGATCCCCTGCTCGCGTTCTGCCGCCAGCCCGTCGACCAGAAGCGCGAAATCAAGATTACCCCCCTGGGTGCCCATCTTGCGCGAATCGGCCTCGAGTGCGGTGAGCTGGTCTTCAAACAGCATCTTTGCCTCATAGAGCAGCCGCCCAATCAGGGTGGACTTGCCGTCATCAACCGAGCCGCAGGTAATGAAGCGCAGCAGGTCCTTCTGCTCCTGAGCTGCGAGATAGGCCTCGACGTCACCGCCAGTGAATTCGATGAAACGTGACATCAGAAATATCCTTCCTGCTTTTTCTTTTCCATGGAGGCTGCAGCATCCTTGTCGATCACGCGGCCCTGGCGCTCGGATGACGTCGCAACGAGCATTTCCTCTACGATATCAAGCAGGCTTGTGGCGTCTGACTCGATGGCGCCGGTCAGCGGGTAACAGCCGAGGGTTCTGAAGCGCACCTTGCGCATTTGTGGTGTCTCACCGGGGTTGAGGCGCATGCGCTCGTCATCGACCATGATCATCTGGCCGTCACGCCAGACGACGGGTCGTTCGGCGGCGAAATAGAGCGGCACGATGTCGATGTTTTCTCGGTGGATGTACTGCCAGATATCGAGCTCCGTCCAGTTTGACAGAGGGAAGACGCGAATCGATTCCCCCCTGTTCTTGCGCGCGTTGTAGAGATCCCACAGCTCAGGCCGCTGATTCTTGGGGTCCCAGCGGTGACGGCTGTCACGGAAGGAGAAGATCCGTTCCTTGGCGCGTGATTTTTCCTCGTCACGCCGCGCTCCGCCGAATGCAGCATCGAAACCATGTGCGTCGAGCGCCTGCTTCAGCGCATCGGTCTTCATGATCTGGGTGTGAAGTGCCGATCCGTGATCGAAAGGATTTACGTTCTTGGCAACGCCATCCTGATTCTTGTGAATGATCAGCTCCCAGCCATATTTTCGCGCCGTGGCCTCGCGCATGGCGTACATGTCGCGGAACTTCCAGCCGGTATCGACATGCAACAGCGGGAAGGGTGGCTTCGATGGGAAGAATGCTTTGATGGCCAAGTGCAGCATCACGGCCGAATCCTTGCCGATCGAATAGAGCATCACCGGTTTCTCGCATTCGGCAGCAACTTCGCGAATGATGTGGATCGATTCCGCCTCAAGTTTCTCGAGATGCGTCAGCGCGGGACTGGTCTCGCGCGCGGCTACAGGGGTTTGCCGGGCAATCCAGCTTCTCACCTTCTCGATCGTCCGCGTCGACGGCGACCGGCCTTTGCGAAGGTCGAAGACGAAATTGGGGTCTCCGACGGCCTGCTTGCCCAGTGCAGACGGGTCCATGCCCGCAGAGTGCAGAAATCGGTCAATTTCTGAAAGAAACGATTGAACAATCGTATCGGGCATAGGAAATATCCTTTCGTGCTCCGGAATTTTTTTACTGATTAATCCGATGAACCAAAAATGGGAAGTAAAAACTGCCTAAAATAGGAAAAATCCGATTATCGTGGATTATCAGCTTGCTTGAGCTTGGATGTGCAAAAGGATAGTATTTTTCCTGGGAGGAAAGTGCCTTGGACAGAACCATTAAACCAAGACGGCACAAAAGCGAGGCCCCTCTCGACTTTCAGGACCCGCATGGCCATGCCGGGGCGCAGGGCAAGTTGCTGGAACAGGCCATCGGCCGAGAGGTCAAGATTTTTCGGGAGAAGCTTGGACTGACTATCGCCGAGTTGGCCAAGGCGGCGGACATGTCGGCTGGCATGCTGTCCAAGATCGAGAATGGAGCAACATCGCCCTCCCTGTCCTCGCTGCAGGCGCTGGGCCAGGCACTGCAGGTGCCCGTTACGGCCTTCTTCAAGTCATATGAAGAAATTCGGGATGCCACTTTTGTCAAAGCAGGACAGGGCCTTACCATCGAGCGCCGCGGCACCCGCGCGGGCCATCAATATCAACTGCTCGGTCACAGCCCGCACGGGCCAGTCATGGTTGAGCCCTATCTCATCACGCTTACCCATCAGTCCGACGTGTTTCCGACCTTTCAGCACGCTGGCCTGGAGTTTCTCTATATTCTCGAGGGCAATGTCGTTTACCGTCATGGTGGCAAAACTTATGACATGCATCCTGGCGATGCCTTGTTTTTCGATGCGGACGCGCCGCACGGCCCCGAGGAGTTGCGCCAGTTGCCGATCCGCTATCTGTCGGTCATCAGCTACCGCCGCGAGGAATAGCATGCGGCGGAAGTGGAGCTTCTCGCTCCTTGCCGCCGGAATGATGGTGGTTGTCGCGGTTCACGGGCGCGCGGTTTCTGCGACCCCGCCATTTTACATTCTCGCCCTCAACTGGCAGCCCGCCTTTTGCGAAATGAATGCCGGAAAGCCGGAATGCCGCTCGCAGACGAAGCTAAGCTTCGATGCGGGTAACTTCGCTTTGCATGGTCTCTGGCCACAGTCACAGCGCCTGCGGTACTGCAATGTTCCCGACAAGCTGCGCCAGGCATCTGCTGAGGGGCGCTGGCGTGAGCTTCCTGTCCTTCCGCTATCGGTCGAAACTGCGGCGGAGCTTGACAGGGTAATGCCTGGGCGGAGGTCCTTCCTGGACCGGCACGAGTTCGTCAAGCACGGTACTTGCCATGCCGTGCCAGACGCCGAAATCTACTTCCGGGATTCGCTTCGCCTGCTGCGATCTATCAATGCCTCCCCCGTTCGCGAGCTGATGAACGACAGCATTGGCAACTGGGTGAGTGCCCGCCAGATCCGGGACAGCTTTGATCGTGCGTTCGGGCCCGGAGCGGGCGACCGGGTGCGCGTGGTCTGTCGACATGATGGCGGACGGCGGCTCATCAGCGAAATCACAATCGGCTTGCGAGGCGATATTCCAGGCGGTGAACGCCTCGAAGATATGCTCCAGGCTGCTCCGTCAGTTCGCCCGGGCTGCCCCGGTGGTGTGGTTGACGCGGTTGGCCTGCAGTAACCGCATGCCTGTCTGCAATTCCTGAAGTGAAAAAAATATTCCTGACAGTTGAATAAACTGAGGCTTATGCTATATTTTTGAGCACTTAGACCCCATGAAGGGAGTTCAACATGTGCGGCATCGCCGGCCTATATCTCAAGAATCCTGCTCTGCACGCCAAGCTTGGGGCTCTGTTTGCGCCCATGCTGATTGAAATGACGCAGCGTGGCCCGGACTCGGCGGGGGTGGCCATCTATCGCAATCCCGTCAAGCCCACGGAGATCAAGTTTTCGCTCGCGCACGACGATCCGGAGTACAATTGGAAGCATATTGACGCGAGCCTCGAGGACAGCCTCGATTGCGACGCCCGCATCAGCCAGATTGCCAACCATTGCCTGCTGGTGACCACCGCCCGCGAGGATGATGTGGTCAAATGGCTCAAGGCCAATGCGCCGGGGGTGCGCATCGTCGGGTCGGGGCACATGGTTGAAATCTTCAAGGAAACCGGCCTTCCAGCCGACGTCTATCGCACGTTTGGCCTTGCGGACGCATCCGGCAGCCACATCATCGGGCATACGCGTATGGCAACCGAAAGTGCGGTGACCACGGCCGGCTCGCATCCTTTTGCCACGGGCAGCGATCTTTGCCTCGTGCACAACGGCTCGCTTTCCAACCATAACAGGCTTCGCGAGAATCTGCGCCGCGCAGGCATGGAGTTCCAGACTGAAAACGACTCGGAAGTCGCTGCAGCCTACATGACCTGGAAGCTGCGCAGCGGAGCAACGCTTCGAGAAGCTCTCCAGGATGGACTCAAAGATCTTGACGGCTTTTACACCTTTCTGGTCGGAACGGCAGACGGGTTTGCCGTTCTGCGTGATCCGATCGCGTGTAAGCACGCGGTGATTGCCGAAACCGACGATTGGGTTGCGATGGCCACGGAATACAGGGCCATTGCGAGACTGCCCGGCGCCGACAGTGCACGCATCTGGGAGCCGGAGCCTGCGACCATTTATTCATGGGGTGGCAACGCATGAACGAGCTTGATCTCACGGCCACTGGCGTCACCGCCGTCAACCAGACCCTTTACAAGGTTCCCAGAAACTCCAACGAACGTGACTGGACGATTCGCAACCCCATGGGTCAGCATGCCATTGCCTGTGGACTTGATGGACCCCTGCGCGTCGACATCATGGGTCATGCTGGGTTCTACTGTGGCGGCATGAACAAGGAGGCAGAGATTACCATTCATGGCCACGCCGGTGTTGGCGTTGCAGAAAACATGATGTCGGGCGTGGTGTGGGTGAAAGGTAATGCCTCGGAGTCGGCGGGCGCCACGGCGAATGGCGGTCTGCTCGTCATTGAAGGCGATGCGTCCTCGCGCTGCGGCATTTCCATGAAGGGTGTGGACATCGTCGTTGGCGGTTCGGTCGGTCACATGTCTGCCTTCATGGCTCAGCGCGGCAATCTTGTCGTCTGCGGCAATGCTGGCGAGGCGCTCGGCGACTCGATCTATGAGGCGCGGATTTATGTGCGGGGACGGGCTGACAATCTGGGCGCCGACTGCATCGAGAAGGAGATGCGCACCGAGCATCTGGAGGATCTGGCCCGGCTGCTGGAACGGGCGCGCATGAAACACCGCCCACAGGAGTTCCGGCGCTATGGCTCTGCCCGCAAGCTCTACAACTTCAATGTCGATCACGCCGACGCCTACTGAGGAGCGAGATCCATGGACACCAATATCCCACGCACGCCACCGCGCAAGTCCGCCACGTTCGATGATTACACGCTTGCCGAAATCCGCCGTGCGGCAACAACGGGCATCTATGACATTCGCGGCGCCGGCGCCAAACGCAAGCTTCCTCATTTCGACGATCTGTTGTTTCTCGGCGCATCGATCTCGCGATATCCGCTTGAGGGCTATCGGGAGAAATGCGGAACCGACATTGTGCTGGGAACGCGCTTCGCCAGGAAGCCCCTTGAACTCAAGATCCCGATTACCATCGCCGGAATGAGTTTCGGCTCGCTCTCCGCCCAGGCCAAGGAAGCGCTCGGTCGTGGTGCATCCATGGCCGGCACCTCGACGACAACGGGTGATGGTGGCATGACGCCGGAGGAACGTGGCCAATCTCGGCATCTCGTGTATCAGTATCTGCCATCACGCTACGGCATGAATCCGGATGATCTGCGCAAGGCTGACGCCATCGAAGTTGTGGTGGGGCAGGGCGCCAAGCCTGGTGGTGGCGGCATGCTGCTGGGTCAGAAGATTTCAGACCGCGTGGCGCAAATGCGCTGCCTGCCCAAGGGCATCGATCAGCGCTCGGCCTGTCGGCACCCGGACTGGACGGGGCCTGATGATCTTGAAATCAAGATCCAGGAGCTTCGCGAGATCACCTGCTGGGAAAAGCCGATCTACGTAAAGGTTGGCGGCACACGGCCCTATTATGATGTGGCGCTGGCCGTCAAGGCAGGTGCAGATGTGGTGGTGCTGGATGGCATGCAGGGCGGCACGGCTGCGACCCAGGAAGTCTTCATTGAGCATGTTGGCCTGCCGACGCTGGCCTGCATCCGTCCCGCCGTGAAGGCGCTCCAGGATCTGGGTATGCACCGCAAGGTGCAACTCATCATCTCCGGAGGCATCCGTTCTGGGGCGGATGTCGCCAAGGCGCTCGCCCTCGGGGCGGATGCGGTGGCAATCGGCACCGCTGCACTGGTGGCGCTCGGCGACAACGATCCCCACCTCGAGGAGGAATACAAGGCCCTCGGGACAACCGCTGGCGCTTATGATGACTGGCATGAAGGCCGCGACCCAGCAGGCATCACCACTCAAGACCCGGTGCTGGCTCAGCGCCTTGATCCGGTAAAGGCTGGCCGGCGCCTGTCAAACTACCTCAAGGTCATGACGCTCGAAGCCCAGACAGTTGCCAGGGCCTGTGGCAAGAGCCACCTGCATAATCTCGAGCCGGAGGATCTGTGTGCCCTCACGGTCGAGGCCGCGGCGATGGCGCAGGTGCCCTTGGCAGGAACAGGCTGGATTCCGGGCCGGGGAGGGTACTAATATCACCGCCGGAGAACCTGCCGGCCCTTTGTCGATCGAGGGTCGAATTTCGACAACAGAAACTTGGGAGTGAAACGTATCATGGGCGATCTCGCCTCTTATGCCAAACAGAACGGCATCAAATTCTTCTTGTTCAACTTCACCGATCTGTTTGGGGTCCAGCGTGCCAAGCTCGTTCCGGCTGAGGCGGCCGGCAAGATGCAGAAGGCCGGCGCTGGTTTCGCTGGCTTCGCCACGTGGCTTGACCAGACGCCCGCGCATCCGGACATCCTCGTGATGCCTGACACCAACTCGGTGATCCCGTTGCCGTGGCGGCCGGACGTCGCGTGGGTCGCCGGTGAGCCCTGGATGAACGGAGAGCCGCTTGCCCAGGCGCCGCGTGTCGTGCTGCGGAAACTCACCGAGCACTATGGCAAGAAGAACATGAAACTGATGGCGGGTGTTGAGCCAGAGTTTCATCTGACGAACGCAGATGGTTCGGCAGTGTCCGACCATCGTGATACCGCCGACAAGCCCTGTTATGATCAGGCGGCCATCATGCGCCGCCTCGATGTGATTGGCGAAATCTGCACGACCATGACCAAGCTGGGCTGGGGCCCCTATCAGAACGACCATGAGGATGCCAATGGCCAGTTCGAGATCAACTGGAACTTCAACGATGCGTTGACGACAGCCGATCAGCTTGCCTTCTTCAAGTTCATGGTCAAGGCCATTGCCGAGAAGCATGGACTCCGCGCGACCTTCATGCCGAAGCCCTTCATCAACCTCACGGGCAATGGCTGCCATGTTCATCTTTCGGTGTGGACGAACGACCGCAAAAAGAACCTGTTTGATGATCCGAAGGGCGAACTCGGTGTTTCCAAGCTCGGCTATCACTTCCTGGGCGGTCTCATCAATCACGCCGCCTCGATGTGCGCCATCACCAATCCGACGGTGAATTCCTACAAGCGCATCAATGCGCCCCGTACCATTTCCGGCGCCACTTGGTCGCCCTCTTCCATCACCTATGGCGGCAACAACCGCACGCACATGGTGCGTATTCCGGACGGCGGACGCGCCGAGTATCGTTTGCCAGATGGTGCGGCGAACCCCTACCTGCTTCTCGCCTCGATCCTCGTGGCAGGCATGCATGGTGTCGAAAAGCAGATCGACCCTGGCAAGCGCCTCGACATCGACATGTATGCAGAGGGGCATACCGTCAAGAACGCCAAGAAACTTCCTCTCAACCTGCTGGATGCGCTACGCGCCTTCGAGCAGGACAAGTATCTCCAGGAGATGCTCGGTCAGGAGGTCTCACAGGGCTATCTCAAGCTCAAGCACAATGAGTGGAACCAGTATTGCCGCCATCTTACCCAGTGGGAGCGGGACAACACGCTGGACTGCTGATTGCCGCTGCAATCTCCGGCAGTCTGAATTCAATGCCCCGGCTTGTCCGGGGCATTTTTTCTTCTTGCTGCGCCAGCTTTGCGCTCCGAGGCTGGCGTGACGCCAAAGGCTGCGCGGTAGGTGCGTCCGAAGTGGCTGGCGCTCGAAAAACCGCATCCGAGCGCAATCTCGGTGATCGAAACCGCAGATTGGCGAAGCAGGTCTCTTGCCCGTTCCAGCCTGATGTTGCGATAGTGGTCGGCGTAACTCATGCCAAGCTTTTCGGCAAACAGCCGGTCGAGTTGGCGGGTGGAAATTCCAACTCGCCGGGCGGTCTCGCTGCGCCGCAGAGGTTCACCCGGGTAGCTGTCCATCAGCTCAAGAGCAGCTGTCAGCCGCAAGTCATGAATGCCGTGCCGCGAGATGGGCGATGCGCGCTGGGCACTCTGTGCAGGGCGAATATCCGTATGCATGAACCAGTCCGATACATGGCGGGCCAGTTCAGGCCCGTGCCTTTCGGCGATCAGGGCGTGCATCATGTCCAGTGGCGCGGTGCCGCCAGCACATGTCAATCTGCTACGGTCGATGATGTAGATGGATCGAGACAGCAGCACGTTGGGAAATGCTTCAGCGACTGCTGGCGCATGTTCCCAGTGAAC
>NZ_JBIIDX010000045.1:0-20643 GCF_044238155.1 Aestuariivirga sp. | reverse complement strand
GCATCATGTCCAGTGGCGCGGTGCCGCCAGCACATGTCAATCTGCTACGGTCGATGATGTAGATGGATCGAGACAGCAGCACGTTGGGAAATGCTTCAGCGACTGCTGGCGCATGTTCCCAGTGAACTGTCATGTGATAGCCGTCCATGATGCCGGCCCGCGCCAGGATCACCGGCCCACCCGACACCCCGCCGATCCGCATGCCGCGCCCTGCCAGCGATTTGAGCCAGCGTAATGTCGTGCGGTCGCGGAAGCTGGTTGGTCTGCCACCGGCGCAGACCAGAAGCAGGTCGAGTTCGACCGACCCGCCAGCCACGACAGGACAGGGCACCGTGGCCCCGCACGACGCGCTGACCGTGGCCGGCCCGGGCGAGATATGAACCCAGCGGTAGAGCTCTTTCTGCGCCAGCAGGTTGGCGGCTCGCAGCGGTTCGACCGCCGAGGCATAGGACATCAGCGCGAAGCCAGGGATGAGCAGGAAGCCGACAGTCTGAGGCACATCGTTCATGGCTTTTTTTTATCAGGAAATGGCTCTAACATGCAAGACGGAACTGACCTGCTGGGCTAGAGGAAAGGTTGGTTTCCGTCAGGACTTGAGCATGCGCTACAACGTCTTTTCCCTCATCAAGAACTCCTTCTCCGGCCACAGCCAGTGGCAGCCCGCCTGGCGGGACCCGGAGCCGAAGCCGGAATATGACATCGTCATCGTGGGCGGCGGCGGACACGGGCTGTCGACCGCCTATTACCTGGCCAAGGAACATGGCCTCACCAATGTCGCGGTGCTGGAGAAGGGCTGGCTCGGCTCCGGCAACATCGGCCGCAACACCACCATCATCCGCTCCAACTACATGCTGCCCGGCAACAACCCGTTCTACGAATGGTCGATGAAGCTGTGGGAGAACCTGGAGCAGGACTTCAATTTCAACGCCATGGTCTCGCAGCGCGGTGTCCTCAACCTCTGCCACACCGACGCCCAGCGCGACGCCTTCGCACGGCGCGGCAACGCCATGCGGATCGACGGCGTCGACGCCGAATTGCTGGACCGCGCGGCGGTGCGCGAAATGTATCCGTTCTTCGACTATGACAACGCACGCTTTCCGATCAAGGGCGGGCTTCTGCAGCGGCGCGGCGGCACGGTGCGCCATGACGCCGTTGCCTGGGGATATGCGCGCGGCGCCGACAGCCGCGGCGTCGACATCATCCAGCATTGCGAGGTGACGGGAATCCGCATCGAGAACGGCAAGGTCATTGGCGTTGATACCAACAGGGGCTTCATCAAGTGCAAGAAGCTGGGCCTCGCCACCGCCGGCAACTCCTCTGAAACGGCGGCCATGGCCGGCATGAAGCTTCCCGTGGAGAGCCATGTGCTGCAGGCCTTCGTGTCCGAGGGCCTCAAGCCCTATATCGACGGCGTCGTTACCTTCGGGGCGGGCCATTTCTATGTCTCGCAATCGGACAAGGGAGGGCTCGTGTTCGGCGGTGACATTGACGGCTATAATTCCTATGCCCGGCGCGGCAACCTGCCGATGGTGGAGCATGTGGTGGAGGCGGGCGTCGCGATGATCCCCTCGCTCGCCAGGGTGCGGGTGCTGCGCTCCTGGGGCGGCATCATGGACATGTCGATGGACGGCTCGCCGATCATCGACAAGACCCATGTGCAGGGCCTCTATCTCAACACCGGCTGGTGCTACGGCGGCTTCAAGGCCACGCCAGCCTCGGGCTGGTGCTTCGCTTATACGATTGCCAAGGACGAACCTCACAAGCTCAACGCCGCCTATCGTCTCGACCGGTTCCGCACCGGCCACATGCTCGACGAAAAAGGCCAGGGCGCCACACCGAACCTGCACTGACGGATCATCAGCCATGCTCATCCCATGCCCCCATTGCGGAACCAGGCCGGTCGAGGAATTTACCTTCCTCGGCGATGCCTCGGTGACCAGGCCCACGACCAACGATCCGTCCTCGATGGAACAGTGGTTCGACTATGTCTATCTCCGCAACAATCCGCGCGGCCGCTTCGAGGAATTCGCCCATCACTCGGGCGGCTGCCGCGCCTGGCTCGTCGTCACTCGCAACACCGAAACGCATGAGGTCTACGGCGCCGTGACAGCGCGTGACCATGCCAGGGCGAAGGGAGCAAAGGCATGACCTCCTATCGTCTGGAAAAGGGCGGCCTCGTCGACCGCAGCTCGGCCTTGTCCTTCCGCTTCGACGGCAAGCCGTTCACCGGCCTTGCTGGCGACACGCTGGCCTCGGCGCTGATGGCCAATGGCGTCCATCTGATGGGCCGGTCGTTCAAATATCACCGTCCGCGCGGCGTCATCACCGCCGGTGCTGCCGAGCCAAACGCGCTCGTCGAGCTGCGCGAGGGCGGCCGCAAGGAGGCCAACACGCGGGCCACCATGATCGAGCTCTATGACGGGCTCACCGCCACCAGCCAGAACCGCTGGCCGTCGCTCGAATTCGACATCGGCGCCGTCAACTCGCTGGCCTCGTCGATCTTCGTCGCGGGTTTCTACTACAAGACCTTCATGTGGCCGAAGAGCTTCTGGGAAAAGATCTACGAGCCGCTGATCCGCCGCGCCGCGGGCCTCGGTACGGCATCGAAGCTCCCCGACCCCGACAAATACGAAAAGGCCTATGCCCATTGCGGCCTGCTGGTGATCGGCTCCGGCCCCACCGGCCTGATGGCGGCGCTGGCCGCCGCCCGCGCGGGCGAACGGGTGATCCTCGCCGATGAAGGCGCCAGGCTCGGCGGCTCGCTGCTGAACGAACGCGAGGAGATTGACGGCAAGTCTGGCGTGGACTGGGCGCACGGCGTTCTCGCCGAACTCGCCTCATTGCCAAACGTCACGCTGATGCCGCGCACCACGGTGATGGGCTGGTTCGACGGCAATGTGTTCGGCGCCGTGGAGCGTGTGAACGATCATGTCGCCGAACCTGATCCCTATGAACCCCGGCAGCGCTATTGGCGCATCATCGCCAAGCGCGCCGTGCTGGCGGCGGGCGCGGAAGAACGTCCGGTGGCCTTCGGCGGCAACGATGTGCCGGGCGTCATGCTGGCCTCGGCGATGCGCACTTATGCCAACCGCTACGGCGTGGCGGCGGGCCGCGCAATTGCGGTGTTCGCCAACAATGACTCGGCCTATCGCACGGCGCGTGACCTCAAGGCGCAGGGCGTGCAGGTGGAGGTGATCGTCGACAGCCGCGCGGACTCGACGGCCGGCAGCGGCGGCATTCCGGTGCTCCGTGGGCGGACGGTCAGGGATGTGATCGGCAAGAAGGCCGTGACCGGCATCGAGCTTGATGACGGCACCCACATTGACTGCGAGGCCGTCGCCATGTCCGGCGGCTGGAGCCCGATCGTCAACCTCACCTGCCACCGCGGGCTGAAGCCGCGCTGGGACCAGAGCCTCCTCGCCTTCCTGCCGCCCGACACCGGCGCTGCCTTCACGGCGGCGGGCTCTGCGGCGGGCAAGATGCTGCTGTCCGAATGCCTGGCCGATGGCGCGGCGAAGGGTGCGGCGGACGGCAAGTCCATTGCAGTGCCCCGCTGCCGTGACGAGTCTTTCGCCATTGCGCCCTTGTGGTGGGTGAAGGACAGCCGCGGCAAGGCCTTCATCGACTATCAGAACGACGCCACCGCCAAGGACCTGCCGCTCGCCGCGCGCGAGGGCTACAGGGATGTCGAGCTGGCCAAGCGCTATACCACCACCGGCATGGCAACCGATCAGGGCAAGCTCGGCAATGTCAACGCCATCGCCATTCTGGCCGAAGCCACCGGCCGGTCCATGGACAAGGTGGGCACCACCACTTTCCGGCCTTTCTATACGCCGGTGTCCTTCGGCGCTTTCGCGGGCCCGTTCACTGGCCATCATTTCCAGCCGGTGCGCAAGACGCCGCTGCATGACTGGGCGGAGGAACTGGGCGCGGTCTTCGTCGAAACCGGGTTGTGGATGCGCTCCTCGTGGTTCCCGCAGGCCGGAGAAGACTGGCTCGCGTCAGCCTCGCGCGAGGTGCTGGCGACGCGCAAGAGCGTTGGCATCTGCGATGTCTCGACACTCGGCAAGATCGACGTGCAGGGTAAGGACGCTGGCGCCTTCCTCGACAGGCTCTATTGCAACACCTTCTCGACACTCGCCATCGGCAAGGCGCGCTACGGCCTGATGCTGCGCGAGGACGGCATCGTTTATGACGACGGCACCACCTCACGGCTGGCGGAAGATCATTTCGTGATGACCACCACCACCGCCAATGCTGCCAAGGTGATGGCCCAGATGGAGTTCGCGCATCAGGCGCTGTTCCCCGATCTTGACGTGACCTACGTGTCAGTCACCGAGCAATGGGCGCAGATGGCGGTGGCTGGGCCAAGGTCCCGCGCCACGCTGCAGAAGATCGTTGACGGCTTCGAACTCAATGACACGACAACGCCCTATATGGCGGCGCTGGAAATCACCGTCATGGGCGGCATTCCGGCGCGGCTGTTCCGCATCTCCTTCTCGGGCGAGCATGCCTATGAGCTGGCCGTGCCCGCCGACTACGGCAGCATGGTGGCGCGCGCGGTAATGCAGGCGGGCGCTCAATTCGGCATCGTGCCCTATGGCGTCGAGGCGCTGTCGATCATGCGCATCGAGAAAGGCCATGTGGCGGGCGGCGAGCTCAACGGCACGACGACGGCGGGCGATCTCGGCCTCGGCAAGATGATGTCGTCTAAAAAGGACTATATCGGCCGCATGATGGCGCAGCGCGAGGGCCTGACCGACCCCAACCGCCAGTGCGTGGTCGGCATCCGGCCGGTGGACCCCGAAGACCGCATCCGCTCCGGCGCGCATCTCCTCAAGAAGGATGACACGCCGTCGATGGCCAATGACCAGGGCTATGTGACCTCGGTGGCCTGGTCGCCGATGCTCAACATGTGGATCGGCCTGGCGCTGCTGGCCAATGGCCGCGCCCGCCATGGCGAGACCGTGCAGGTGTGGGACGGCCTGCGTGGCGCCCGGGTGATGGGCGAGATCTGCGATCCGATGCATTTCGACAAGGAAAACAAGAGGCTCCATGCCTGAGGCCGCCGCCATGACAGACCGTCACTTCACACGCTTCTCGCCGCTGCGCGATATCGCCGTGCAAGGCCGTTTCGGCGCCAGCAAGGGCGCGCCGGGCGCAAGCTTCAGCATCCGCCATCCTTTGTCGATCGTCACGGTGATCGCCCGGGCCGGACAGGGCGAGGCCACCGCCGCCGCACTCAGGGGCTATGATGCGCAATGGGCCGGACCCGGCCAGTATTTCGTGCTGGCCGAAGGCCGCGGCGAAGGCGCGCTGTGCAATGAACTAAAGCATAAGCTCGGCGCCGCCGCCTCGGTGAGCGACCAGAGCCATGGCCGCGTGGTCATCCGCATCGCCGGGCCCAAGGCCCGCGCCGTGCTGGCCAAGGGAACGCCGGTCGATCTGCACCCGGACGAATTTCCCATCGGCAAATCGGCGATGACCCAGATGGCGCATGTCGGCGTCCACCTGACACGCGTAGGCGATGACGTCTACGACTTGTCAGTGTTCCGGGGCTTCTCCGAAAGCTTCTGGGAATGGATCACCGAACAGGCGGAAGAGTTCGGCTACCAGGTGGTATAGGCGGAAGGGCCGCTATATTCGTTCCGCCAGCCGCGCGATCCGCTTGCAGGCTTCCGTAATGTCTTGCTCGCCCACGGTGAGCGCCACCCGCAAATGGCCTGCCCCGCCAGCGCCGAAGCTCTCGCCGGGCATGGTGACGACTTTTTCCTCCTCGAGCAGGCGCCATGCGAAGGCTTCGCCTGAGAGTCCCGTGTTGCGCACATCAATCATGACGAACATGCCGCCCTCGGGCATGCGGGCTGATACCTTGCGCCCGTTGCCGAGCGCCTGGACCAGCGCCCGGGCGCGGGTCTCGTAATCTTGTTTCATCGCGTCAATTTCAGGGAAATGATTGCTGATGGCAAAGGCCATCGCATCCTGCAGGAAAGCCTGAGATCCAAACAGCATCGTTTCGGTCACGGGAGTGCAATGGTTGCAGAACTCGGCTGAGGCCGCCAGCCAGCCACAACGAAAGCCTGGAATGGCATGAGACTTCGAAATTGACGACACGACTACGGTTCGCTTTTCGAGGCGGTCTATGTCAAAGGGCGAGGCGAACACGGTGCTGCCATACGTCAGGGTGGCATAGACCTCATCACAAACGATCCAGAGATCGTGTCGCTCGCAGACCTGACCGATCTGCTCGATCTCCGCCCGCGTGAGCACCGCGCCGGTCGGGTTCGAAGGTGTGTTCATCAGCAGCACGCGTGAGCGCGACGTGACCGCGCGTTCCAGGGCATCCATCTTGAGGTGAAAGCCCTGGTCGGGATCGACGCGCACCGGAACCGGAATGCCTCCCGCGGCTGCAATGACGCCCTCGTATGTTGCGTAGTAGGGGTCCGCCATCAACACCTCGTCGCCCTCATCAACGAGGGTCATCATCGCTGCAAAGAGCGCCGTCTGGGTGCCTGGCAGGCATATGATCTGGTTCTCGCCGATGTGCCGACCCGTTTGCCGGCTGTAGTGGGCAGCCAGGGCCTTGCGGGCGATTGGCTCTCCGCGCCCGTCAGCATAGCGCAGGCGACCAGCGTGCATTGATCGCCTAGCCTCCTCCAATATGGCCGCGGGTGGTGGCGCGTCAGGCTCACCGATCGACAGGAAAATCATCGACTCTCCAAGGGCTGCGCGGCGCTTGCCCTCGATGTGAACTGCCCATTTCTCGGATCCAAGTCCGTCGAGCCGTGCGGTGACTCTTGCAAATTTCATCTTGCGCCCTCTTGGCTGGGGCTGCTTCTAGCCGATTACCCGCGGCAGGGGAACCGGGGCGGAAGCCCTCATCAGATCGGCGTCAGTGCGCCATCTGCTGCAATGCGCAGGCAGCTGGCATTCCGAAGGATTGCAAGCACGCCCTTGTCTACGCAGGCTATGGTACAGGACCGTCCATACAGCGTCGCCGCAACCTCGGCGCCAATCGCCAGATTGACATCGGCAATGGCCAGAATGATTGCCGCCGGGGCGGTCCGCAGGCGGATCGCTTCTGCGATTGCGCCCGGTGCAGAGCCAGACCCGCGGGTTTCGCTCATGACGATGACGGTTCCGGAGACGCACCGTCCGCACTGCGGGTGATGGACATCGAGGATGACGCCTGTTCGCGGATTGAAGGCGCCCCAGAAGCTCAGGGGCTCATCCAGCGCCAGGACGGCGCCCTCTGTCGACCCGCCTGCCAGTATTCGTGAGACAAGCGTCATGCCGATGTCCACAGCTGGGGATCGCGCCACACCTCGCCCCGTACGGCACTTTCGACGCATTCGCGCAGCGAGCCGAAGCAGACCTCAACACCCAGCATGCCTGGCGCATAATAGGCCCATTTTGCCGAATTGGTCATGATGCGGCCGCGCAAGCCACGCACGCGCGGCGAATAATAGGTGCAGACATCCACTGGCACGTCGATGCCTGCTGCCCTCAGTACTTCGATCAAGCCCCGCTCTTGTGCCAGCGTGCGAACCACGCGGCTTGTTGAGACCAGGACAGGAAGACCCTGGCTTGTCTTCCGGCCATCGAGCAGCTTCACGAGCTGTTCAAACTCAGTCAGAGAAAAATGGGGCGTTCCAAGAGCTACCGCGTCAAGAGGCCCATCCGCTGCAGTTGTGAGTTCACGGTGAGCGCGCCGCAGATCGTCCGCGGTCACGCGATGGAGCTCGCCCGCGGTGAAGACCGTGCTCAGATCGGGCGCTTCAGGCGTGATGCCACAGCCGTGCCACAGCTCAACGCCGCCGGATGAGGCCGCCGCCGAACTGATCGCTTTCAGTGCGTCTTTGGGACTGTTCGTGGGCAGACCGGATACGACTGGCACGCGCCGTCCGGCAAGCCTGCCCATATGATGACCGATGAGATGAGCAAACAGATCCTCCCGTCGCCAGCTTTCTGGCAGCTGGGTGCAGTCCAGGTGGAGGCTCGCCTTGCGGTTTTCGTCGCGGTGAAACCCTGCGTCGGGAGCAAGCCCTGTCAGCGCACAGGCAACATCGAGGTAGTCCCCATATTTGTTGGTGCGAGCACCAACTGCCGAATTATAGTAGGCCACGGCATTGGACTCGCCTACCGCTATATGGTCGCCCAAGCCGGGGCCGCCGGGATGCTGGTAGGGTGCGCATGTCCAGGTGGGCCGCGCGCCAAGCTGTTCGTAGAGCCGCATCACGTCAGCAGCGCCATCAACCATCTCCGGATCCTCGGATCTGGGTCTCAAGGCAGGATCCGCGAGGCTGACCACGCCATTGTTTGTCCAGGTCTCAACCCGGAGAGCCGCCCCGTTGGTGATGAGGAAGCGAATGAAGTCAAGATGCGCCCGCCCGGTGTAGAAACATGCATCCAGATGGGCAAATGAAATGGGGATCAGCCGAACTGCTCCCATGATGCCTGCGGCCTTTTCCACCAGGCGCATCGCCAGCTGCATGGCCTTGCCAGCCTGACCCTCGAGCATGCCGCGCGCCTCATCCGACAGCACCAGGGTCACGAGGCAACCTTTTCCATGGCCTGCCTGCCAAGCGTGACATAGTCTGTCTTTCCCGATCCCAGAACCGGAATCTCATCAATCCCGATGATCTGGCGTGGCGCCAGCAGGGCTGGCAAGCTGCGTGTCTTGAAAGCCTCGGTCACCTGCTGCACATCAAGGCCGGAATCGGTGGTGAACAGGACGAGCTGTTCGCCTTTGCGTGCATCAGGCACAGCAACCACCGCATGCCCGGACTCGGGAAATGCTTCCGAGATCACTTGCTCTACCCGGGTTAGCGACACCATCTCGCCGGCAATCTTGGAGAAGCGTTTGGCCCGGCCAAGTATCGTCACGAAGCCGTCGGCATCCACACGCACAATATCGCCGGTGTCATACCAGCCGTCAGCCGGCGTCTGCAGAATGCCTGGCTGATCGGCGCGCAGGTAACCAAGCATGATGTTGGGGCCCTTGACGAACAATCGCCCTCCGTCTTCGATGCCGGCTACGGGTTCGAGGCGGTGCTCGATCTGGTCCAGAAAACGCCCAACGGTGCCTGCCCTGAAATGCATTGGCGTATTGACGGCCACCACCGGAGCGCACTCTGTTGCGCCATATCCCTCCAGGATCCGGAGCCCAAACTTCTCCATCCACATGGTGCGCGTCTCTGGCCTTACGCGCTCGGCGCCCGCAACAACCAGCCTGACATTGAAGAAATCATAGGGGTGGGCACTTCGGGCATAGCCCATGAGAAAAGTATCGGTTCCGAACAGGACCGTTGCGTTCGATTCATAGCAGAGTTCCGGAACCACCTTGTAGTGCAGTGGCGATGGGTACAGGAAGGTCCTGAGCCCCGACAGCACTGGAAGCAGCGTACCGCCGGTCAGTCCGAAGGCGTGAAACATCGGCAGTGAGTTGAACACCACGTCTGACGTATTGAAGGCAATGCGTGCTGCCGCCTGAAAGCGGTTGGCCTGAAGATTGCGGTGTGACAGCACGACGCCCTTTGGCAACCCCTCCGAACCTGAGGTGAAGAGGATGACGGCCGGGGCGTTGGCGTCATTCTGGCAGCCTGCCCACCTCAGCGCCAGCCGGGGGAAGATGCTTGCAAAAAGCCCGTATAGCTTATCGCGCGGCGACAGTCTGGCGCGGAGATCCTCAAGGTAGATGATGGAGCGGCCGTCGCCCAGGACAGCCAGATCATCTTGCATGTTGCCTGCTTCGATGAAACGGCGGGATGTGACGATCGTTCTGATTTCCGCCGCGGCGCAGGCCGCAGCCATGTTTACGGCGCCAGTGGAAAAATTCAGCATGGCAGGGACGCGGCCGAACGCATGCAATCCGAAGACGCTCACGCAGTTGCCGATGGCATTGGGCAGCAGGATGCCGATGTTGCGCTCGCCAGGTGTCAAGCCGGCCATCCTCCGCCCAAGCATGAAGCTCGCCATGATAAGCCGGTTGTAATTGATGGGCGTTCGCTGAATATCCTCAAGCACGATATGGCCGCCACCATGAACATGCCGTGCGTCGAGAAGGGACTGGAACAGCGTACAGTCGATGTTTGATGTTCGGAACACCATGTCGGTCATGACATCATAAAGTTCATTAGCCTGGTGATCACGCAGACTGGCGCCACGCACGCCATCAGGCGTATCGAACTTTACAGGTGGCAGGATAGTGATCGTGATCTTTGGAAACCACCGGAGCCGAAGCTTGCCGCGCATATGTGAGAACGGCGTGTAGATCGCTCCATCAATACGGACTGGCAGCACCCGCGCCTTGGCCATCCCGGCAATGGCTGCCGGGCCTTCATACACTTTCATCAGTGCGCCAGTAACCGTCAGCCGACCCTCTGGGAATATGACCACCTTGCGGCCACGCTTCAGATTGTCCACCAGCGCCCTGAGCGCCAGCGGATTGGCGGGGTCGAGTGCAATCATGTCGGCAAGCAGGAAGGCAGGCTTTGCCCACCATCTGGCTGCGACGTGGGTGTTGATTGCAAAGCAGGCACGCTCTGGCAGAAAGGCAGAGAGCAGGGGACCGTCGAGATAGGAGGTATGATTGGCGATGACGACCACCCGGCGGCCTGCAGCGCGATAGTTTTCTGCCCCCTTGATCTCGACGCGGTAGAATAGGCGGAACAGGAAGCGCACGATCGTCGCCCCCAGATCCTGAGGCAGTAGGCGGGCCACGAAGACCGAGGCGACAGCATTGGCAAGGCCTAGAAGCAGGAAGAAGCCCTGTGCCGACATCACCTTCAGCAGAACTGCGCCTGCCAATGCCGAGGCCACCATGAATACGGCATTCATCAGGTTATTGGCTGCAATGACCCGGGAGCGACGGGATGGATTGGCGCGGTGCTGCATGATGGCATTGAGCGGCACGGCGTAGAGACCGCCAAAAAAGGCAATGAGGAACAGATCCAGGGCGACCCTCCAGCCCTGCCCGTGAGAGAAGAAAGCCACGAGTCCATTGCCGGAGGTGCCCGCCAGCGCCGCATTGATGAAGCCTGACGCGAAATAGAGATCGATCAGGAAGATCGTCATCATGATGGATGCAACGGGGACATAGCGTGGCGACACATCGCCCTTCAGCAGCGCATTGGTGAGGAGAGACCCCGCGCCAATGCCAATCGTGAACAGACCTATGAAGCAATTGGCAAGCGCTTCGTTGGATAGCAGCACATCGCGCGTGAAGACCGGCAGCTGCGCCATGATCGCCGCGCCAAGAAACCAGAACCAAGATGCACCAATGACTGACCAGAATACGTCGGTGCGTTCGCGCGCGTATGAGATCAGCTTCAGGGTCTGGCGGGGGATGTTCCAGTCGAAGCGGATTGTGCTGTCGCCGGGTGCCGTTGGCATCTGGAACGCACAGGCAAGCGCAATCAGGGCGAGGATGATGATGACAGCAGCCAGTATCGGCCGGCCAATGTCGCTGAGCACCAGAAAGCCACCAAACAGCGTGCCGATCAGAATCGTCACGAACGTGCCAAGCTCGATCAGAGCGTTGCCGGCTATCAGCTCTTCACGTTTCAGGTATTGCGGAAGGATGCCGTACTTGATCGGACCAAAAAATGCGGCCGTCGTTCCGGCGAGGAACAGGACCACAAGATGCAAGTGTGGATTTTCAAGCCACAGGCTTAAGGCGCCAAGTGTCATGGCAAAGAGGTCGAAAACCTTGATCCAGCGTGAGAGCAGGGCCTTGTCAAACTTGTCCGCCAGCTGCCCGGCAATGCCTGAAAACAGGAAATAGGGCAGCATGAACAGCCCCAGCCCCGCCTGCACGAACAGGCCGGCGTCGAAGCCGAAGCGGATCGCAAGGTCATAGGTGATCAGGATGGCGATGCCGTTGCGCACGGCGTTGTCATTGAAGGCGCTGATGGCCTGCGTGACGAAGAGAGGCAGGAATGAGCGCGATTGAAGGATTGCGAACTGACTTTGTGCCGTCTTGGTTTCGCCGATCATCGATCTGTCTGTTCCTGTAAGGTTGGTATGTTGGTCCGGCAAACTATGTCAGAGCTGTGGCGGATCATCAAACGCCGAAAAATTTTTTGTGATCGGATGTGAATGAACTGGATGGTACCCGGAGCCGTAATGGGTCCTGTCAATTATGACAAGAGGAGTTTCCAAGATGACGCGTCTTCGTACGCTTGCCGCAGCTGCGGCATTTGCTGTGTCGGGTTTTGCCCTGTCGGTTCAGGCCTATGCGGCTGATATCGTTGATGCCGCTGTGTCGGCTGGCAGTTTCAAGACGCTGGTCGCTGCCGTTGAAGCGGCTGGACTGGTGGACACGCTCAAGGGCCCGGGTCCCTTCACGGTGTTCGCGCCGACTGACGAGGCCTTTGCCAAGCTGCCCGCCGGAACTGTCGATGACCTGTTGAAGCCGGAAAACAAGGACAAGCTGGTTGCCATCCTGACCTATCACGTGGTGCCCGGCAAGGTCATGGCGGCCGATCTGGCCGGCAAGGAGACCAAGGCCAAGACAGTGCAGGGCTCCGAGGTCACAATCAACGGCAAGGACGGTGTTACGGTTGACGGCGCCAAGGTCATCCAGGCCGACATCGTCACCGACAATGGCGTCATCCACGTGATTGACGCTGTCATTCTGCCGAAGTGACACCAAGCAACTGCCGGATAATGATGCCCGTCTGGGCGTGATTGTCCGCAGCATATCTTGCGCCCGCCGCCGTGAGTTTCGCGCGGCGGGCGTCATCCATACTGAAACCGACAAAATGCACGCCATTGCTGAGCCCGGCGTCGACGTCGTTCAGATTGTCTCCGATATAGACGATGCGGTTGCGCGGCAGCCCAGTTTCGGCAATGGCCCGCGCTACCGTCTCGCGCTTGTGGCCGGAACCCTCCGCGCCGAAGGCCAGCGCCCGCACCGGCGGCCACAGCCCCGCCGCGTCAAGCCGCAGCTGCGCGGCGGCCAGCAGATTGGCCGTCGCAATCCCAAGCCGCGATCCTCTGAGATCGTCGAGCAGCGCATTCGCGCCCGGAATCACCGTGGCGCGCAGCGCCCCGCTGCCGAAGCCCTGCGACAGGATCGCGAGGTAATCGGCAATCACTCCATCACGGTCCGCCGCCGGCAGGCCGTGGCGCGACAGAATCTCGGAAATGATGTGCTCGTCGTTGCGCACCTGGTAGCTGTCCCAGTCGCGTGACAGGCCGGTGAGGCCATAGCGGCGCTCAAAGGCGAGGAAAAACGCATCTTCTTCGGCACCCGTAAGGTCAAGCAGCACGCCATCGACATCGAAGATGACGGCGCTATCCATGGACCATGCGCGGCGTCATCTCGATCAGCGTCGGGCCATCGGAACTGAGTGCCGCGCGGATGGCGGCGGCCAGTGCCTTAAGGCTGTCCGGCCGGTCGGCGCGCAGCCCATAGGCCCGCGCCAGCATCTGGAAATCAGGGTTCCTGAGCGTTACCGCATTGGGCTGGATACCTTTCCGCACCATGTCGTCGCGGATCTGGCCCAGCGCGTCATTGTTCCACAGCAGCACGATGATGGGCAGCTTGTGTTCCGCCGCCGTGCCCAGCTCATTGATTGTGTATTGCAGGCCATAGTCGCCGATCATCACCGCCACCGGCGTATCCGGACGGCCGAACTTGGCGCCGATGCCGGCGGGCAGCGCAAAGCCCAGCGTGCCGAATCCCACCGGGTGAATCCAGCTGCGCGGTTGCGAGACGGGGAAGATTTCATTGGCGGCATAGGCGATCTGCGTCATGTCGGAGCAGATCACGGTATCTTCCGGCAAGGCATCGCGGATGACACCTAGCACTTTGGCCAGCATGACGCGCAGCTGGTCGGACTCGCCGTGATCGAACTGCGCCTTCGCCTCGCCGGGCCGCGCCACGATACCCCTGGCGATCGCCGCCAGCGCTTGGCCGGCATCGCCGAGAATGGCGATCTCCGCCATATGCGGGCGGCTGATGACCGCGGGATCGATATCGATACGGATGAGATTCCTCTCAATGACCACGCGGTCATTCCAGAAATCCGTTTCCGAGAGCTCCGAGCCCGCACACAGAATGGCGTCAGACTCCGCGAACATGCGCCAGATGGCGTCATGGCCCATCACATAGCCGAGGCACAGCGGATGATTGGCGGGAACGGCGCCCTTGCCCGCCGTGGTGGTGACGATCGGCGCCTTCAGCTTTTCGGCAATCTCCAGCGCCGCGCCGCCGGCCTGCAGCGCGCCGCCACCCAGCAGGATCATCGGCGCTTTGGCAGCGTTGAGCCTGGCAATGGCCCTTTCAATGTCGCCTGCCGCGGGCGCGGGAAGCCCTGGCAGGCCGCGCGCCTCCCAGCCCCCGCCCGCCGGTTCCTTCAGAAGATCGAGCGGAATTTCGAGATAGGCCGGGCGCGGCCGCTGGCTGGCAAAATGCGCGAAAGCCCGCGCCACGCCGTCGCGCACGTCCTTCGGCGTATAAGCGCGCATCGCAAGCGCGGTGACGCTGGCCGCCGCTCCCCGCTGATCGATCATCTCATGCAACCGGCCGCGCCCTTGCGCCGAATCCCCGATGTCGAGGGCCGAGGAAATCACCAGCACATTGCTGGAATCGGACCACGCCTGACCGAGCGGCGTGAGAATATTGGTAAGCCCCGGCCCGGTGATGGTGAAGCACACGCCGGGCCGGCCGGTCGCCCGCGCATAGCCATCGGCCATGAAGCCCGCACCCTGTTCATGGCGGGCCAGAACATGCCTGATCCCGGAGCGCGGCAGCGCCCGGTACATTTCAACATTGTGCACCCCCGGAATGCCAAAGATCGTATCGACACCATAGGCCTCCAGCAGGTCTATGATCGCTTCACCGGTCGAGAGTTCTGCGCGCT
This sequence comes from Aestuariivirga sp., assembly GCF_044238155.1. Taxonomy (GTDB): domain Bacteria; phylum Pseudomonadota; class Alphaproteobacteria; order Rhizobiales; family Aestuariivirgaceae; genus Aestuariivirga. The sequence continues at coordinate 5,773 of NZ_JBIIDX010000045.1, read as the reverse complement.
GGGTCATGACAATCCGGTACTGGCTTCGGGTTTGTTCACTGCGTGACATGCCACAAGGCTTGCTCCATGCGCAAGCAAGGCTGGCTCCAGGGCAATGCATGGATCGAAGCAGATTGGGCAGCGTGGGTGAAAGTTGCAGCCTGACGGTGGCTTCAGTGGAGAAGGAAGCTCGCCTGCGAGAACGACGCGCGCTCGCCTAGCCGTGGGGTCGGGCTGCGGCGTCGCAGACAGCAATGCCTTGGTATAGGGGTGCCGCGGATTGCCGAAAATCGCCTCCCTTGGTCCCTGCTCCACGGCGCGGCCCAGATACATCACCATCACCTCATCTGCGATGTGGCGGACAACCGACAGATCGTGGCTGATGAACCATGGCAATCCAGTTAAGCACGTTTCTTGGTCCATCGTCATCCATCTGCGTGATGGATGTTTACGGGGCTGCTCTGCGTTGGCAGGATAGGCGGGTCTGACGGAGGACCAGAATGACCATGCCTGTGGAACCCGGAACAATCGAAGACTTTCGCCGTGACGGCGCCTGCGTGATAAGGGGGGCCTTCGCTGGCTGGATCGAGACGCTACGCGAAGGTGTTGCGCGAAATCTGGCGGAGCCTTCGGCCGATGTCCGCATCTATCAGGGCAAGGAGGGGGCGGGCCGCTTCGTGGGCGATTACTGCAACTGGGCGCGCATCCCCGAATATAAGGACTTCATCTTCCATTCCGATGCCGGCGAGATCGGCCGCGCCCTCATGGGCACGCGCACCGTGCGGCTTTTCCATGAACATGTGCTGGTGAAGGAGCCGGGCGCCGATGTGCCCACCCCCTGGCACCAGGACCAGCCATACTACTGCGTCGATGGCACGGACACGGTTTCTCTTTGGATTCCGCTGGACCCCGTGCCACGAGAGCGGACACTTGAGTTTGTGGCTGGTTCACATCGCTGGGGCAAATACTTCCGGCCCGAGCGGTTCAACAAGACCGCGCTCAATGAAAACGATGGTCTCGAACCGGTGCCTGACATCGATGGCAACCGTGGCGCCCACACGATTCTCGGCTGGGCACTTGAGCCTGGCGATGCTGTGGCCTTCAACTATCTCACCTTGCACGGGGCGCCTGCCAACAGGAGCAAGGTGGAACAGCGCCGTGCCTTCTCGTTGCGGCTCGTGGGTGACAATGCCCGCTTTGCCCGCCGCGAAGGGGTTGTCACCTCGCCGCCCTTCCGTCAGGTGACGCTCGCACATGGCGCAGTCATGGATGCGCCGGAATTTCCGCTGCTGGCCGGTTGAGGGTGGGGTCAGGAAAATCGCAGGGGAGAAATGTCCTCCAGGCGAAGGCCTTCGTCGATGATGTCGGCCGGCGCCGCCTCGCCGCGAACCAGTGCCGCAGCAAGCCGTGACAGGGCAGGTGCGGACTGGATGCCATAGCCGCCCTGGCCGATCAGCCAGAAGAAGCCATCCTGCTGGCGGTCATAACCCACCACCGGGTTGCCATCAGGCACAAACGAGCGAAGCCCGCCCCAGCTGCGCTCCACGCGCGTGACCTCATAGGCTGCTGCCTGCTCGAAGCGGCTTATGCCCTCAGCAAGCGTCATTTCGTCTGCATAGGCATCATGGGGCTCGACGGGCGTGACATCGGCTGGCGAGATGAGCAGCTTGCCGGACTGCGGTTTGCAGTACCAAGTCTCGCCCACATCCCCCACCATCGGCCAGGACGTGATCTGAGCGCCCGGCGGGCTGGGTACGACGGCCATCGAGCGTCGCTTCGGCTGCAGTCCGATCGGCTTGCGCCCCGTCATCTGCGCCACGGCGTCTCCCCAGGCCCCTGCTGCGTCCACGATGATCCGGCAGGTGAACACCTCATCCGCCGCGCGTACCGTCCAGTTCCCGGTCTTCTCGAGCCCCGAGACGGGCCTGTCGCAGTGGATTTCGCCGCCACGCTGACGGAACAGCCGCAAATAGGACTGATGCAGAAGATCAACGTCAATATCGGCGCCGCCAGGGTCCAGAACGGCGCGTCGGGCGTAGCCGTCCCTCAGCAGCGGGAACTTCTCCTGCGCCGTGGCGATGCTGATCTCCTCCATGCCCTTCTGGATGGACATCATCTTTTCGAATGCCGTTTCCTGATTGTCGGGCATCAAGAAGATGGTCTCGCGCGGTGTGAGATAGCCTCCCTCCTCGAAATAGTGCCGGGCGGCGCGGGTTAGCGACAGGATCGGAGGAGGACCGTAATTCGCCTCGTAGACGGCTGCGGAGCGGCTGGTGGTGTGATAGCCTGGACGTGCTTCCATCTCGCAAATCGCGGTACGATGGGTCGAGGCCAGATGGGCTGCCACCGATGCCCCGGCGATGCCAGCCCCGATGACGATAATGTCGAAATCCCTGCTCATCGCATCAGATAAGCCTCAACCGGCCCCTTGCGCAAGAATGCTTCTCCGTTCCATCATGTGGCCATGAGAGAGAAGATGCCGTATCCCATACGTTCAAAAGACGCGGTGCAAACGATTATCATCAATTGAGGCAGACCATGGCTCCCTTCAACAAGCCCATGTCAGGGCTCGTCACGCCGCGTTTTGGTGGCATTGCCACCTTCATGCGGCTTCCGCACGTACCGCTCGAACAGGCCGAGGGTATCGACATCGGCCTCGTGGGCATCCCGTGGGATGGGGGCACCACCAATCGCCCTGGTCCGCGCCACGCCCCGCGGCAGATGCGCGACATGTCCTCGATGATCCGAGCCATGCACCAGACAATGCATATCGTGCCCTATGAGCTGGCCAATGTCGCCGATCTTGGCGACTGCCCGGTGAACCCTGCGAATGTCGATGATGCACTGAAACGGGTTGAAACCTATTTCAGGGCGCTTGTGGCCAAGGGGATCCGGCCGCTCGTCGCAGGCGGCGACCATCTGTGTTCGCTGCCCGTGCTGCGCGCGCTGGGCGCGAAGGCACCGGTCGGTATGATCCACTTCGATGCCCATACCGATCTCTACGATGGCTATTTCGGCGGGTTCAAATATACGCATGGCACGCCATTCCGCCGGGCAATCGAAGAGGGTGTTCTTGACCCGAAGCGCACCATCCAGATCGGCCTCCGCGGCTCGATGTATGATCTTGATGATTTCGAATGGGGCGAGAAGATGGGCGTGCGCCTGGTGCGCATCGAGGAGGCGATGGAGAAAGGGCCCAGGGCGATCATGGCGGAGGCGCGCCGCATCGCAGGAGATGCGCCGATCTATGTGAGCTTTGACATCGACATGCTGGACCCCGTCTATGCGCCGGGCACAGGCACGCCCGAGGTGGGAGGCTTCACGACATTCCAGGCACAGCAGATGCTGCGTGAACTGCGCGGACTCAACATAATAGGCGCAGATGTGGTGGAGGTTTCCCCACCCTTCGATCCTTCGGGCATCACGGCCCATGCGGGCGTCACCATGATGTTCGAGATTCTGTGTTCAATGGCGGAGGATGTGGCGAAGCGGCGCACGTAACGCGGTCCTTCTGGCAGATATCTGGCGGTCCGGCAGCTTGCAAAGCTGCTGATGGCCTTTCCTTTGTCCTGCAACAACTTGTGCGCATTCCTGATATTGGAAATTCTTGTTGCAATTCCGCGGGCCTTGCGCCAACTTTGCGTCAACGGGCCGACAGAGCCTGGCCGTGAGTGGGAGGGTGTATCGTGCCGCTTCTGGAAGTGCGCAATGTTTCCAAGAGCTTCGGGGCCATTCAGGCGCTGAGCGATGTGAGCTTTGCGGTTGAGGCAGGGGAAGTCGTTGGCCTGATGGGTGACAACGGCGCTGGCAAGTCCACCATGGTCAAGCTGATTGCCGGCAATTTTCCGCCGAGCGAGGGCGAGGTTGCCGTCAACGGTGAGGTTTGCCATTTTCACAAGCCCATTGAGGCGCGGGCCAAGGGCATCGAGGTCGTCTATCAGGACCTGGCCATCGCCGACAATCTGACAGCCGCGCAAAATGTGTTTCTGGGCCGTGAGATCACCAAGGGGACTTGGCCTTTTCGCGTGCTCGACAAGCAGGCGATGATCGAGAAGTCGGCTGAACTCTTTGCTGAACTCAAGTCCGAAACCCGCCCGCGGGACCTGGTCCGCAAGATGTCGGGCGGCCAGCGACAGGCGGTGGCGATTGCCCGCACGCGCCTCTCGCGTGCGCAGCTGGTGCTGATGGACGAGCCCACGGCTGCGATTTCAGTCCGGCAGGTGGCGGAGGTTCTCGAGTTGATCCGCCGCATGAAGGCGCAAGGGGTGTCTGTCATGCTGATCAGCCACCGCATGCCTGACGTGTTTGCAGTGTGTGACCGTATCATCGTTTTGCGCCGTGGCACCAAGGTGGCGGACAAACATGCTGACCGGACTTCGCCCGAAGAAATCACCGGCCTGATAACAGGAGCAATCCGTGCCGCCTGAGCCGAGCAAATCCAACGAGACCACGCATGCCGTCATTGCCGATGTGGCAAAGATCAAGGAACAGACGCTTCTGCAGCGGGTGCTGACCAGTCAGGCCTTCTGGGTTGCGGTGGCGCTGGCAATACTCGTCTTGTTCATGGCCGCGCTGGAGCCGAGTTTCGGCACGGTTGCCAATGCCTCCAACATCACCCGCAACTTTGCGCCCTTTGGCATCATGGCGCTGGGCATGACGGTGGTCATCATCACCGGCGGCATTGACCTTTCGGTTGGTTCCATCATGGGGCTCGTGGCCATCGTGGCTGGCCTGTTCCTCACCTGGGAATATCCGTGGTACGTGGCCTTTGCGGCTGGCCTTCTCACCGGTCTGGCCTGCGGTGCGGTCAACGGCTTCTTCGTTGCCTATGTGAACATGCCGTCCTTTGTCGTGACCCTTGGCATGCTGTCGATCGCCCGGTCTCTGGCCGTGGTGTTTTCCGGCAATCAGATGCTCTACAAGTTCGGTCCCGATGCTCCCATCGTCAAGGCCATCGGCCAGGCCAAGTGGCCGATACAGAGTGAGGGCGACTGGATCCCCGACTGGATCCCGGAATTCTCGTCGCATTTCTGGGTAATGATCGTTCTCGCCCTGTGGGTGGGCTACAAGTTCAATTTCACGCCCTGGGGCCGTCATCTCTTCGCCATTGGCGGCAATGAGAGCGCGGCACGCCTGACCGGTGTTCCGGTCGACTGGATCAAGTTCGAGGCCTATGTGTTCTCCGCTTTCACTGCGGCCGTCGCGTCCTTGCTGCTGCTCGGCTACACGGGTTCGGCCATCAATGCCATGGGCCAGGGCTACGAGCTGCGCGTCATCGCCGCTACGGTGATCGGCGGCGCAAATCTCATGGGCGGAGCGGGCACGGCCTTCGGTGCCGTTATCGGGTCAGCCTTTCTGGAGGTTATCCGCAACGCGCTGCTTATGGCCGGAATTGATTCCAACTGGCAAGGTGCGTTCGTTGGCGCCTTCATCATTCTCGCGGTGCTGCTGGGTCTCCAGAGCGGCGGCAAGTCCCTGATCGCCGCCACCCTGGAAAAGGTCCTCCCCAGAAAGCACCGCTAGGAGCCCGTCATCACTGCGGGGATCATCACAGTGAGCAACAAACGTGGAGGAAGACCGAAATGAAGAAGTTTCTGATTACGGCGGCCGTGGCGCTCAGCGCCATGACCATGGCCGTCTCGGCCGCGCAGGCGAAGTACGTCTTCGCGCTGGTTCCGAAGAACATGAACAATCCGTTCTTCGACCAGGCCCGTGATGGCTGCAAGAAGGCTGAGGCAGAGTCCGGTGGCGCATTCGAGTGCCTTTACATTGGCCCCGGTGAACATGGCGGCGG
>NZ_JBIIDX010000044.1:0-20809 GCF_044238155.1 Aestuariivirga sp. | reverse complement strand
AAGGAATCCGAACCCAGATGCTCTACCAGCATGATCGTACCCTGAAGGTCGCCACCCGAGGACCGAATGGCCATGTGCTCCGGCCTGATGCCAATGGTGGCGGCCTTGTACCGGGCCGCATGCTCACCGGTAATGAAATTCATTCTGGGCGAACCGATGAAGCCAGCGACGAACAGTGAGTTCGGCGCATTGTACAGTTCCAGCGGGGAGCCGACCTGTTCAATATTGCCCTTGTTCAGAACCACGATCCGGTCGGCCATGGTCATGGCTTCAACCTGGTCATGGGTGACGTAGATCATGGTGACGCCAAGCTGCCTGTGCAGCTGCATGATCTCGACACGCATGTTGACGCGGAGTGCCGCATCGAGGTTGGACAGCGGCTCATCGAACAGGAAGGCCTTGGGCTGGCGAACGATGGCCCGGCCTATGGCAACGCGCTGGCGCTGGCCGCCGGAGAGCTGGCGCGGCTTGCGGTCAAGATATTCTGTGAGGTTCAGCGTGGCAGCGGCCCTCGCTACCTTGGCCTCGATCTCGGCCCGTGGAAGGCCAGCCATCTTGAGGCCGAAGCCGATGTTGCTGCGCACGCTCATGTGCGGATAAAGCGCATAGGACTGGAACACCATGGACAGCCCGCGCCGGGCTGGCGGAACATCCGACACCTCCTCCCCATCGATCAGAATCTGCCCCGATGTCAGATCTTCAAGTCCGGCAATCAGGCGAAGCAGGGTCGACTTTCCGCAACCCGACGGGCCGACGAAAACGATGAACTCGCCGTCGCGTATATCAAGAGAGGCGCCCGGAATGATGAGTGACTCACCAAAGGCCTTGCGCACAGTTTTCAGGGTTATGGTCCCCATGTTATTTCACTGCTCCGAATGTGAGGCCGCGAACGAGTTGCTTCTGTGCAAACCACCCAAGCACCAGAATGGGCGCGATTGCCATCGTGGAAGCCGCCGACAGTTTTGCCCAGAACAGGCCCTCGGGGCTGGAGTAAGACGCGATGAATTGCGTAAGCGGCGCCGCGTCCTTGGTGGTCAGAGTGAGCGTCCAGAATGCCTCGTTCCAGGCGAGAATGATGTTGAGCAAAACGGTGGAGGCGATGCCAGGAATGGCCATCGGCGCCAGAACATAGAGCAGCTCCTTGCCGATCGATGCGCCATCCATACGCGAGGCCTCCAGAATCTCGGCCGGAATCTCCTTGAAATAGGTGTAGAGCATCCAGATGACGATGGGCAGGTTCAGCAGCATCATCACGGTGATGATGCCGATGTGAGAGTCGAGCAGCCTGAGATCACGGAAGATGAGATAGAGCGGAATCAGAGCGCCAACCGGGGGCATCATCTTGGTTGACAGCATCCACATCAGAAGATCCTTGGTTCGCTTGCCGGGAGCGAAGGCCATGGCCCAGGCGGCCGGAATGGCAACCAGCAACGCAAAAAGTGTGGAGCCCAGCGCAATGGCCACCGAATTCATGGCAAACTTCACGTAGTCGGACCGTTCCTGAACGATCCCGTAATTCTCGAGCGTCCAGTCAAAGAAGATGAAGCGCGGTGGAATGTTGACGGCTTCACCCTCGGTCTTGAAGCTGGTGAGCACAGTCCACAGTATGGGGAAGAAGATGACGAAGGCGATGAACCAGGCCAGCACGGTGAAGGCAATGCGGCGTCGGACGGAAACAGCGCGGGCCATGAGTCTCAGGACTCCAGATTCTTGCCGATCATGCGCATCAGGAAAAATGCCACGATGTTGGCGAGGATAACCGCAATGATGCCACCGGCAGATGCACCGCCCACATCATTTGACAGGAGGCCGTACTGATAGACGAGATAGGGAAGGTTGCCCGCCCGGCCGCCGGAACCCGACACATAGATTTCGGCAAAGACATTGAGCAGGAAAATGGTCTGGATGAGAACCACAACCGTGATGGGCCGCGCCAGATGTGGCAAGATCATGTACCAGAAAAAGGCAAGCGGTGGCGTTCCGTCCATCTGTGCCGCTTCCCTTTGCTCTTCATCGAAGGATTGAAGTGCGGTGAGAATGATGAGCGTGGCAAACGGAAGCCACTGCCAGGACAGCATGATGACGATGGCCGTCATCGGGTAATGTGCAAACCAGTCTATGGCGCCGAAACCAATTGACTTGGTGATCCAGGCCAGGAAGCCCTGCACCGGATGCATCATCATGTTCTTCCATACCAGAGCGCTCACAGTCGGCATGACGAAGAAGGGAGCAATCATCATCAGCCGCACAATACTGCGGCCATAGATGGCCTGGTCCAGCAGCAGCGCCAGCAAGGTGCCGCCCACAACGGAAATGACCAGCACCCAGCCGACGAGCAGCAACGAATTTCGCATCGCCTTGAAGAAGGCGGGGTCGGTCAGGAAGTAATGATAGTTGGTTGTGCCGGCAAGACAGCGATTGGCTTCGTCCAGCAACTGGCCAGGCGTGAGAAGCGAACAGGCCGGATTGGCATCAAGCAGATTGTAGCGAAGTAAAGAGAACCAGATGGTCATGGCCAGCGGCACGACCATCCACAGGAACAGCATCAGCACCGAAGGTGCAACGGCGATCCTGCCCAGTGCACGCGTCTGCTGCGTTGCCATGTTGGCGTCCCGTTTGAAATCAACCCAATCAGCGCGCCCCGTGCTGATCAGCAAGGAAAGAAGGGCTGCCCGGCAAGGCGCCGGACAGCCCGGTTGTCGAGGGTCAAAGCCCTTACTTGATGTAACCCGCCTTTGTCATCTCGCGAGTGGTGATGTCCTGGGCCTCGGCCAGCGCTTCTTCAGCCGACTTCTCGCCAGCCAGGGCCGCCGAGAAGATTTGACCGACATTCGTCGCGATGCCGGCAAACTCCGGAATGGCCACGAACTGCACGCCGACGTAAGGCACCGGCTTGACAGTGGGCTTGGTCGGGTCAGCCGAGTTGATCGAGTCGAGCGTCATCTTGGCGAACGGAACCTTGGCGTATTCCGGGTTCGCATAGAGCGAAGTGCGCGTGCCCGGAGGAACGTTGGCCCAGCCCTCCTTCGAGGCGACCAGCTCGGTGTAGCCCTTCGAGGTTGCCCAGGCGATGAACTTCTGAGCCGCCTCTTCCTTCTGGGTGCCAGCCGGAATGGCGAGCGACCAGGCCCACAGCCAGTTGCCGCGCTTGCCGAGGCCGTTGTCAGGCGCCAGCGCGAAGCCCACCTTGTCTGCAACCGTCGAATCCTTCGGATTGGTCACGAAGGAGGCCGCCACAGTGGCGTCGATCCACATGCCGCACTTGCCGGCGTTGAACAGCGCCAGGTTCTCGTTGAAGCCGTTGGACGACGCGCCCGGAGGACCGTCGGACTTCATGAGATCAAGATAGAAGGTAAGTGTATCCTTCCACTCGGGCGTATCGAACTGCGGCTTCCAGTTCTCGTCGAACCAGCGCGCACCAAACGAGTTGGAGGTGGCCGTGATGAAGGCCATGTTCTCGCCCCAGCCAGCCTTGCCGCGCAGGCAGACGCCGTAGATTTCCTTGTCCTTGTTGGTGATCTTGCCAGCAATGCGCTTGATGTCGGCCCAGGTCGGAGCATCCGGCATCTTCTCGCCAGCGGCCTCGACGAGATCGGTGCGATACATCACCATGGAGCTTTCACCGTAGAAGGGCGAGGCCATCAGCTTGCCATCGACGGTGAGACCGCCGGCAATTGCCGGCAACAGGTCCGCCGGATCGTCGATCTGGGTCAGCGGAACGAGCCAGCCCTTCTTGCCCCAGATCGGAACCTCATAGGTGCCGATGGTGAGGACGTCGAACTGGCCGCCCTTGGTGGCGATGTCGGTCGTTACCTTTTCGCGTAGCACGTTCTCCTCGAGCGTCACCCACTCGAGCTTGATGTCGGGGTTCTTGGAGGTGAAGTCCTCCGTCAAACCCTGCATGCGGATCATGTCGCCATTGTTGACGGTGGCGATGGTCAGCGTCGTTTCGGCCAAGGCCGTCGAGGCCATGGCGCCGAAGAACAGGGCGCCCAGAACACCCTTCGTGACAAAATTCATTCATACCTCCCATGAGCTTCGACTTGAGCGTTTGCCAATGAAGCGGGCATATACTCAATTCAATCCTCCGGCAGAGTCAATGGAAAATCGATGCTGCGCTGCAACATGACCAGCCCCCTGCCCGTGGTCACAACAGGGATCAGATGAAAGCGGCAGGTTCTTCAAGGTTTCCGAAAGCGGCCAATCCGGTTCAGCCTTCTAGGAGGCGTTCAGCCATGATTTCGTTGGTGATCAGGCCATTGATCAGGCGGCCACGCATGGCGCCCCTGATCCCCGCAAAGCGCGGTGGCGCCATGGCGACACCGATCATCCGGCGGTTCACCGGCTTAGAGAGCGGAATGCTGAGCACCCTGTCATTCGTCAACCCCTCGATGAGTTGCCCATCTTCGTCATAGGCCCAACCGGTGATCTCGCCGACAGCACCTGCCTTCAGCAGGGAACGGATTTCATCCGGCCGGACGAAACCATCGCGCAACAGCGCCGCTGTATCATCCACCGTACCGATGCCGACCAGCGATACCTTCGCTTGCGCGGCCAGGTCCAGCACATTGCGCAGTGTACTTTGCGCGAGAAGGAGATTCTTCTCATGCACTGTGGTCGCAATCACCGGCAGGGGCATGGGGTAATGCGGTGCCTTCACCCGCTCGCTGACGCGGCTGACGACATCGAAGATCGACGCAGAGCCATCGGGCGCGATGTTGCCCACGAGAGAGATCAGCTTGTGCTGCGGGCAGTCCATCGGGCTCAATTGCTCGGCCATAGCCCTCAGCATCCGCCCCGTTCCCATGGCGATGATGACAGGATGCTGCGAGATCAGGTAGCGCTCAAGTTCGGCGGCGGCCGCCTCGGCAACGCCGACCGTATCGGAATTCGACGCGGGATCAGCCGGAACCACCTCGCACATCTCGAGGCCATAGATCTCGCGCAGGGAGCGGGCAAGCTCAATGCAGCGGCCGATGGGATGATCGAGCCGAACCTTGATCAACTGTTCGGTGACCGCCAGCGACACAAGCCGTTGCGCCGTCTGGCGCGAGATGCCAAGTTTCCTTGCAATCTCATCCTGCGTATTGCCCGCGATGTAGTAGAGCCATCCGGCGCGGGCGGCGTCATCCAGCCGGTCACTTTCAGTATCGGGTTTTCGGGCCAAAAGTAATCAATTCCTCTTAATGCGTTTCATTCCTGGCGGAGCGCATGCTGAAACTCAGCCATGCCGCAAATCACCCGGTCGGGCAAGACACCAGCGGGTAATTGATAACCACCCCTGAAATGTGCGCCACCCGTGAAGTGCCAAACCGTCATGCCGGCTGCCCTTCCCGCCCGCACGCCCATCTCGCTATCTTCAAGAACCAGGCACTCAGCGGCAGGCACGCCCATGCACGCAGCGGCATGCAGGAAGAGATCAGGCGCGGGCTTGCCCCGGGCCACGTCCGAGGAGGTGAAACACCGCCCATGAAAATAAGGCGCGAGGCCTGTCACCTGCAGGGTGATGGCCAGCCGCTCCGGACTGCTGCTGGTGGCCAGGCAGAACGGAAGGTCAAGCGAGTCCAGCGCCTCGAACACCCCCTCCATCGGTCGCAAATCGCCGCGCATGCGGGAAAAGAGCCTCTCGCGATATGCGGCCGGGACATCTTCGGGCAGCGGCCGCCCGAAGCGCCGAAGCACCCGCTCCGCCGCGGAAGCAAAGCTACGACCAAGAAAGTCAGACCGAAAAATCTCAGGGGTAATCGGAAGCCCCGCCTCCGCCATCAACGCCATCAACACCTCGGCACTCAGCATTTCGCTGTCGACGAGCACACCGTCACAATCGAAGATCACAAGCGATGGCCGCAGGGGCCTGTCGCCCAGTGAACCTGCCGTACCTTGCGCTGTTCCCCGGTCATTATTCATGAGCTTAGGCTACCATTCAACGAGCCGTGTGCAAGTGCGGCACATCGAATAGCATGCCGTGCCGCAAAGAACTCCTTGACTCGGGGGGCGTTGTTCGATGCCACGAGTGTGGGCTAAACCGACCAGATAAGCACACAGGACAACTTAGGCTTCAGGCACATAGAGCCTGACCCACAGACATAAGGCAGCAGCTTTTGTGAGTGTCAGGCATGCTAAGCCCTTGCGGTTATGGTCCGTGGCGATGTGGCGGAACTGCTTGAGTTTTCCGATACAGTCTTCGACGAGATTGTGCTTCTGGTACGCGCATCTGGCGAATGGAACTTGATTGATCCGGTTGGATTTCGGTGGAATGACTGGTATACAGTGCCGATCCTCAATCGTCTTCTTGATCCATTCAGCGCCATAATCTCTGTCGGCGAGAGGGCTTGCCCCCCAGGGCAAGTCCTGAAGGAGGAGTTCCGCCATCGATACATCATACGCCTGGCCGGGAGTCAGCATGTACATGTCAGCCTGAAAGGCCCGAAAGAGACATCCGCATGTAATACGTCACTACAGCATTCAAAGTCGCGGCAACAGAATTCAATCCCGAATTCGTGGAGCTCGTTCGCAACACCGCAGCTGCAGCCAATATTGCCGCGGAGACCGCTCGCAATGGAGTGTACTTCATCGTCATGCCGGAGGCAGCAGTATCCAATTACATCTACCGCGATCTCACGCAGTTCGTGCCCTACATTGACACGGCTCTCGGCAATACAACGGGTACGCTGATCACCGCCACACGCGAGCACAACTGCTAAATCGCGACCGGCAACGCCAAGATCGATTGCACCAATGGTCCTACCGATAACGCCGGCGCTCTCATCAGACCCAAGTGATATCCCGGGAAGTACCGCAAGAATGGCCTCGATCCTTCAGAAGTCCTGTAGTTCGTATCTGGCAATACGAGACATCTGGTGTTCGACCCCGAACTTCCTCGTATCACGATGATCTTCTGCTACGACGACACTAACTGGGAACCAGCGCACCTTGCAGCGGTGAAGTGCAGCAACATCATGGCCTACATCTGCTCATCACACAAACTTCTCCCTCAACTCAAGGAGGCTGCGGCGGGCAAGCACTCCACTTTTGCCATTGCCCAGCATCAGTGCGCATGAAACAGCCTCGCCATGGTGGCGGCGTACCGTAACACTGCTGAAACCAACCCGACCACCGGCGTGACCGTCACCCATTGGTAAGCCACCTCAATCTGGATGGCGCCTAGCGAGCGCATAGCCCAGGCCCGGACGTCGGACTGCGTCAAATCCACCATCAATCATCTATGGCTTCATCGATCCCGCCAAATTCGCAAATAACCAGCAAGCTACTGTGTCTCGCCGCCGGCCCGAACTCTATTGCGACGTCATTTTCTATTGTACACCCACCGCCACAGTTGCATCGAAAGTGCCAGCACAGATTGAGGACAGTGACCTATGGTACAGGGTCAACACCACTGACTTCTTTGCCAACTTGAACCGCTGCAAGGAACTGGCGAGCGCGCAGCAGTCTCGTACAGTTGCGTAATACCTCGTGGTGTTACCCACCTCCTCCTTCTAGGGACCGGTGAACGCCGAAGACTATGGTACGATTGCGGAGAACTCGCTCTGTCGCACGACACAGGCTACCAGCATTTTTTACAGAACGACTGAAGTCGCACTTTATCACACTTCACCGCCGTTCTGCTTCAGTCACTCAATCCCTTGACCCCCGGCTCTCGGCCTTGACCCAAAGCGACAGCCTCGTTTGGCGAACTACGGTGCGTCGCCCCCATCATTTCGCAACGGAAGCCACCAGGCGTTGCAAGCATTTCGGCGGAAGAGTGAATTTCTCCCTCGCCTCAGCTGGCGTTGCCACCTGACAATCCAGGTCGAGACCTAGCGCACCACGAAATCAAAATAGGTGTCGGGGAACGGCTCGTGTCTCAGCGTAAAATGCCACCACTCCTTGTCGTAGGCATCAAAGCCATTGCGCCGCATCAACTCTCCTAACAACTCACGGCTTTTCTGTGCCTCAACACTAACGCTACGATCTGACGGCCAGGACTTCGTACTGAAAAAATCATAAGAGGTGCCCATATCGACTTCCTGGCCGTCGAATCCTCGAACCAGCGTTACGTCGACGGTTGACCCCCTCGAATGACCTGACCGAGAAGCAATATATCCGTCACGAAAAAGATGCTTCTTCTCGACACTCGGATAGAACTCGGCTTTAGTGGCTATGTCCTCGAGATCACGTGCCCAGCGAACAAAGTGAGCCACTGCACGCGCAGGCCTATAGCAATCGAAGACCTTTAGAGCGTAGCCTAGCGACAACGCTTCGCTTGCCGCTTGGGCGAGCGCCTTGCCCGCTTGCTTTGTCAGATAACAGACTGGCTTCTCATAGCCATCAATTTGTTTACCTACGAAGTTGTGTGAAGAGAAATAGCGCATATCTATAATGAGATCCGGCACAATGTCTGAGACATCAACAAAGGCCTCAGGATGGTCTTGCGCCACAGAAGGATTGGCCTTCGGTAAAACAATAACTACTGATAATAACACTGAAAAAAATAATCGCGCGCAGCATAGCATCGGATTTCTCCAGGATATTCACCAAGCGTATAAAGGCAACACTCACACCCCTGCCAACCAACACCCCAAGATAGCTAGCATTGAGATCTCAAACCTGGCTCAATGTCGTTGATTTGGCAAGTCATTGGAGAATTGATGAGGCTGCGAAGGCCCTGGAACACCGCTACGCCTCAGGCCTCGTGATCCAGTGGAATTCTACTGAGGCGTTATGAAGATGAGAGATTCACATCAGCATGAAGATTTACAGCGATTAGAACAGATGGAAGATGCGTCCTGCAGGATGAACATAATAAACGAATAAGTCATAGAGAGCTAAACAAAATACTACTCTTGAACTAAATACTCGCATCACGAACTAGCTGGCGGATTACACGGTTTATCAAGATCCACGCAATCTACAAAAGCAGGTAAGTAATATTCTGTGCCGTTTTTTGCTGTTGTGACTTTACGATCATCCGATAACTACACTATTCGATGTTGCAATCGAAAAGCTTTGCAAGATAGACTCCCGGCACAAGAGCGTCGCGCTTCGGCAATGCCGCCCAAGTACGGATTACCCTGGCGCCAGCGCGGGCAACAAAGCTAGTCTGGGCAAGGTCGCCGCCCGCACCTGGCTGACCCGAAACCGCTGACCTTGACTTTGCTTTCCAGCATTCATTCCACAACTGAACAACTTCAAATAGGAGTCAGTTACGGACCAGGCTCCACTTTTGACCTAACTTGACTCTATTCGACACTGCCTTACGCTACCAATAATCACGCGGTATCCGGTGCTCTCAAGGAATTTCTACAGAAACCATAAGCTACTGAACTGCCAAAACTCGCCACATGCCAGCCGCATAATGACCAGGTATGTTACAGATCAGTGCATAAAGACCCGGCCTAAGCTCGACAGTCAGTTCCCCGGCCTTACCTGGGGCCAGTTCAGCTACTTCCCCAACATCGCCTGAGGCCTTCTCATCAACACGATTTTCAAGGCCATTGTAAGGAAGTGGAGTTTCCATGCTGTTGATTGGAACGACCAGCATTTCATGTTCCATTTCAGCCGAGAGATTTACAACCTTGAACGTTATCAGGCCCGCCGGAACTGCAAACTTATCAGCCTCGATCTTCAGATGAGCTTTCGACATGTCACCTTTCATGCCGATACCAAGTCCATGGTTCTTGCTCAAATCGACGATGTGTCCCAGGTCCACGAGTCTGACGTTTACAACGGCAGCGGATGCCGCAGCCTCTCCAGGCACATCCGCGGCATTGCCAGCACTGACTTGGGAAAGCCCAAAAGCCACAAGCGACAGTAGAATAACTTTCCGAAGCATCTGCGATTTCCTTCAGTCTGACTCAGCATCAAACTAGAACTATAACAGGATTAGCCAAAGGTTAAATCCCAGAACATCGTCGATGTCAGCAGTTTCGCTTCACATCCTTTTTGCACTTACCAGTTTCTTGATACCCTGCGAGCTGAACTCTACCGCAGAAAGGTGGTGCTCGAGAGGTATGGTGAGTCAGACCTCATTGAAAATAAGTCTATTTCAACAAATCCAAGTGAACGAGATCACGTCAGACGATCCGGCCATTTGATTGGCGCCAATAACAAGGACCGACTCGCAATAGACATGGAGAACAAACTCCGAACTGGTGCCGTCACACAAAGCACCACTCCTTGACTTGCATGTTCACGGATTGGATAATTATCAGTAACGTATACATAAGTAGAAGAGTTCCAATGAAGCTTGCCTCACATGCTTTGACCGCCGCCTTGCTGATAGGTTCAACAATCACAGCCTCAGCTGCTGATATGACATCGCTTCCTGGCTATGACTGGTCAGGTTTCTATGCAGGGATGAATGTGGGCGCTGCGTGGAACGGAACTGAACTCCAGCAGGACTATACCGAACCACCGGTTGAAGGTCAGATTTTCGAAGGTCTTGACCATGATTTCACGGACCAGGAAGCAGCCTTCTCAGGGGGCCTGATGCTCGGATATAACTGGCAATCAGGTCGGATTGTCATCGGGGCTGAAGGTGACGTCAATTATCTTGGATTTGAGGCGACCGACCAGTGGACCCGGGTGGTGGATTCAAGTCCCGACTACGACCCGGTCAGAGGCACGAGCGAACTATCTTTCACAAGTCAATGGTTTGCCACAGTGCGTGGGCGTCTTGGCTTCACTGCAGGCAGTTTTCTGTTCTACGGGACTGGGGGGCTCGCCATTGGCGAGGTAACCGCCGAAGAAACCGCTGAATTCCAGATTGGGAGCGCCGTACCCTTCAGCTACGACGGATCAACTTCCTCGACGAACGTCGGATGGACCGCTGGAGGAGGCATCGAGTGCGGGCTCGACCGCTGGTCCCTGGGTGCAGAATATCTCTATGTCGATCTGGGTGATGCAGAGTGGAGTGGCAACTTTAACACAGACGTCCCCGATACCCTGACAAAGGGTCATGTGGACGTAGCCTTCAGTGTAGCACGGCTGACAGCGAAGCTCAGATTCTAGAGGAACATAGTATTTGGTGCGAGCAATCGTTAACGTTCTTGTGACCAGCGTAAGACGCCACACCGACATTTAAATGTAGTCCAGTCCTTGTTCCCAAAGTGTCAAGGTTCGATGGTTTGAAAGGCTTCTATTGTTGAACCCGAGGGCATATCACCAGCTGGATGACATCGGCGACAACCGAGGCGGCGAAACCGATAGAGGTGGCTCACGGCGTGAGGTCCGGGATCTTCTTCCGGAGCCTACAATTTCATCTTGGTTGCCCAATGCGCCAGTTCGGAAGGCCAAAATTCTGCGGCCACGCAAATACCTCCCTATCGTTGAAGTAGATGATGGCCGTCAACTTTGGGAATTGG
The DNA here is from genome assembly GCF_044238155.1 of Aestuariivirga sp. Lineage (GTDB taxonomy): Bacteria > Pseudomonadota > Alphaproteobacteria > Rhizobiales > Aestuariivirgaceae > Aestuariivirga. The sequence continues at coordinate 9,446 of NZ_JBIIDX010000044.1, read as the reverse complement.
GGGTGGGGCGCCGCCGCTGCCTTAGCCCATCTGGCGACATAGCTCTCGTCGCCTTCATAACCTAATTCAGCCACCACGACTGGCTTGCCGAAACCGCTCACCAGACGGTAGCCGGGCTCCAGAACCTCTTCAAAGGTCCGTTCCCCACCAAAATTTTTCTTGTCATAAGCCTGATAGCCGAAAACGGATAGACCGATGACATCGACATAGTCGTCACCGGGATAGAATTCAACGAGGGATTGATCACCCCTCGGCGACCACACATATTTCGCGTCTGGGATCTGCTTCCGGCATTCAGTGACAAAATGCCGATAGGCCGCGATATAATCCTTCGGAGACCAACGCGCCCATGGAAACGGCCCATCCACGGCCTCCATCTCATGCGCCCAGCGGATGTTGATTGGACTTTGCAAGCGAGAGATAGCTGAACACACCGAGGCAATATTGATGTCGTATGCTCCGGCTTGTATGCCCAACAGCAGCTCGACAGGGCTTAACTGCCAGTCAGAAGCCCACGACCAGGGCTCTACCGTGATCATGAGCGTGCGTCCCCGCGCGCGCACGTAGGCGTCCACGGCGGGCAGAGATGACAGATCGACATCCTCCCAGGTCATAAAGATGTGTTCGATTGAAACCCTACTCTCCTCACTGAAATCGCCATGAGGATCATACACACCGAATTTGATAGAGTTTTCCGTGAGAGCGGGCCGCTTGGCAGCCGGCTGACCCTGGTCGGACGCACCATCGGAGGGATTACCGAGGGGCAGGTTAAGCGCCCACGCTCCGCCACCGATCAAGCCGCAGGCCGCCGAGATAGTCAGAGCGCACAACAGGACGTTCTTGGTGATCCTCATTTGACTTTCTCCATCTTGTTTGATGATTGGGTGGCCGCCGCAGCACCAAAGCCAGATCATGCCGCCACGGTCTCAGACGCCAATGGCGTGGGACACGGAGCATCGCTCTAGCGCGCTGCTGTGCCGGCTTGGCCAACACGTCTTGAACGCGACCGATTGATTGGCTGAACCAGTCCAATGGCCGATTGTTGCTCCGGTTCAGAGGCAGCCGGACCGGAATGACCAATACTCGTTACGTGAAATCCGGCTGCCGCCGTCGCAGTGCGAGAAAACACATTCCGAAGATCAACCAGGATCGGGGTTCGCATGACGTGCCGCATCGTTTCAAGGGCAAGTCCAGAAATATTCTCCCACTCCGTAACGACGACGGCGGCATCCGCGTCCTTGAGACAAACGTAGGGATCCTCGAAGAATGCCACGTCCTGCAGCACCCCGGCGGCATTAGGCATTCCTACCGGATCGTAGGCGCGGATATGGACACCGGAGAGCTGCAGTGTCTCGATCAGTTCGATGGAGGGGGCTTCCCGCATGTCGTCAGTTCCAGCCTTGAAGGTCAGGCCCAGGACAGCCACAATCTTGCCGTTCCCCTCGCCACCTAGGGCCTCGAGCACCTTGAGCGCCATCTTGCGCTTGCGCGCAGAGTTAGCAGCGACCGTTTCTTCGACGATGCGCAACGCCACGCCGTGATCATGCGCGGTTCGCAGAAGGGCGAGCGTGTCCTTGGGAAAGCAAGAGCCGCCATAGCCGGGACCGGCTTTCAAAAAGGAGCGGCCAATGCGTTTGTCAAGCCCTACGCCGGTCGCCAGATCATCGATGTCCGTTCCAACTTTCTCGCACAGGTCAGCTAGCTCATTGATGAACATAATCTTGGTTGCGAGGAAGGCGTTCGAAGCATATTTGATCAATTCCGCAGTCCGGCGCTTGGTCACGAGGATGGGTATGTGGTTGCTGGCCATGGGCTCATAGAGCTCGATCAGCGCTCTGCGACCGGTCTCGCTTTCCGTTCCGATGACGACACGATCAGGAAACAGGAAATCGTCGATCGCGGAACCCTCTCTCAGGAACTCTGGATTTGAAACAACCGCGAACGTGCCGGGACCGCGTGCAGAGGTTATGATCCGCTCAACAACGTCTCCAGTCCCCACTGGTACAGTCGACTTGATCACAACCACGGCGCCAGATTTCAGGATAGGGGCAATATTCTGCGCCACCTCATAAACAAAGGACAGATCGGCATCGCCCTCGTCGCCACGAGTCGGCGTACCCACTGTGATGAACACGATGTCGGCATTTCGGACTGCGGATGCCAAATCAATGGTGAAGGTGAGAGTTCCGCCAGCCAGATTGTGCTTCACGAGCGCGCCGAGACCTGGTTCGTAGATCGGCAAAAGGCATTGGCTGAGGCCATCAATCTTGCTTTTGTTCAGGTCAACGCATGACACCGTGTTTCCCAAATTGGCAAGGCAGCTTCCACTCACGAGGCCGACATAACCCGTACCTATCATTGCAATGTTCATAACTGTATGCGCTATGCGCCTCCCTCAGAATTGACGATTGAAGAGCCTGGTTCCGATGGCCGCCATTGGGGATGAAAGCGAACTTTGCGAATTGCCGCCTTGCCAAGACCCGCGCCGGCGATCGAATAGGTTTCACTGAACAGGCTGACGCGACCTCCACCCCACGCCAGAGATTCCACGCCGCTCATTCCGTGACTAACCCCGCCGAATCCCAACAAGGCAAACATCGCGACAAGGCTTGCCGATAGGGCTGCACGATAGCTCCGGCTTCTGGTCTGTGACAGGTTCTCACGGGCATGCTGGACGACAATGAAGGCTAGCAGCGATGCGTAAATGGCCGCATTGATCAGCGCGAAGATATAGAAACCACGCGCTTCACCGGGATTATCGACTAGTGCCACCGGCAGCGCCGAGACCACCGAAAGAATGGCGTAGGGAGCCAGCACGCGCACCGGCAGAGGATCAACGGTCGAGTTGCCCTTGGGCGTAATGAGGAAGTCGGCGGTCGATCCGGTCAGCCAGTCGTGCAGGGCGGTCACTGTTCCAGCCAGTGCCCACGGCCAGCGCGCGAACTGGAAAATCATGCCCTCCCAACTCAGGACCCTTGCGTTGCGCGGCCGGTAAGAGCCAGTTGATCGCCAGCGAAAGGCGAGGAGAACCAGCACGAGGGATAGTGGTGCGAAATGCAACAGGAACTGCGGATAGGTCACGTTGATGAAATTTCTTCCACTCCACAGGGCAATGACTGGCATGGCAAACATCAGTGCCATGAAGAAAGCAAACAGCGGATACCAGAGCTGGGAGAACAGGAACTGGAATTTCAACCGGGCGGGCAGGCGGGCCACATAACTGGGCGAATACTGCAGAAACACCATGAAGAGGCTTCGAGACCATTGAAACTCCTGCGTGACGAGATCAGCGAAGCTACGTGGTCCCTCGCCATGGGCGATGGCATCCAGAGCGTGGACGCCGCGCCAGCCGAAGGCGTTCATCATCAAAGTTGTCGAATGGTCTTCCGCGAGCTCCGGTCCAAGTCCCCCGATCTGCTTCAATGCCGAAGTACGTACTGCATAGTGCGATCCTATGCATATGGGCGCAAGATTGCCGTTGTATCCAGCCTGGAGCGCGCCGTGCATGCTGGCTTCCGCCCCGAGGCGTCCGCGAGCCGACCAACTCCGGGCGGCATTACTGTCGCAAATGCTTGGTGCTGAAACATATCCGACGCGGCTGTCAGCGAATGGGCGCAGCATTTGCCACAGATATCCCGGCTCTGGCACATGATCGGCATCGAGCTGGCAGACAAAGTCATAACGCGAATAGCCAAACTGGTCGTAGAAGAAGGCAAGGTTTCCTTCCTTACAGCGCGTGCGCCGTGGCCAGTTTGGACGATGATAGTCGGCCCTGCCCTTACGAGTAGACAAGAAGATGCCATGACGCGTGCACCAGTTTATGGTCTCGAGGCTGGGATCTTCGTCAGCCAGCCACGTATCGTGCGGCACACCCTGCGCCAACATGCCTTCAAGAGTGGCGGAGACAACATCAAACGGCTCAGAGGGCGCCTTGGTGACCACCATCGCGATTCGGCTTCCGGGTGGGAGGCGCAATGGTCCGCTCGGGATCCTCGCGCGATAGAAAACAAGCATAAAATATGTCGGAAGCAACGTAATCCACGCGACAGCTGCCGTGGCCATCACATATCGGGCGGTTGCGGAGAAATGCGCGGGATCAAGCCACCAGATCCAGAAGTAGACGAGTGCTGCACACCAAGCGGCAATCCCGGCCAGATATTCGGCGCGCTGGGCTCTGCTCATGAGAGCAACCATCAGCGGTTCTCCATCTGGGTTGGCCAGCCTGTTCGTATTGCAAGTTTCCATCAACCTGGCCATTCTCATGCGCCCAATACCGACAGGCCAAATTGTGGCGCTGCTGTGCGCACGATTGTCGCGAGATCGGAGTGTTGCGGGAAAAACCCGAGTGCGCGCCGCGCAAAAGAAGGGTCAGCATAAAGCACCGGTGGATCTCCCGCGCGCCGCGGGTGTATCTCAATGGAAACCCTCCTGCCCGTTATGCGAGCAATCGCATCGATGACCGCGCGGATCGACGAGCCAACGCCGCTTCCGATGTTAGCGGTCAGGCTGGCGCCGCCACTGCTCAGATGATCAAGTGCCAAAACATGTGCCCGGGCAAGATCTGAGACGTGGACAAAGTCCCGGATGCAGGTCCCATCAGGTGTTTCATAATCGTCCCCGAAGACTGGCAAGCGGAGGGTGGCATCTCTGGCCGCCAAGAGTGCCCTGGGAACGATATGGGTCTCGGGCGTGTGCCATTCGCCCAATTCACCCTCTGGATCTGCGCCACAAGCGTTGAAATAACGCAACGCGACGTAGCGAAGCCCATAGGCCATTGCGAAATCTTCAAGCATCTGCTCAGCGATCAGCTTGGTACGGCCGTAGGGGTTGATCGGCTGCCTGGTTGTCGCCTCTACAATTGGGAGCGCGTTTGGTACGCCGTAGACCGCACAGCTTGAGGAGAAGATCACACGGCTGACATCGCTTAGGCGGCATGCGTCAAGCAGTGACAGCGTTCCGCAGACGTTGTTGCGGTAGTATTTTGCCGGCTGCTCGACGGATTCTCCGACATAAGCCGCCGCGGCAAAATGGATTACCGCTTCTGGCTTGTGTTTCAGGAGGGTCCGGGCGAGGTTCGCCGTATCCAGAATATCGCCATGCACGAACAGACCCCAGCGCACCGCGGCGATGTTACCTGTCGAGAGATTGTCATAGATGATGGGTTCGATGTCGGTTGCAGCGAGAAGCTTGGCAGTGTGACTGCCGATGTATCCGGCGCCACCTGTTACAAGAACCTTGCGGATTGCCGTCATGCTGCCTCGATCAGTTGTGGCGCCACATTCCAGAGGGCGTCATAGAAAAATGATAACGATTGCATATAGTTGGTAGTGATTTGCCCGTGGCTACCCAGACTGGTGTCGAAAGCTGACTGCCCTGGCCCGGAGCCCACAGCGGCCATCGCACGCGATCTTCAATGTCAACAAGAGACGCCATATCGCAGGGCTTTCTCTAACCAGTCAGGACACCAATTGCAGTCGCTGATAATTGGTAAGCGAAGTAGAGAACTTCCGAAACCCACGGAATCTACTCAGGCGCATGACGATGGCGGAGAGATCGTATCATCGGCAACCGCGCGCCCTGGCGCACGCTGCTCATGATGTTTGTCGATATGTAATGAACAGGACTAAGACAAACCTGCGGGTCTTGAAGCCCGGCAGGGTCCGGTCATTCAGAGCTCATGTCGGCTGACAGCGCAAGGCGTACCAGATCGGGAAGAGAGCTGACGCCGCATTTACGCATGACGGAGGCTCGATGATTCTCCACTGTGCGTTGGTTGATCCCAAGATCGGCTGCAATGATCTTGTTTGGAGCGCCTTCGAGAATCCTCAAGAGAATTTCATACTCGCGTTTAGTCAGTGCAGAGAGTTTCTTCCGAGCGGATCTGCGGGAAACACTGCGTGCGTTGAGATCCCGTCCCGCTTCGATCGCCTTGCGCACGCTGTCCAACAGATGTGTGGCGCTCGCAGGCTTCTCGATCAGGTCTGATGCGCCAGCCTTTAACGCTGCCACAGCGGCGGTGGCGTCGCCATGGCCTGTCAGCATCACGGCTGGTATTGTGGAACTTTCTGCCCGCAAGTATTTTATCAGATCTGTCCCGCTCATGCCGGGTAATACGCTGTCGATCAGGAGGCAGGCTTGGCCGTCCGGCCGCGGGGATGCAAGAAACTCCTCGGCTGCCTCGTAAGTGACGACAGACCACCCTTCTGCTTCGAACAGGCGCTGCATGGTCTCGCGGATCAACGGGTCATCATCGATTACATAAATACTGATATCAGATGAATTCGCATCTGGCTTGCCCTGCCGTCTTCCGGCACGGGCTTTAAGGATGAGGCCGGATATCTTGTCTAGAAGTTCCTTGGGCGAAGCGGGCTTGAGGACCTCTTCGTAGCCCGCACTTGCAATCTCCTGATGTGTCTCGGTGGTGATGTCTCCGGTGATTATGATTGTGGGGATCGCGTGCCACAGAAGTTTAGCCAGTGACTTCGCCAGTACGACCCCACCCTGGCTATCCTCAAGATCGTAATCTGTCAGCAGAAGGTCTGGCGTGATGCCGCATGTCTTGGCCCAGTCCAGCGCACTCTGTGCATCGGGCATCGGTATGACGGTGTGGCCCTCACCTGCAAGAAGCTCGTCCAGCAGGTCCCGCAGTGGCTTTTCATCCTCGACCAGAAGGATTGTGCCCGTCTGACGCGGTGGAGCTTTAAGGTCAAGGGCACTCGCCTGGTCAGGCATGAGGCCAGGAAGAGCTTCAGCGACAGGCAGCGAAATCATGAAGACCGTTCCTCTGCCGGGCGTCGAGTGAACCGTTACCGGATGCTTCATGAGTTGCGCCAGCCTTTGCACGATTGAGAGGCCAAGCCCCAGACCAGTGCGCGAAGTGGATGCTGACCCCTCAATCTGGTAATAGGCGTCGAAAATCGCCTTGCTTTCAGATTCTGCAAAGCCGACACCGCTATCGTAGACACGGATGCTGAGTTCCGGACCCTTGCGCAGGCAGCCTAGCAATACGCCGCCGGTACGAGTGTATTTCATGGCATTCGACAACAGGTTCCGCAATATCTGCTCGAGCAGTTGCGGATCAGTCCTGACCCAGGCGCTGCTGGGCACCGAACGAAGATTCAGACCCTTCAATTCACATTGTGGCCGGAACTCCTCGGTCAGCCGCTGGATTATGGGTGCAATGGCAACAGACCTGATATTTGGCCGGATGATGCCAGAGTCGATACGGGTGACATCAAGCAGCGAGTCCAGCAATTCGGTCATGGACTTCAGCGTGCCATTCAGCAGGCTAGTCAGCCGCATGACTTCCGATGGGCGCTTGCTCCGCGCCATCAAGGCGTGCAGAAGCGCAAGCGCCTGTAATGGCTGGCGCAGATCGTGGCTGGCGGCAGCCAGAAAGCGTGACTTTGCTCTCGTGGCACGCTCAGCATCTCTAGTCGCGCTCATCAGTGCAGCGTTGGTAAGCTTGCGCTCGGTAATGTCGACATAAGTGATGACGACGCCCGCCACCCGACCGCCGTCGTCTCGGTAGGGCTGTATGCGACGCAGAAACCATTGTCCGTCCCTGCCGGCAATTTCACGCTCAATCTTCTCGGAGTTCTTGATCACTGCGTTGGTCTCAGCGGTCAACTGGTCATCCTTGGTCAAGGCGACCAGGTCGGCGAGTGGCCGCCCTACATCGCTCGCGATCACACGAAAGATACTGCGCGCCGCAGGGGTGAAGAACCGTATGTTTAAGTCAAGGTCCAGGAAGACAGTCGCAACATCGGTGCTGAACAGGACATTCTGCAAATCATTCGCTGTGGTCCGCTGGCGCTCCAGAGTCTCCTGCAACTGATTGTTCAGCGTTGTAAGCTCTTCATTCAGAGATTGGAGTTCCTCCTTTGATGCCAGGAGTTCTTCATTGGCGGACTGGAACTCTTCGCTGGCTGACAGTGCCTCCGCAGTATCGGCGCCATGCGCCTCGGCCTGCTGTTCGAGGTCATGGAGGGCCTCTTGAAGCTCCTTGCGTGTCGTTTCGAGTTCGGCCGCAAGATCCGTGGCCTCGCCGGCATTCGCCGGTGCCGTGGTCGCATCAGACCTCAACCGCCCTGCATCTGCAGCCATTTCGACGAAACAGGCAAGCAGTAGCAGTTCATCGCCTGCAGGGATTGCATGAATGGCGATATCGACACTTGCGCCGTCCCAGATACGTAAGCTGGAGATCGTCACCAGGCGGTTGGAACGCGAACAGGAGGCCGCACCCATGCGGAACTTAATGCGCGCACTCTTTGGCAGCATGCCGAGGATGCCGGTAGGAGAAGGGCCCTCGGTTATCTTCAGATATTTTTCAGTGGGTCCATGAAAATAAAGGCATTCGAGCCGGGTGTTGAGCAACACAGCCGCGGGCGCATAGTGCTCCAACAGGAACTTGCGACAGAGATCGGGTAGGACATCGCGCCGGACGATGGGTATTGTTGGTGATGGCATGACCTTTTCACGAGTTTCACCCGCCAGAAATAGATCGCCCGGGCGACTTTGACCCACACGGCGCCAGAGCCGTGCCTCCTTATTCTCCACAGCAAAACACTCATCACCCTGAAATGGCGTTTCCGCCGAACCAAGCAGCAACAGCCCTCCGGGGCGCAAAGCATAACAGCAGCGGGCGATCACGCTCTTTTGTGCCTCGGGTGCCAGGTAGATCATGACGTTGCGGCACGAAATGAGGTCAATCTTGGAGAACGGAGGGTCTGTCAGCAGATCTGCAACGGTGAACATCACCACGTCGCGCAAAGCTGCTGTGACCTTCCATCCTCCCTGAACGGGTACGAAGAAATGAGCAAGGCGCTTTGAAGACACTGATATGTCGATATCCTTGGGATAGATACCAGTCTGAGCGATGGAAATTGAGTCTGGATCGACATCCGAGGCAATGATCTGGAGTTGGGTGCGCGAACCGGCTGCTGCAATGGCCTCAAGGCAAATGATGGCGAAGCTATAAGCCTCCTCTCCGGTGCTGCATCCTGCAACCCATATCCGCAGGGGACGGCCTTTTGCCACCGCTCCAAGCAACTCTGGGATGGTTTCGCTGGAGAGGTAATCGAATACTGCCGGATCTCGGAAAAAACTGGTAACGTGGATGAGCAGGTCGGTCGAAAGCTGTGCGCGCTCCCGCGCGTCGGCCTTCAACATCGCAAGGTATTCTGTCACGTCTTCGGGCTCCAGGCCCACGATGGCCATGCGGCGGGCAATGCGGCGTTCGAGCGTTCCCCGCTTGTAGAGCGAGATATTCTGCTTGGCGTGCTGATCGACAAATGAAAGTATATCGTCATAATTCGCCATGACATGACGTTCTGCACCAGTATCGGAAGGCTGCGTCAGCCCTGTCTTGCCCAGGGCTGACGTCGGGCCGGTGGGTTTTCCCTTCAGGAACGCCTGCAGTGAAGCGACCATCTCTCCGGCGCGCA
>NZ_JBIIDX010000043.1:0-21085 GCF_044238155.1 Aestuariivirga sp. | reverse complement strand
ATGCGCTGAACAAGATCGATGGAAGCATGACTCTGGCGTTCGAGGATCTGAAGCAGAAGTCTGCGAGCCTCGAGAGTCAGATCCGCAAGAGCGCGGTCGAGGCCAATGATGAAATCATGCAGAACTACGTGGATTTCATCTTCCTTGCCCTGCAGAGAATTCGGAAGGAAATGGAAGAGGTCAGTCGTTCCGCCATCTCTGCGGTGGAACTTGAGGCCGGCCGCCGGATCGAAAGCAATTCGCCCGTCATCCAGCTGACCGATGGTGTTCAATAGGCCCTTCGGGCATTGGAGGGCAGGGGCTAGGGCTCATCGCTCCTGACACAAACCGGACTTCTGCGGGCTTTGGCAAAGTGGTTGCTAGTTCTTGGAGACAAGTCCGTTGGAGCAGACGACGAGCTTGACCTCGCAATTCTTGTCCGCTGATTGTGAGCCACACGTCTCTTTGGCCTTGAGCATTGCGTCCTCGACAGTCGTGCCGTAGTTCGCGCCCCAGCTGGACGAACCTGCGGCAAAGGCACCGCACGCATTCTGAAACCAGCTGATGATTGCACAGTCATTGCCACATGCTTCACTGGCTTTCTGTTCGGCTTCGGTCTGGGATGGCAGCTTGGAGGAATATCCCAGTGTTCCGGTGCTCTGGCTGCGCGCGATGGCGCCAAACAGCAGGCTCGTATCCTGACCATCTGGAGCCTTCTGCTGGCTGAACCGATTGACCCCGATGATCACGGCGATGACCGTCAGGAAAACGATGAAAAACAAAAGAAACGACCACAAAATCTGGTTCCTGCTCATCGCTGGCGTCCTTCCAAACTGATCTGTTGTGCTACCCAGATAGCTGGGATTTGGTTTCGAATTCGTAAGCCCGGCCAGATAAGTGAAGATCAATAAACAATCATAAGTATAATAACAGAAATGGCGTAGGGATGGAGGCCGGCGGATCTGCCTGGCCCTGTGCCCAGCGCCGGATCCACCTGGGCAAACCTTGCACTCGTGTTGACCCGGCAATCAAATTCGGACCCGGCATCCGGTGTGTCGCCCGACCTGCTTGTTCGACGGGGCCGCAATAGCAAAAAGAACCAATGGTCATCTGCAATACTACAAGCGTCATCAACGGCCTGATGAATTCCATGGGAATTTTTCGCCAAGCCTTCGATACTGGACCGAGCGGTGCAGTCCATACCAGTCATTTTGCAACGCAAATCTTGATTAGGGTCGAAAACGCAGAACATCGGTCTGGGTTACTGATCACCGGTCCCGATTCAGTTGCGCAAGACGCGGATCATGATGCAACGCAGTTGACCGGCAGAACAGATGCGACAGCAAGAGAGGGGTGGAACCAAGCCCCATTCTCGAAGTGTCAAAAGCAGCGCCACCGCTTGCGCTAGTCCTCCATGCCGCTGAGAACCCGCTGTTGAGACGCAAGCCATATGTCTGCCATGTCGCTGTCCCGGTAGTCTCGAAAACAGGGTGTTCCAAGCGTGTAGTGAATAAGCTTGGCGTCCCGACGCGGCTCATACTCGATTGCAAGCCAGTTCCATTCCTTTGGAAGCTCACCAACCTTGTCGTCGTCAAGCCATCTGAAACGATGCAAGAAAGCACCATCCTTGGATCCAACGAGTTCAGGCGTGAGTTGGGCGTTGTCAGGATGCCCACAGTTCCAGAGAATTAAACTGGACCAGTTCTTCCGCGGATAGTTCTCGTTCTTGGCGCCAAGATACTTTGTGTGAGCTTTGGTCTTGTAATCATGCTTGGCGACCATGACCGCTTTTGTCGGATCACGAAGCTTCCAGAGTTCCGCCAGGTCGGCATTGCAAACCATGTCACCGTCAGCGAAGATCGCCCAGCCAGAAAAGTTCATCAAGTACGGCGTCAGAAAGCGCGTATATATGAATGCATTGCTGCCATCCTTGTGCGTTTCCGAGTATCCCAGGATTGCTTTTGGATTGAGCGGAAGAAACTGCACAGGAAGGCTTGCTCTGTCTATAACGCTCTGACAGAACACGTGATAAGCGATTGCCTCTCTCTGGTCGAAGCCTACGACGAGATTTATCCGGTCCATTGCATGTTTTCCCTTATCCAACTCGCCGCTCGAAGAACAGGATCTGACCAATCCCAATTTTCACCTTGATTGAACAATCGAAGACTTGGATACCATATACTCTGTGGTTGGTCGTGCCAATACCAGAGCCGGCTCTTGCCTTTCGGAACCAGCACCGCAGCCTTCTTGCCAATCGCACCTGCAAGATGTGCCGTAACGTTGCTTGTTGTCAAAACGATATCGCAGGCGTCTATCAGCGATAACAGACCGTCAATATCATGAAAAACGTCGAGCCCGGGAACCTGGTGCACTCTAGAGCCAAGCGTCCCTGCCACTCTTTCGATCTCGTCAGCGACGTCTCCATACTGAAGATTTACGAAGGTGGCATCACTGGTTCTCAGCAGCGGCTCAAGATCATCCAGTGCAATACTCTTGCCCTCGCCAATTTTTTTGTTTGCACTGCGCCATGCGATGCCACATACAAATTTCTGTCTTAGAAAATCATTTTCTGAAATGAGCTCGTCTTTTCGTTCCTGGTTGACAGTCAAGAAGGGATATTTTCGCTGACTGAGTTTTTCAGATGTGATTTTAAGCAGGTGCCCCAGGTCGCCAATTGGTGCCTGCTCAGTAAAATCGGTAACTGGCGCATCGTCTTGCAAGACGGAGTCGACCACGTGAATTGTCGGAAATGATCTGGCATAGATGGCGTGAAGCCTTCGATCGGCTGATAAAGTGATCTCCATTGTGTCGCTCCGAACGAGCGACAGAAATGATGAAAAGAAAACCTCGTCACCCAGTCCCTGCTCTGGCCAGAGCAGTAGTTTTCCGGTCATTGGACTTCCGGTCCACCTTGGTATGTTCGTGCTCAGCGTCTTGCTGTTGAAGTTTTTCTTTTTCCATCTCCAACTATAGAGCTCGAAGCCTTCAAGGTAGTTCTGCCTGTGCAGGAGCAGGAGTGATTTGTTATAGTGTGCCACAGCAAGATCAGACTTCAATCCTATCGCGCGGTTGTATCCGGCAAGGGCTTCATCAAAGTGATTGAGATCTTTGAGCAAGAGGGCTCGATTGATGTGGGCATACGCGTGATCAGGTGCAAGGTCGATTGCCGTTTCGAAACTTGCCAGAGCTTCATCGAGTTGTCGGAGGTCCCTGAGTGCCGTTCCCCGGCTGTTATAGGCGTCCACATAGCCAGGCTTTAGACTGATCGCCTTTTCATGGCTGATAACCGCATCACGCGGTCGCCCCAATTCGCGTTGTAAAATTCCGAGACGAAGATATGCTTCAGCATGGTCCGGCTTCAGGCTGATTGCAGTTTCGTAGTCACGTAGCGCTTCATCATACTGAGCCAGGTCCTTCAGAATCTGGCCTCGCCCGTTGTAGCCTTCCGCATCCCGTGGCCGCAGTGCAATGATCTTGTTGTAATTTGCCAAAGCCTCGTCGAGGCGGTCCAGCATCCTGAGAACCTTGGCCCGGCCCGCAAGCGCATCGGCATAGTTCGGTTTCAGCTTGATCGCCTTATCATAATTGGAGAGCGCAGCATCAAGCGACTTCATCTCGGCTAGGGCGCTTGCCAGCTCGAGGTAGTACTCTGGATCGTGGGAGTTAAGTGCAATCGCCGCCTGAAAGCACGGAATAGCCTGCTCGTACTGACCAAGGGAGCTCAAACCATGCCCTAAGTTGTATTGGGCCTCAGGGTAATTTGGATTGATTGTCAGAGCCCGGCGGATGCAATCGATACCTTTCTCGACCTGACCTGTTTGGATCAACGACGTCCCGAGAAGATGGTTGCTGTCGAAGTGCTCAGGGATTTCCACAAGGATCTCTTTATAAAGAGCCTGTGCGTCGGCTAGGCGACCAGCCCGGTGATGTTCGAGAGCCAGCTGAAATTTTTGTGGTATCGACTTGGAGTTTTCCATTTTTGCTGCGCGCCAGCATTGTTGTTAGATAAATCGCCGGCGCCTAGGTTCCTATTTGGTCAAAGCCAGTAAAGAAATCAACCATTACGCGGAGTAGTCTGGGTAGGGTACAGACATGTTGAGGATGTAGGCCTCCCCGGCGCCTGCCGGCGAGTCTCCCGCGATGGTCGTGAGACCGGAATCAGAAATGGAAAGTGAGAAGGGGTTTTGGTCCGTCTGCGGGATCTTCGATTCGCCTGCGTCGGTCCTGTCTCAGCCGGAGCGGCCAGTATCAGGCGTCGCGGATTTCGGCGTGCCGAGTGCAGAGAATGGATTGGCGGGCTTGGGTGTCCGTAACTTCGGTTTCGGCATTGGAAGCAGCCCTTCACGCTGGGCCTTCTTGCGCTCAAGCTTCCGCGCGCGGCGAATGGCTTCCGCTTTTTCGCGCACCCGTTTCTCGGAGGGCTTTTCATAGGCGGCATGAGCCTTGATTTCGCGAAAAATTCCCTCCCTCTGCATCTTCTTCTTGAGGAAGCGGAGGGCCTGGTCGACATTATTGTCTTTTACGAAAACTCTCAACGAACAGGCCTCCCTGGAGGTTTCCGGCGGAATAGCTGGTAACCATGGTGTTGCATGCTGGGCATGATGGCAGCTCTCTCCAGCCCGTGTGGAAGGCGTTCGCCAGCCTTGATCAGCCGATGACGGAGCCAGGGAGACAGGCTCTCTGGAAGGCGATCAGCAGTGGCATCGGCGGAGAAGCAGAAAAGTCCTTCGGTCTTTGTCGACCGGTACACGTAGATCGTTCCTGACACGGGCATCCCATGCACCTTTTCTCTACGTGATAAGCTGGCAATGAACAAGAATGCGCCGGTGCCCGGCACCGACGCACCCACGATCTACCGTGTCGCGACCAGTACATCCGTGGTTCGCAACAAGAAGTCTGTCAGCTCACGGCCAGTACGTCCGTGGCGAGTGAACTGAGGGGTCTTGAGTTTTTTAGGCTGACTGCAGCCGGTCGGCCGAGGACTTTCCATTCCGGCGGTCTGTGACCACTTCGAAGGAAATCTTCTGACCCTCATTGAGGCCGCTCATGCCGGCGCGTTCCACTGCGCTGATATGAACGAACACATCCGGTCCACCGGTGTCCGGCTGGATGAAACCAAAGCCCTTCTGGGCGTTGAACCACTTCACTGTGCCTGTAGGCATGTCTTTTCCCTTGGATTTGTTACTGCACGTCTTTGCACGCTGGATTGCAGAGCAAAGTTACCGATGTTCTTGAAGAGAGGGTGAGAACTCGTGCAGAAGGAAAAGGCCCGAGGTCCGTCCGTCAGACCAAAAAGTGTCGATGCAGCCTAGGTAGGCCCTTTGCGCGAAATTTACAAGGCCAAAATTGAAATTCCCTGATGGGAGGCCCTTCCGGTGCCCCGCCTTGGCCCTGGCTCCGGGATCAATAACTTGGTCAGGGTCAAGGCTGACGCGCAGTGCCGGGAAGGCGGGGTGCAAGCCGGCAACAGCCGTGTAGCGGCCAGGGAGAAACTCGGCTATGAGACGCGGGATTCCCGGTCTTTAATTCTACAACCGTCCAGATACAGGAGATCAGATATGAATTGGAGGGTAGTTTCCCGTGCGGCCGTCGTGTCACTGGGGCTGGTGTTTTCCGCTTGTGCCGCCAATGCCGATCAGCCGGTCAACCCGCATATTCCATTGCAGAAGACCATCGGCAAGCCGAGCAACCAGGGCCCCGTTCCGTCGCTTGGCGTGATCAACTCGGATGGCGCGACGCTTGCCGACGGCAAGCTCACCCTGACCGGTGTTGCGGGAAATGTGATTGTTTTCGCAGATCGTCCCGTGCGCGCGGCCGGGCATGAGACGACCACCATGTTCATCTCGAGGTGGGGCGATGGCAGCGACAGCTTCAAGAAGGATCCACCCAATGCAACGGTTTCCGTGCTCGGCGGCGAAAAGGGTGGCGTGACCGATGCGGTGGTGGTTCTCAAGAACCCCAAGCTTGACGGTCAGAACCTGACGTTTGATGTCGATGTGCTCGAGGGCGATTTGAAGGGTCTGAGCGGGCCCGCCGCCGTGTTCATTGACTGGTTCGCAGCTGGTGGCCGCGGCTGGGCCGTTGGTGGCGGCGGCGGTGGCTGGTATGGTCATCACGGCTGGTATGGGGCGCCCGTTGCCGCAGACGTCGCGGCCGGAGTAGCGGCCGGCGCAGTCGTCGGCGCTGCTGCAGCAGCGCCCTATTATGCGCCACCGGCCTGCGGCTATTATCCCTATCCACCCTGTTACTGAACAGCCGGTGCACCGAAGGGCGTGTGATCGTCGCTCCGTGAGCGGTCACGCCATGCCCGTCAGCCGTCTCGCAAACCCGGGCAGTCCGACTGCCCGGGTTTTTGCCTCCGGAACTTGTCAGCAAGACTGCGCGTTCACCGGCTTGAGCTGCTCGTAGGCAAGGCCATATCCGGCCAAACGATCAGCGTGGCGCACCGCGGCGCTGCCATCCGGGGTGAAGTTCCGGTCAAACTGCACCAGCCTGGCACTGGCCTCCGCCAGTGAAGAAAAGGTGCCGCTTCCCACGGCTGCCATCAGTGCAGCGCCCAAGACACCGGCATCTCGCATCGCCGTGCGTCTCAGCGGCTTGCCAAGAACATCCGCGCGGATCTGGCTCCACAGGTCGGATGCAGAGCCACCACCGGCATGATGAATGACATCGGCGCCGCGGCCGGCCGACTGCTCAAGCCTGTCGAAAACAAGGCGTGCCGAATAGGCAACACCCTCGAGGACCGAGCGTGCCAGTTCCGCGCGTCCTGTAGCGGAGGAAAGGCCTGTGAACGCGCCCTTGGCTTCCGCGTCCCAGAAAGGTGCCCGCTCGCCATCGAGATGAGGCAGGAACAGTGGAACATGGCGAAGGTCGGCGGCGGTGGCCAGGTCCGACAGTCCTTTGGGATCCGTTCCAAGCAAACGCGCAGCCCAGGCCGCGGACGCTCCACCTGACTGGGTCGGTCCAGCGTGCAGGTTGATCCCCTCGCATTGCGCGAAGGCGATGACGCCCGCTGCCGGGTGGCGCTCGTGAGACACGATGCCGAGGATCTCGCTTGTGCCGCTGAGATAGAGCCCCTGACCGTCTTGCACCACGCCTGCGCCCAGCAGGCCGGACCACGCATCCATCGCACCCGTGACGACCGGCGCTCCGGCGCAGGGCAGTCCCTTGCGGATGTGGCCTGCAACCGTGGTGACTCCCGCCAGGCGTGGCAGGCGTTCGGTGGCGCCGGGCACCAGAGCCAGCAGCGGTTGGATCAGTTGCAGCGTTTGATCGAGAATGCCGAAGTTTGTCATCGGGTCGGCGACCGCATGCCCGGTGAGGTGGAGAAGGCAGAAATCCTTCGGCGCAAGCACGAGCCTCGTCCTCTTCCAGAGCTCCGGTGAGTGCCGCGCCACATGTGCCATGCGTGCAAGAACATGGCTCGCGTCTATCGGCAATGGCGCACCCCACCACGCAAGCTTGTCGGCAGTGCCGACCCTTGCGTCGAGCGCCACGGCCTCTTCCACGCTTCGCGTATCCTGCCATGTGATGGCGGGGAAGAGCGGCTCGCCGCGCTTATCGGTGAACACATGCGTGTTGACCTGCGAACACAGGCCGACCGCAGCGACATCGACACCCTCACCCAGCTTTGCAAGCGCCACAGTGACCAGCCTCATCCAGTCATCTGCCATCTGCTCCACCAGCCCGGCTGCCGGCCTCGCGGTAGGATAGTTTTCGCTGAACTGCCGCAGCACCTGTCCAGCATGATCGAAGAGTGCGGCCTTGACCGCCGTCGTTCCCACATCGATCCCAATCAGCATGCCCGCCATCCTTGTCACCTGTTGGCAATTGTGCTTACTTTCCGCGCCGGATCAAGGCATCTTGCTATTGGAGAAACAGAATGAACCGTCGACACATGATGAGCGCTGCCTTTGCCGCAGCAATGCTGGCAACTGGCGGAACCGCTCACGCGGCAGGCGAGAAGATCGCCGTGATCACGCCCTATCTCGCTCAGCCCGGCACGCAGTTCTATGTCGAGGCCTTCGAGGCCAAGGCCAAGGAATTCGGCTGGGAGGTGAATGTCATCGATACGAAGGGCGATGTGGCGGCAGCGGTCGGTCGCATCGAGGATGCGGCAAACCAGAAGGTTGCTGCAATTGTCATCAACGTCGATCCTTCGCAGGTCCAGGCAGGCCTCGAGACTGCGAAGGCTGCCGGTGTTCCGGTGTTCGGCATGGATGCGGGCGCGACACCGCTGCTCGTCACCAACATCACCAGCAACGGCTATGCAATGGCGGCTGATACGGCGGCCTATGTGGCAAATCGGCTTGGCGGCAAGGGCAATGTCGTCATGTTCGTTTTTGATGCCTTTCCGCCAGTGCAGCAGCGTGGCGTGATTGCAGATACGATCTTCAGGAATAACCCCGACATCAAGGTTGTCGACCGCGTCACTCCGGACGTCCAGGACGGTGGCATTGCCGACAGCCGTGCCAAGATGGAAGCGATTCTTGCCGCCAATCCCGACAAGGGGTCGATTTCGGCGGTCTGGGCCGCATGGGACCAGCCGGCGCTTGGCGCCTTGCAGGCCATTGAGGCTGCTGGCCGCAGCGGCGAGGGCATTGTCATCACCGGCATTGACGCAAATCCGCAGGCGCGTGAAGCCATCGCCAAGGGCGGTAACTTCGAAGCCTCCATGGCGCAGGACTTCAAGGGCATTGGCGCCGCCACGGCTGAGGCCGTGAAACGCCATCTCTCGGGTGAGCAGATCAAGCAGGGCGTGATCTACGTTCCAACGAAGCTCATCACCTCTGCGAATGTGAAGGACTAGTCCGTCTCGGGACGTCTGGGGGCAGGGAAGGCGCGGGCGACGTGGGTCTGATCAGAAACTACGGAACGCTCGCGTGTTTCTTTGCGCTTGTGCTGCTGTTCTGGATGCTGCTGCCCGGCACCTTCATGACCGGGCGAAATCTTCTCAATATTTCGCAGCAGGTCAGCATGCTTGCGGTGACCGCCATCGCCATGACCATCGTCATGGCGATGGGTGATTACGACTTGAGCTCTGGCTCGATGGCCAGCCTTGCCGGAGTCGTCGCTGCCGTGGTGTTCCGCGAAACAGGCAGCGATGGCGCCGGCCTTGCCCTGGCCCTCGCGCTGGGCGTTGCGGGTGGGATGCTGAACGGCTTCCTGGTGAGCTACGTTGGTATCCTTCCTTTCGTGGCCACGCTCGGAACCCTCACCATCTTCAGCGGACTGGCGTTTCTCCTGGCTGGGGGAAAGACGATCTTTGGCAGTGACATACCGCAGAGCTTTGGCGCCTTCGCGCGCGGTGGCGTGCCGCTGTGGCGCGCCGACGATGCCGTCATCATGCTTCCCAATCTGACAATCGTTGCCGCCGTCACCCTGCTGATTGCGTGGTTCATCCTGCAGAAGATGGTGTTCGGCCGGCATTTGCGCGCGATCGGTGGCAGTTCGGAGGCAGCCCGTCTGGCGGGCATTGACGTCAAGCGGACGCGGCTCATTGCCTTTGCGCTATCGGGCCTTGGTGCTGCTGCAGCGGGCCTCATGTATATGAGCCGGGTCGCCTCCGCCAATCCGACCCAGGGTGCTGGCCTCATGCTTGATGCCATCGCCGCGGTGTTTCTTGGCATGACCATGCATGCGCACGGAGAACCCCGCGTCATCAACACGCTGGTCGGTGTCTTGTTTCTGGGCGTGCTCTCCAATGGCCTGACGCAGTTGAGCGTTGACAGTTATGTCCGTGACATTCTCGTGGGCAGCATCATCATCCTGGCGGTTGCCGCCAGTGGGCTTGAAAAACTGCAGCGGAACTGAGCCCCGCCTGAACGGCCATTGACTGCCGATCGGAACATGATAGCTTCAATTTTCGGTATATGTCGGTAAGGGGGGCGCAATTTTATGTTGCACCGCACACTTCGTAGCTGGCTCGCTGCCGTCTCCTTGCTGCTGCTTTGCTTAGGTGCGCTACCCGCCGTGGCTGACAACCAACAGGGCTATTGCGCTCCGCCAGTCTCGTCCTGTGGCTGCGTGTCCTGTGGCTGTCCAGCGCCGAGCGAGCCACCCCTGCCCAGTTGCCCGCCCGGCAAGGTCACTTATGGCGACTATTGCCTGCCTGCGTGTCCCCCGGGCTGGAACCGCTATCCCGGCTATCCGGGGGTCTGTCTGCCGCCCTGCCATCAGGGCTGCCCGGAGGGCTATGAGCAGATACCGCTGCCCTATTGCCCCGAGGGCTATCACCGCGACCTGAGCAACCCGAATTACTGCCAGCCTGACTTCCCGTCTTCTTCATGGAGTCGATCCGAAAGCGTCGATCAGTCTTACGATGAGGGCGACTGTCCGCCCGGACTGGTGCGGTCTGCTTCTACGCTGGAATGTGTCGTGGATTGCCCGCAGGGCAGCTACATCGACGACAATGGCCTCTGCAGGAGCTACTACCAGGATAATTGTCAGCCCGGCCTTCAGCATGACCCGGAGACTGGCCGGTGCGTTCCTCCTGGAAACTGGCCGCGTGGCTATGAGTGGATCTGCCTGCCACAATGTCCGCAAGGCTATGTGCGTGACATTGAGCAGCCCACCCGCTGCATGCCGCCTCCCGGCGAGTGCCGCGAGGGGTATGAGCGGATCGCTGACAATCGCTGCGTGCCGGTCTGCGAGCCCGGCACCCAGCGTGATCCTTATGGCTATTGCGTGCCGCAGTCCTGCCCCGATGACCAGTATTCGAATCTGCCCGGTCGCTGCCAGGAGCCGGAATGCCTGCCGGGTTATGATCGCTACCAGGGCACTTGTTTGCCATCCTGCCAGACGGGTTACAGCCGGGGCCAGGACGGGACCTGCGTGCCACCCTTCCAGGGCTGTCCGGAGGGAACGCTAACCTTCGATGGTCAGTGTATGCCTGATTGTCAGCCGGGTTATGTGCAGGATCCGGTCACCGGCGCCTGCAGTCCGGAGACCCGGGGCTGCGAACCCGGCACCGAACTGGTTCGTGGGCAATGCGTGCCGCTCTGCGAGACGGGCAGCCTGCGCAACAACGCGGGGCTCTGCGTGCCCACCGGTTGTCCGACAGGCGAGGAGAAGGTCAACGGCACCTGCTTGCCGCGCTGCGCGCCGCCCCTCGTGCGGGATGCGAAGAACCGCTGCGTCTGCCCTCAGGGCACTGAGAACGTCAATGGCAAGTGCCAGCCCCTGTGCCGCGAAGGCATGGTCCGCAGTGCCTCCGGACAGTGCACCTGTCCGTCGGGTCTGGAGTTCCTCGGCGGCCAATGCGTGCCACAGTGCAAGAAGGGGCTGGTGCGCGATGGCAAGGGCAACTGCGTCGAGCCCGCCTGCCCGGATGGTCAAGAGAATTTCCGCGGACGCTGCGTGAAGATGTGCCCGCAAGGCTTCGTTCGCAACAAGAAGGGCAAATGCGTCTGTCCGAAAGGCACGGAGATCGGTGCCTCCGGCTATTGCCAGCCGGTTCAAGCCGGCTGCCCCGAGGGTCAAAGCTACAGCAAGCGCTACAAGACATGCCTGCCGGACAAGGCCCCGGAGCCTGCAGAACCAAGTCCTGCTCAGCCGCAACAGCAACCCGACCTTACTCTGCCTGACAAGCTGCAACTCATCGATCCCGGCTCCCTGATGCAGCTGCTGCCATCCGATGGCAATGACGCCGCGGCTGACTGTCCGGAAGGCTATGTCCGCAACAAGAAGGGCAGGTGCGTCAAGGGCCAGTAGTTTGCCGGTCCGGGGGGTCCCTGACGGCTGCCTGATCGTTCCTTGGCGCGCTGCGTTCCTATCGGCTGAGTTCGGCAATCTCTGCTTCGCTGTCGCAGCCGGTCCGAATGGCCGTCAAACCGCCCTTTGCCGGGATGTGCAAGATGAAGCTGCAATTCTCGAGCATCGCCGAGAAGGCGTAGGGCGCGCTGCACGATAGTGCCTCGATGCTGCGGAATCCTTGGGCATGGGCCAGTCTCGCGGCCTCCAGGCAGCTCAGCTCCCGCTGTTTCAGGCTGATGGCCCAGACCTGATGTGCGATCACAATGGCGGCGGCCAAGGTCGCAAGGACGGCGGCATTCACGGCGATGCGGGCGGACATGATGATGTCTCATCAATGGTGTGGGATTGGAAAGAGAAGCGGGCAGCCAACCGGTCAGACGCGGCGGATCCGCTTGATCCTTCCGGTGTCGTTGATCTTGATGGTGTACTGCTGAAAGCCGATCCAGCCGGAAAATCTGTAGGTCGGGGCAGAACAGTCAAGAGCGCGAATGTTATGGAAACCTCTGTGCCGGATGATTGATCTTGCCTCTGCGCAGCTGATGCCGGGCTCATCGAATTCCCAGTCACCGAAGCCAGGGCCGTAAAGCCCTCCGCCAAAACCGATGCCGATGTTGATATCGACGTCCGACCCTGCTTTGGCCTGCGCCGCGGGCAGAACCACAGCGATGCTCAGGGCGATGGCGATGGACGTAATGGACTTGGCGAACATTGGGTGGTGCCTCCTGTGTTGATGAGGACACCCTGGGCCTGTGCAACTGAACCTGGCCCGAACCCTGCGTTCATCCGGCGTTCATGATCTCGCCGCAGCTTGGAAGAAGAGGCAGTCGGCGCTATTGGCCGGCGCTTGGTCGGTAGGCGCGATAGCTGCGCTGGATGGCGATGAGATCCACGATATGGCGTGCATCATGCCATACCCCCCAGAGAAACGAGGATCCGCGCCGTGATTGCCATGGCAGCCCGAGAAAATAGAGGCCACGTTCAGGCGATGCGCCACGCTGATGCTTCGGGCGGCCGCGTTCATCAAGTATATCAAGGTGAATCCAGGCAAAGTCCTGCACATAACCGGTTGCCCACAGGATCGTGTGGATACCTTCGCGCACCAGATCGAGCGACAGGATTGGGTTGGTCACGCAATCCGGCTCCGGTCCGAAGCTGCGCGCCTCCGGATCTTCCGGCAGGTCTAGGCCGAACGCCGCTGCGTGGGCATCCGCCTCATCCAGCAGTGCAAGATAGTTGGCATCACCCCTGGCGATATTGGCTGCAAGATCGCGCTTGAACTGCATGATGTTGCCGCTGAGGCTCTCTGCTTGTCCAAGCAGTGTGATGCCGCTTGCTGCCAGGCGGCGGAAATCAATCGTGTGGCCGCCATTGGCCCCGCTGACGGCAATCGTGACATGTTCGGTGCCGGCATGTGGCGCGGCGGCATCCCATTTTCCCAGCACGCCCAGCCACCAGACGAAGTCACGGCCCCGGTATCGGCGCGGCGGACGGTCGTGAGGACCTACGGAAAGAAACACCCGACGACCCGCCGCAACAAGGTCTTCCGCGATCTGAACGCCCGAGGAGCCCGCGCCGATCACCAGCACTGCGCCAGGTGGCAAGGCAGCAGGGTTGCGATAACTTGCCGAATGAAGCTGCGTGAGCCCCTCACGTTCCGGAGCGAGAGGCGGAATCACCGGCTTCTGAAAGGGGCCGGTCGCGGCGATGACATGATCCGCGTGCCAATCTCCGGCGGTCGTCCTGACAAGGAAGCCACCGCGACCCGGCTCGCGCGAGACCTGAAGCACGTTCACGCCGGTGCGGATCGGAGCTTTGATTATGCTCGCATAGGCCGAAAGGTATTGAGCGACTTCTTCCTTCGGCGCAAAGCCATCAGGTGGCGTTTGCGGAAATTCCATTCCCGGGAAACGATCATGCCAAACCGGGCCGTTCGTCACCAGCGAGTCCCAGCGCTCTGACCGCCAGCGCTCCGCGATGCGGGCCCTTTCAAGCACGAGATGCGGAATTCCCGCTTTTCCCAGATGTTCGCTTGCGGCGATCCCTGCCTGACCTGCGCCGATGACGAGCGCCTCAACATGTTCAGTGGTCATGCGACAAACTCCAACGCCTCGCTGATGGGTCACGCTGACCCCGGCTGGCATGAATCCCGTGTTCTTGGTGTAGGAGAGGGTTCGCCCGATGCCGGGCGAACCCTCAGCACTTACTTCTTCAGGTTGGTCCAGATTGCATCATAGAGCTTCTGGGTCTCCTGATCGCAAGCCTGGATGAATTCACCCTTCTGGCCCTTGGGTGGATTGTTCTCGGGCGAATTGCGAACGGCGTCGGACAGGAATGGCTCCACCCCGGTCACACCCGAGTTGTAGGCCGCATAATTGGTCACTGCGGCTGCATTCTGGGGATCGAGCAGGAAGTTCATGAACTTCAGGGCATTGGCGCGGTTTGGTGCATCCTTCAGCAGCACCATGTTGTCCATCCAGACGACATACCCTTCCTTGGGGAACGCATATTCCACATTGGCGCCCTCTGCACGTGCCTTGGCGGAGAAGCCGTTATAAATCATGCCTGCTGCGGCATCGCCGGAAACCAGAACGTCCTTGGCGGTATCGGAGCCGAATGACGCCCAGTTGGCCTTGGCAGCCAGCAGCATGTCGTTCAGCGACTTGAGCTGTTCGCGATCCTGCGTGCATTGAGGAATTCCCAGATAGAGCGAGCCGAGGGCAAGCACCTCTCCCTGGCTGTCCAAGACGTTGATCTTGCCCTTCAGCTCTTCAGGTGGATTGAAGATGATGGCCAGAGAAGAAATATCGCCCTTGTAGACGTTCCGGTTGACTGAAAATGCCGTTGAACCCCACTGATAGGGTATTGAATGCTGGCGGCCCGGGTCGAAGGGAACATCAAGCCATTCGGGCGCAATGTTCTTGAAGTTTGGCATTTCCTCTGGCTTGTAGCTGTCAAGCAGGCCCTCGCCACGCATGATCTGGACCATGTAGTCGCCGGGTACTGCCACGTCATACTGGCCGAGCTTGCCCGCCTTCAGGCTCGCAAGCATGGCCTCATTGCTGTCATAGGTGTCGATGGTGACGTCGATACCTGTCTCCGCCTCGAACTTGTCGACGAGTTCCTGGGGGATGTACTCAAACCAGTGATAGACCTTGAGTTGGCCCTCCGCCATGCCCGGAGAGGCAATGAAGGGCAGCAGGCCGGTCACCAGCGCTGTCAGTGCAAGAAGACGTTTCATGAGGATACTCCCTGTGTTATGCGGCACTACGGCCGCGTCGGTTGATAAGGTAACTGAGACTGACAAAGAAGATAGACACGCCGAGCATCAGGGTCGAGATGGCCATGATATTCGGTTTGATCCCCTGCTTGACGGATCCGAAGATCGCTGTTGGCAGTGTTTCCATCCCTGCGCCCTTGACGAAGTTGGTGATGATGAAGTCATCAAGGGAAATGATGAAGGCGAGAAGCCATCCCGAGACAAGCCCGGGCCCGAGCAAAGGCAGCAGCACCAGCCGAAATGCCTGGCCGCGCGTTGCGTAAAGATCTCTGGCCGCCTGCTCATAGGTAGGCTCGATACCGGTGAGTCGGGCGGCAATCGGCAGATAGGCGAACGGGATGCAGAAGGTAATGTGCGCAAGCAGGATCGTCATGTAGCCGGTGGTCAGGCCAATGGTCGTGAAGAAGATCAGTGTCGCGACGGCAACCACAATTTCAGGCACCATCAGCGGAAGATTGATCAGGGCATAGGTCGTCTGTCGCCCCTTGAATGATCCGCCCCTGATCATCGCAAGAGCAGCAGCCGTCGCAATCATGGTTGCGATCGTTGCCGCGATGACCGCAATCGTGAGAGAGTTCCACGTGGCGAGGCCGAAGCGTTCGGCCTCTGGGCCCGTGAACACATCGCCATACCAGCGCAGCGAGAAACCAGTCCAGTTGGTGATGGATGTGGAGGCATTGAAGCTGTAAACGGCGACCACGAACAATGGCAGATAAAGGATCAGCAGGCACACCACTGTCGCTGCGAGAAAGCCGGGATAGTGGCGCACGCCTTTCATGCCCGTCCCCTGCCAGCGCTGCGTGCCTGGATCAGAAGAGCGATCAGCACCAGTGTCATCAGGATCACTGATATGGCCGCCCCGAATGGCCAGTTGCCCTGGCTGCCGCGAAACTGTTCGTCGATCAGGGATCCGACCATGAAGTTCTTGGCGCCGCCCAGCAGGTCTGGAGCGAGAAACGCGCCGAGAGCTGGAATGAAGACGAGAATCGAACCCGCCACGATCCCGGGTCGAACGACCGGAATGACGACCTGCATGAGGGTTTGCCATCGATTGGCATAGAGGTCTGCAGCTGCCTCGGAGAGCGCGAAGTCGAAACGCTCTACCGCCGCATAGATCGGCAGCACCATGAACGGGAGATAGGAGTAGAACAGTCCGATCTGGACGGCAATGTTCGTGTTCAGGATTGGCAGGGGCTCGCTGATGAGGCCGATGCCGATGAGGGCTTCGTTCAGTGGCCCGTTGTCACGCAGGATGAAGCGCAGGCTGACGGTCCGGATCAGAAGGTTTACCCAGTACGGAATGGTGATCAGGAACAGCCAGACGGGTCGGGTGCGCGCTGGTCGTGTGGCGATGAACCAGGCGGCCGGAAACCCGATCACAAGACACAGCAGCGTGGCAAGTGCAGCCTGCCAGATGGATCGCCAGAAGATGGTGATGTAGGTCCACTCGATCTGAGGCGGCTCATCGCCAAACAGCCCCCGGTTGATGAAGAACTGTTCATAGGCCGCCAGGGTGAAGTTCCACTCCACGCCACCGCGAAATTCCTTCGTCAGGAAGGAATAGACGGTCATCAACAGGACCGGTATCAGCAACAGGCATCCGATCACAAGCCAGGTCGGCAGCAGCAATTGCTTGATCAGGCCCTCATAGTTCTGGCTGCCGGACTGGTGGGAGTGTGGTGCCGCCATCAGTCCGCCAGCAGGCGCGCTGCGCCGTCCTCGAGCTTGAGCCTGATTGCGGCGCCAGGTCCGGGCACCGTCGTCCGGGCCGCGTTCTGGAGGCGCACGGTAAAGCTTCCTCCGTCTTGCAGACGCGTCAGCAGTTGCAGGTCGCTGCCAAAATAGACGACGCGCTCCACGATGGCCGATAATTCTCCCTCCGGCGTGACCGTGACCCGCTCAGGCCGGATTGAAAGTGAATGGCGGCCAGGCCGCAGCATGCCTGCGGCGCAGGAGAGCCTTTGCCCCCAGGGCAGGGCCACATCAGCCGTTGCGCCGATCACCCCCGTGACCTCGACATCGATGAGATTTGTTTCACCGATGAATTCGGCAACAAATCGATTGACCGGGCTTTCATAGATCTCGCGTGCCGTGCCGACCTGCTGCACGCGGCCCTGAGACATCACCGCGATCTGGTCGGACATCGTCAGCGCTTCATCCTGGTCATGGGTGACAAACAGGAACGTGATACCGGTCTCTTCCTGGAGCTGTTTCAATTCCACTCGCATCGCCTGTCGCAGCTTCAGGTCCAGGGCTGACAGAGGTTCATCAAGCAGCAGCACCTTCGGTTCGGGTGCAAGAGCGCGTGCGAGCGCGACACGCTGTTGCTGACCGCCGGAAAGCTGGGAGGGCCGACGATCGGCGAGTGCGGACAAATGGACAAGCTCCAGCATCCGGCCGGCGCGGTCACGCCGGGCGGTGGCCTCCACCCCCTTCATCTTCAATCCAAACGCCACATTCTCCAGAACCGACATGTGCGGAAACAAGGCGTAGTTCTGGAAGACCGTGTTCACGGGGCGCAGGTTGGGCTCCAGCGTGGCGATGTTCTGGCCAAACAGCAGGATCTCCCCGTCCGTGGACTCCTCGAACCCGGCAATCATGCGCAGCAACGTGGTTTTTCCGCATCCGGATGGGCCAAGCAGCGTGAAAAACGAATTGTCGGCAATGTCCAGCGATACGCCATGTAGCGCTGTCACCGTGCCGTATCGCTTCACGGCATTACGAATGCTGACGGCCGCCTGCTTCAAGCGCGGTCTCCCCAAAATCCCGGCAAATCTCGGAAACTACTTGCGTTTTGAGAGCTGAAAATAGTCCGAAATGCTCGCGGTCCGCAACCCTTCGACAGCGCTGAATGAGTTGGCCTCTGCGCGGGCCGCGCCAGATCAATGAAACGGCGCTTTCTGCGGCGCACGGTCTGTCCCGCGGCTGGTGATCGGCCTGCCTTTGTCTTGACAACCCATTGATAAATATGTTTTATCTTGATTCAAATGGAGGCGGGACGAGGAATCGACCCTATCCAGGCGGTGTGGGTGCAACCAAGATGATGACCGGGGGGTCGGTATGAGAAAAGCCAGTCCGATTGCGCGCTGTTTCGGGTTGCTTGGTATAGCGCTTTTGACTGCAGTCCTTGCGACTTCTGCCAGCGCCAGCACGGTGATCGCAAAGGTCGAGAAATCGAAGCAGTTGATGACCGTCTTCTACAATGGCGAAGTGCTGGCGCAGTGGCCGGTGTCGACGGCCCGGCCGGGCAAGGTAACGCCTACGGGAACCTGGACGGCTAAGGCATTGAGCCGGTATCATCGCTCCAGCCGTTATGACGACGCGCCGATGCCTTACTCCATTTTCTACAGTGGCCACTTTGCCATTCACGGCACGGACCAGGTCAAGAAACTCGGGCGCCCCGCCTCTTCTGGTTGCATCCGCCTGCATCCCAAGAACGCCGCCAAGCTGTTCAATCTGGTCAGGACCGAGGGTCTCGAGAACACCAGGGTGGTCGTCGTCGACTAGCGTCGTGGCCGCTATTGCCCCGCCGGGGAGTTCGCCGGTCGTGCGGTCGGTAGAGCCAGCGTCATCACCCAGCAGCAGACCAGCATCAGCGCTGAACCGGTCAGGCAGGCCGTAATGCCTCCCCACTGAAACAGAACCCCCGACAGCAGTGTGCCGCAGAACCGGCCGGCGGCATTTGCCGCATAGTAGAAGCCAACGTCTTCTGCGGCTTTCTCCGAACCTGCATAGGCGAGGATGAGATAGGAGTGGATGGCGGAGTTGATGGCGAAGACGGCGCCAAACAGCCCCAGCCCCGTCACCAGGATCAGATCGGGATGGATGCCCTGCCCGACGCCAAGTGCTGCAATGATCAGCGCGGGCGTCAGAGCCAGCAGTGCCGACCAGAACCGCGCTGCGGGAACCTCCGCCGCGAGCCCGTCGGAACTGCGGCGAATGATGGCGGGTGCGCCGGCCTGGATCAGACCATACAGGATGGTCCAGACTGCCATGAAGCCGCCGACCATCGTGAAGGTCCAGCCATTGGCATAGAGAAATACGGGGACGCCCACGACAAACCAGATATCGCGCGCGCCGAACAGGAAGATGCGTGCGGCTGCCAGAAGGTTGACGCCTCTCGACTTTCCGAACAGCTCGCGCGCAGTCGAACTTGCCTTGCTCTTGCCCATCATCGGCGGCAGCAGGAGCACCACGCCCGCCAGAATGACAGCCAATGCCGCAGCCATGATCAACAGCGACAAGCGGAAGCCGAACAGTTGAAGAAGCAGGCCGCCAAGGAAGAAGCCGGCCCCCTTCATGGCGTTCTTTGATCCGGTGAACCAGGCAACCCATGCGAACAGGCGGTTCTCGGTTGTTTCTGTGCGCGCTTCCCTTTCTGCAATCTTGATCGCTGACTTCGAGGCCGTCTTCGTCAGGTCCTTGGCGATGCCGCACACTCCCTGTGCCATGACGACCCAGGCGATGGAGAAGGCCGCCGCCCAGCCGGGCGATAGCGCCGCAAGGATCAGGAAGCCTGCGATTTGCGTTGCAAGTCCCACCGTCAGCATGCGTGTGATGCCATGGCGAGTCGCCAGCCACCCGCCGATCATGTTTGCCGCTATGCCGGCTGCCTCATACAGAAGGAACAGGAAAGACAGCACGAAGGGCGAATAGCCCTGCTGGAAAAAATGCAGCAGCACCAGCATGCGCAGTGCGCCGTCGGTCAGCGTGAAGCCCCAATAGGCGGCAGTGACGATGCCGTAATTTCGGATGCCTGGGCTCATCAGAGGCCTGTCTCCCGCATGTGGCAGGCCAGATCCACCATGCGGCAGGCGTAGCCCATCTCGTTGTCATACCAGGCGTAGATCTTCAGCAGCGTGCCGTCGGTCACCAGTGTGGAGAGACCATCGACGACGGCTGACCGCGTGTCACGCGCATAGTCGGCAGAGACCAGGGGCCGAGCTTCATAGCCAAGAATGCCGGCGAGTTCGCCGCGGGCGGCAGCGGCAAGGCGTTCATTGACCTCCTCGCGCGTGGTCTCGCGCTCGACTGCGAACACGCAGTCGGTCAGCGAGGCATTCAGCACGGGCGCACGCACCGCATGTCCGTCCAGCTTGCCCTTGAGTTCCGGGTAGATCAGCGCAATTGCTGTTGCGCTGCCGGTTGTCGTCGGCTGCAGCGACAGCATGGCGGAGCGTGCCCGTCTCAGGTCCTTGTGCGGCGCGTCGGTCACCACGTTGGTGTTGGTGGGGTCATGGATCGTGGTGATCTGTCCTCGCTTGATGCCAATCTGCTCGTGGATCACCTTGACGACCGGTGCGAGGCAGTTGGTGGTGCAGGATGCGGCGGTGACGAGCTGATGGAGAGCCGGGTCATAGCGGTGATGGTTGACGCCAACCACCACATTCAGCACGCCCGGTTCCTTGACCGGGGCTGCAACGACAACCCGCTTGGCGCCTCGTCTCAGGTGGCCCTCAAGGCTGGCCTGGCTCAGAAACTTGCCGGTGCACTCCAGCACGAGGTCGACGCCGAGATCGCCCCAGGCGATTTCGGCGGGTGTTGCCTGTGCTGAAAAGCCGATGCTCCGCTCGCCGATCCGGATCCTGCCGTTGTCCTGAAGGCTGATCGGTGTCCGCCAGCGGCCCTGTACTGAGTCGAATTCCAGCAAATGTGCCGTCGCCGCTGCGCCGCCACGAATCTCGTTCACATGAACGATGTCGAGGCGATTGCCCCGGCGGGGGTCATCCTCGCCCCGCTCGGCGCCGCCCAGCGCCGCACGAAGGGCCAGTCGGCCAATTCGTCCCATTCCGTTTATGCCAACGCGCATCTCGATGTCTCCGCAATACTGTCAGTTGTCTGTCCAGGAAAGGGCTTCGGCGCAGGGTGCGGCCTCACCCTTGCAGCAATCCCTCATGAGAAACTGAATGAGTCGCCTCATCGTTGGAAGATCCATACGGTAGATCATCTTGCGGCTCTGCCGCTCGACCGAGACGAGTCCAGCCCGGTTGAGGATTGCGAGGTGCGTGGAGAGGGTATTGTGCGGCACCTTGAGCAGCCGAGCCAGCTCCCCGGCCGAAAGTCCATCTGGTTCAT
>NZ_JBIIDX010000179.1:0-6299 GCF_044238155.1 Aestuariivirga sp. | reverse complement strand
TGTTCCTCGGCAATGAAGGCTATCCCTACGCCGAGGCCGCGGCCGGAACCTTCGAGCGGGTCCTCTGGCAGCCGCTCAGCCTGATGGGCCAGCCGCGCGACCGGTACCAGCCGCTTGATCGTCTGCTACGCGCAGCAGGGCTTGCCGACGGCATGAAGATCGGCCTCGCCGGATGGAAAGGCTTCGAAACGGAAGCTGGAGAATTTGAACCGCTCTGGTTTGAAACGCCGCACTATCTGGTCGAGGCGCTGCGCGCAATCGGCCAGGTCAGCAACGCGGCCCTGCTCTTCATGCATCCCCGGTCCGGACTGCGCACCATCAACGAGGCCGACCAGATCGCCTGCTTCGAGTATGCGGCCTGCAAGGCCTCCCTCGCCCTTCGCCGCTTCATTCACGGGTTGCGGCCCGGCCTCAGCGAAGTTGAGGCCTGCGCCAACATGGGTCTCGATGGAACAATGCAGTCCGTCCATCTCAACATGAGTTCCGGCCCACGGGCACGCTACGGGTTGTGCAGCCCTGGCATGCGTCGCATCGAACCGGGCGACCCCATCGTTCTGGGCTTCGGCCTGATGGGAGCGCTCAATTGCCGTGCCGGTTTCGTGGCAGCCGATGCAACTGACCTGCCACCTGCGATCCGCGACTATGTCGACAGGCTGGTCGCACCCTATTTCGAAGCCTCCGTGCAGTGGTACGAAACGATCGGCATCGGCGTTTCGGGTGGTGAGGTCTATGATGCGGTGATGGCGAGGCTTGGTGATCCGTTTTTCGGCATCAGCCTCAATCCGGGCCACCTCATCCATCTTGATGAATGGGTCCATTCGCCGATCCGCAAGGCTGGCGCCCACCTGCTGGCCTCGGGCATGGCGTTGCAATGCGACATCATCCCGGCCACCGGAACGGACTACTTCACCAGCAACATCGAGGACGGTGTTGCCCTGGCAGATGCCGCACTGCGTGACGAACTGGCAGAACGCTTCCCCGGCGCCTGGAAGAGGATGATGGCGCGCCGCACCTTCATGAAGGAGCAGCTCGGCATCCGGCTCAAGCCGGAGGTTCTGCCGCTTGGCAACATTCCGGCCTGGTTGCCGCCGTTCTGGCTTTCACCCCACATGGCCATGGCCATGCGCTGAGAGGGAAGTGCGCAGACTCAGGCGGCGGTTGCACGGAAACGAGAGTGGCTCCGTGCCGAAGCCCCGGCAAGTGAATTTGCAAAACAAAAGGGCCCAGTCCACCAGACCGGGCCCCGAAAGTTCTTTCAGGCTAGCTTACTTGACGTATTTCAGGCGCATCGCGGCAACACCGGCCGCCACGTTGAGGCCAGTCTGGGCCTGCACGCTGATCGGCTGCAGGGCGACCGAGCGGTCGGAGCCACCAAGCAACACATTGGCGCCGAGGCCCACAGCCACGGTTGCCTCGGCCGTTGCACCGCCATAGGAGCCCGCCAAAGCGCCCCGCTTGAGCTTGCCCGGCGCGAACACGACCCAGCTCATCACACCCTCGCCGGTGAAGCCAATGTCGATGCCCAGCCGATCGATGGTACCCTTGTAGCGTTCCTTCTTGCCGATGGTGCCTTCGAAAGTGCAGTCGAGCGATTTGGACGAGGCGATAATGAGGCCAACGCCAGGCGCGACCGTGCAGTTCAGCACACCCACCTTGACGCCACTCTTGGCAATCGCAGGGGAGGCAGCAAGGCCCAGCGACAGCAGGGCGGCGAGCAGGACTTTCTTCATGTGGATGTCTCCTGTGGAATATTGGCTTGAAGGGTCACAACGATGCGCGCGCGGCAACGCTGCGCGCGCTGCGGATCAGGGCGCGTAGCTGAGAGAGAATTCAGCCAGCCCGGCAGCAATGCTGACGCCGGTCTGACCCTCGACGCTGACGGGCTGCAGGGCAATCGAATTGCCCGATCCGCCGACCAGCACATTGGCCCCGAGCCCCACTGCCACTGTTGCCTCGGCCGTGGCTCCGACATAGGTGCCCGCCAGCTCGCCTTTGCCGAGCTTGCCGGCTGCAAAGACCACCCATGACATGGCGCTCGCATCGGTCACGCCGATGTCGATTCCCAGCTTGGAGATGCGGCCCTTGTAATTCTCAGCGCCATTGGGCCCCTCGAACACGCAGCTCGCAGACTCCGAGCCGGCGATGATGAGACCCACCGAACCTGAAATGTCGCAGTTGAGCACGCCGACCTTGACGCCATTGTCGGCAAGTGCTGGCGAGGCCAGCACGGCCGGTACCGCAACCGCGGCGATCAGTGTTGCAAGTCTTTTCATCTCGTTGGTCCCTTCTTGGTCAGTCAAAACATTATCTGGCGGAGACTGGTTGATCCAGTGCGCCATTGCGGCCTGTCATTGTCCGCCGGCCAGGAAATCCGATTTACCCAGCTCGACTCCCGCATGCCGGAGAATGGCATAGGCTGTGGTTACGTGGAAGAAGAAGTTGGGCTTGGCCCAGGTTTCGAGATAGGCGCCTCCGGCAAAACTCAGCTCCCGGCCACCGGCCTTCAGGTTGATCTGCCGGGATTCAGACCCCTCGAACTGCCGGGCATCAAGGCCCTCAAGAAATCCGATGGTCTTGGCGATGCGTTGCTGCAGTTCCTCGAAGGTCTTTTCTTCGTCGGGGTAACCCGGGACCGGACTGCCGGACAGCCGGGCTCCGGCACCCTTGGCCGCATCAGAGGCAATCTGCACCTGCCGACTGAGCGGAAACATGTCGGGACTGAGCCTGAGGCCCAGCATCACGACCGGGTCGATCTTCCGCGCCGCACAATGGGCTTCCGCCTTGCGCAGAATTGCGGCGAGCGACTTGAGAAAGTGGACGAAGACCGGGACGGACACATCATACATGTTCATGCGGATACCTCAGCGAAGATTGCCGCAGAAGCGCTGGATGCGGCGGCAGGCATCCTCCAGCACCTCGGTGGCTGTTGCATAGGAAATGCGAAAGAACGGCGACATGCCAAACGCGGCGCCATGCACCGCCGCAACGCCCTCCGCCGCCAGAAGCTCAGTCACGAAATCCTCGTCGTTGCGGATCGGGTTGCCGGAGGGTGCCGTCTTTCCAATGCAACCTTCACAGGAAGGGTAAACATAGAACGCACCCTCCGGTGTTGGACAGGACAGGCCATGGGCCTGGTTCAGCATAGCGACCACCAGGTCGCGGCGCTGCTTGAACACCTTGTTGTTGGCGGCGATGAAATCCTGCGGTCCGTTCAGCGCTTCGACAGCAGCCCATTGCGCGATCGATGACGGGTTTGACGTCGACTGCGACTGCAGCTTGGCCATGGCCTTGATGAGTTGCTCCGGGCCCGCGCCATAGCCGATGCGCCAGCCGGTCATGCAATAGGACTTGGAGACGCCGTTCATGGTCAGCGTCCGCTCATAGAGCTTCGGCTCGACCTGGGCCGGCGTCGTGAATTCGAAATTGTCATAGACAAGATGCTCGTACATGTCGTCGCTCAGCACCCAGACATGTGGTTGTTGCAGCAGAACGTCGGTAAGCGCTTTGAGCTCAGCGCGCGTGTAGGCAGCACCCGAGGGGTTGGAGGGCGAGTTGAGGATCAGCCACTTGGTGCGTGGCGTGATCGCCCTCGCGAGGTCTTGCGCCTGCAGCTTGAAACCATTCTCCGGCAGGCCATCCACGAACACCGGCTTGCCACCTGCCAGCATCACGATGTCGGGATAGCTCACCCAGTAGGGCGCAGGCACGATCACCTCGTCGCCGGGGTTCACGGTGGCCATCAGCGCATTGAACAGCACCTGCTTGCCGCCGCTGCCAACCGTCACCTGGGATGGCTTGTAGTCGAGGCCGTTTTCGCGCTTGAACTTGCTGCAGATCGCAGTCTTGAGCTCCGCGATGCCGTCGACCGGGGTATATTTCGTCTTTCCCGCCTCGATGGCGCGGATCGCCGCATCCTTGATGTTGCGCGGCGTGTCGAAGTCCGGCTCGCCCGCCGCCAGCCCGATCACGTCCCGGCCTTCGGCCTTGAGCTGCATCGCCTTGTTCGAAATCGCGATTGTCGCGGATGGCTGGATGCGGTTGAGCGAATCGGAAATGAAACCCATGGACCTGCTTTCCCAAGTAAAACCGCTCTCTAGGAGCAGTTCTCGGCAAGGGCAAGCCTCAATGCGCCGCATCTCCAGCCGCGACCGAACGGCACGGTTCAATCAGGCCGGGTCTTGCTCTAAGCTTCCCCGATGAGTGAACTCCCCGTTCTGGTTGCCGGAGGCGGCATCGCAGGTCTGGCTGCAGCACTGGGGCTGTCACGGCAGGGCCATGCGGTGCGGCTGTTCGAGCAGGCGCCTGCCTTTTCCGAGGTCGGGGCCGGTTTGCAGATGTCGCCCAACGGCGTGCGGGCGCTGCGGGCGCTTGGCGCGTGGGAGGCCGTGGAGCCGAGTTGCGTCGTGCCGTCTGAAATCCATGTGCGCGACGGCATGTCGGGACGTGTCTTGCAGCGGGTCCGGCTTGGCAAGCCCTTCGAGCAGCGCTTCGGCGCACCTTACCGCGTCTGCCACCGCGCCGATCTTCTGGCTGGTCTGCTGGAGGCCGGCAATGGCAGGACGCTGATCTCACTCGAACCCGGTCAAACGGTCGAGAGCGCAGCGGATGCGGGCGAACGGGTTCGCATCAACCTGGCCGGAGGCATGGATGTGCAGGGCAAGGCGCTGGTCATTGCCGATGGCATCCGCTCACGCCTGCGTAGCGCCATCTGCGGCCCCGTGGCCCCCGTGGATCGTCGACTGCAACTCTATCGCGCACTCATTGCCTTCAACGCCGTGCCGCCGGGCATCGCGGCCGATTGTGTCACCCTGTGGCTCTACCCCGGCGCCCACGTGGTGCATTATCCGGTCAGCAACTGGCAGCGCTTCAATATCGTCATCGCAGTCGATGACTGCCTGACCCCCGCAGGCGCGGCCGGGTGGCAGGCGCCTGCTACGGCCGCCGATGTGCGAGGCGGCGTCCCCGACGCCTGCGCGGACCTCGCGAGTCTGCTTGCCCTTGAGGTAGGCTGGCAGCGCTGGTCAGGCGCCGATCTCCCTGACCTGCCGCGCTGGTCGAGCGGCGCCTTGACGCTGATCGGCGATGCCGCCCATGCCACGCTGCCCTTTCTCGCCCAGGGCGCAATGATGGCGCTCGAGGATGCCGTGGTGCTGAGCAAGGCGCTGTCGCGCGAACCCCTCCCGGCCAGCGCCTTTGCGGCCTATGAGCAGGCTCGCCGCCCGCGCACCCGCCGCATTCAGGCGGAGTCTCGTCGCATGGGCCGGACCTATCATGCAAAAGGTGCGCTGGCGATGGCTCGCAACCTGGCGCTCTGGCTGGCGGGACCGTCCTTCGCGCTTGATCGCCTCGACTGGATCTACCGCTGGATGCCCCCCTGGGGCGATTGATCAAGAAATCGTGTGCGACGGGTCCGTTCTGCTCTTCCTGTCGTAGAACGGCTATCACGGAGGATAACATGACCAGACTTGCTGCTTCCCTCTTCGCCTGCCTGCTTGTTCTCTCCACGGGCGCCCATGCGGCCGGAGACGGAAATGACGAACCCGCGCCGTCGCCTGCTACGAAGACCTGCAAGAAGGGCGAGGTCTGGAACAAGACCAAGAAGAAATGCGTGAAGGCCGCCAGCGGCGTGCTGAGTGACGAGGATCTCTACCAGCAGGGCCGGTCGCTGGCCCGTGAAGGCCATTACGACTGGGCGATCGAGGTACTGGCCGTGGTGCAGAACCAGCAGGACCCGCGGGTCCTCAACTACACCGGCTACAGCCATCGCAAGGCGGGCCGGCTCGAGATCGGCATTACCTATTACCGCAAGGCGCTGGCCATCGACCCCAACTTCAACCTGGCGCGCGAATATCTGGGCGAGGGCTACATTGCCGCAGGCCGGGTCGATCTCGCCATGAACGAACTCGCGGCCATCGCCAGGAGCTGTGGCACTTCCTGCCAGGAATACCGCGATCTCTCCGCGGCCATCGCCGCGGCCAACTGAGCCGTCACGTCGGGGGCACGCACCACTCCACCGCGGCCTGGCCCCATGCGCCAAGGCCCAGCCGCTCGGCCAGTGCTGCAGCCAGGATCCGGAGCTCTTCATCCAGCCGCCACGGCGTGTTGATGATGATGAGTCCGGAACCTGCCAGCCCGCCCCCGGCAAAGGCCTCGCGCACCCTCAGCTCGACTCGCAACGTTGCCGGCACGCCGAGCCCCGTCGCACCTGCGATGACCGTATCCGCCACCGCACCCGCCTTGAGCGGATACCACAGCATGTAAACGCCCTGGGCAAAGCGGCGGAGGCCCTGAGCCAGCAT
>NZ_JBIIDX010000042.1:0-21180 GCF_044238155.1 Aestuariivirga sp. | reverse complement strand
CGGGCCAGGCTGCTGCGCGAGAAGGGCTGAAAGTCATGTCGTTCCTGCAGCATCTCGTCGGCCGCTCCATGCCCGATGTGGCGCTCGAGGCAACATCGGGAAGCCCGGTCAGTCTCGCACGCATACCAGGCATGGCGGTGATCTTCTGCTACCCCTACACTGGCCGCCCGGGCCACCCAAATCCGCCGAACTGGGATCATATTCCCGGCGCACATGGTTCAACGCCCCAGGCTCTCGCCTATGCAGAGGCCTATGGCCAGTTCCGCCGCCTTGGCGTCAAGCTGTTCGGGCTCAGCCTGATCGATACCGAATGGCAGCAGGATTTTGCGAGCCGCAACCGCCTGTCATTCAGGCTCCTGTCGGACCCGTTGCGCGCCGTTCCCCGGCAACTGTCGCTGCCAACCTTCGAAACCGGTGGCGTGGTCTATCTGCAGCGCATGACCTTCGTCATCACCGATGGCCTCATCAGCCACGTGCGTTTTCCCGTTCCAGACCCGGCGGCCGATGCCGCAGAGGTACTCGCGGCCATCAGCCCATAGCCGCGCTGACGGCCGCAGAGCTGGATGAAGCCGGGCAGGACCAGGCTCAAGTTTTCCTCCTCACAGAGGCAATGGGAAATCAATCGGGGCCATCGGGTCTCAGTCCGCTCCGGCCAGGCGGCAGCCCGTCGAGAAAGCTGCGCACGCGCGCAAAGACCTGCCGGAACATGGCAGGCGTCAGCACGCCGGTATTGGTGTTGTATCGCGAGCAGTGATAGCTGTCGAACAGCCTCGCTTCGCCCAGGTCGTGCTCGCCGCCGTGGCTGAACGAGAAGGCGGACTTGCGCTTGTCCATGGCCATCAGCACCGCATCATGCGCCACCCGCCCCAACGCCACGATGGCCGGTGCCCGGACTTCATTAATGCGTATACGGAGAAAATTGTTGCAGGTGCGGATCTCGGCGGGCAGTGGCTTGTTCTGCGGTGGCACGCAGCGCACGGCATTCGCGATCATCGCATCTCTGAGTGTGAGCCCGTCATGCGGGTCGGCGCGATATTGGCCGGCGGCAAAGCCGTATTGCAGAAGTGTCTCGTAGAGCAGTTCGCCGGCATGGTCTCCGGTGAATGGCCTGCCGGTGCGATTGGCCCCCTGTACCCCTGGCGCCAGCCCGACGATCAGAAGTCTGGCGTCTGTCGGGCCGAAGCAGGGCACCGGCCCATTGAACCAGCCGGGCTCGGCCTGGCGCTGCGCGTGCCGGTATGCAACCAGGCGCGGACAGAGCGGGCAGTCCCGCCCTGGTTCGGCGGCTTGCGGCTGTCTAGATATCGGCGAAGTCCTCAAAGCTCTCGCGCGGCGCACTGGCGGCAGGGCGTTCGCGCCGTTCGGATGGCTCGCGGCCGATGTCGTCGCGCAGGTCGGCAAGGTCGATGAACTGATCGGTCTGGCGGCGCAGGTCATCGGCAACCATCGGCGGCCGGGTGGTCAGGGTCGAGACCACGGTGACGCGGCGGCCCTTGGCCTGCACGGCTTCAACCAACGAGCGGAAGTCGCCATCTCCGGAGAACAGCACGATGTGGTCGAGTTCGCCCGCCAGCTGCATGACGTCGATGGCCAGCTCGATGTCCATGTTGCCCTTCACCTTGCGCCGGCCGGTGCCGTCGGTGAATTCCTTGGCCGGCTTCGTGACGACGCGGTAGCCGTTGTAGTCCAGCCAG
Source organism: Aestuariivirga sp. (assembly GCF_044238155.1). GTDB lineage: Bacteria > Pseudomonadota > Alphaproteobacteria > Rhizobiales > Aestuariivirgaceae > Aestuariivirga. Next base: position 19,486 of record NZ_JBIIDX010000042.1, on the reverse strand, counting down.
TCGATCAGCGGTTTCACGGGCGAGTAGTCCGCCTCTTCGAGAAGGGCGGTGTAGTAGAAGGCGCGGATCAGCCGCGAGCGCTTGCGAAAATAACCAAGCAGACGCTTGTAGTCGATGTCGAAACCCAGTGTCTTTGCCGTAGCGTAGAGATTGGACCCGTCGATGAACAGCGCAACGCGTTCGTCAGGATAAAAATGCATGGATGAAAACCTCTTGTCGTGTATGTCACGGGTTTAGACAGGCGTTCGGACTTGCTCAAGCAAAAATGATCCTCATCGGCTTAGGCAGCAATCGGAGCGGTCCCTGGGGAACCCCTCTCCAGACCGTATCGCGGGCAGTTCTGGCGCTCAATCAGGCTGGTATCCGGTTGCGCCAGGCATCGAGGCTGGTCGTTTCCGCCCCCTTCGGCCGCGTCGGCCAGCCAGACTTCGTGAATGCCGTGGCACGGGTTGATACCCAACTGACGCCGCGGCAGCTGCTTTCGCGTCTGCATCAGATCGAACGGCGCGCCGGCCGGCGGCGCACGCTGCGTTGGGGGCCGCGCACGCTCGATCTCGATCTTCTGGATTATCACGGTCTCATCCTGCGGCGCGGCTCGGGCCCCGTGCTGCCTCATCCCGGCATCGAAAGCCGCATCTTCGTGCTCGCTCCGATCGCCGAGATCGCGCCACTCTGGCGTCATCCCGAAGGCCGCCAGACGGCCGCGATGCTGCTGCGCCGGCTCGATCCGGCCTCTGGCGGCCGCCTGCTTTAAGTCCGCTTTAAGCGGCTGGGCGTATGCAATCAGGAATTGCTGATTGAGCGAGCCTGCGTGTGTTCCGGTTTCTGCTGTCCATTGCTGCGTTTCTCGCGGTCAGCCTGCCGTCGGCTGCCGAGCAGGCGCGGTTCTCGCCGCAGGCATTTCAGATTTTCGGGGGCATCAGCGAAGGCAGTACGGCGATCACCCCCGGGACCTGGGATCTCGGACCGGTGCCGGAGGGTCTCGAACCAGTAATCGTTGCCTTTGACACCAGCTTGCCGCCTGGCTCCGTTGTGGTGCGGACCGGTGAGCGGCGTCTCTATTTCGTGCTGCCTGAAGGCCAGGCCATTGCCTATCATGTCGGCGTGGGCCGCGATGGTTTCGCCTGGAGCGGGCGGGATGTGATCTCGGCCAAGGCGCAATGGCCGAATTGGCGGCCCCCGCCCGAGATGATTGCCCGCGAACGGCGCAAGGGCCGCGACATCCCGGCCTTCGTGGCTGGGGGCCCTGGCAACCCGCTGGGCGCACGCGCCCTCTACATCGGCAGGACGGCTTTTCGCATCCACGGCACCAGCGAGCCCTGGACCATCGGCCAGGCGGTTTCATCGGGCTGCATCCGCATGCTCAATGATGACGTGATCGATCTCTATGACCGGGTCAGCGTGGGAGCAGCCGTGGTGGTCGAGGACTGAGCGCAAGCGGCGAATCGTACCTGGCGCTCTAAACGCTCCCTTAACCTCAACAAGTCATTATGAACTGCATCAGTTTGTTCTGGAGTTCGGGGCATGTCGTCCAATCTTCGCCGTTCCGCTTGGAATTCTCCCAAGTCGCAGTTCCTGGTGTCCGCCGCAACCGCCGTCCTGCTGGCTGCCTGCTCGGCAGACATGGACAGGTTCTCCTCAAACGCCTCTGGCGCAGATCCGGTCAATACGGCGAGTGTTCCCAAGAACATCACGGCCGCCAATGCCGGGCTTGAGGATCAGGTGACCTCGAAGCCGTTGGCCAATGCGGCCACGCCCCCTCCCGCCTATGACTATTCCAAGCCCTATCAGCCGGGTCAGCAGGCCGCTGCCACCGCGCCCGCCGCTCCTGCGGCGCCAGTTGCTCCTGCGTTGCAGGGTGGCACGGTCACGGTGGGTCCGGGCATGACGCTCTATTCGATTGCGCGGGCTCACAACGTTTCCGTCTCCGAACTCGCCGCCGTCAACGGACTTGCGCCGCCCTATTCAGTCGGCAACGGCCAGACGCTCCGGCTGCCCGGTGGCGCGGCGGCCGCTCCCGCCGCCCCGGCGACCCAGAGCTTTGCCGAACCGGAGTCGACGCCGATTGCGCCAAAGCCCGGCGAGCCCGCCCAGGAATATGTGACGATGGTTCCGCCCAAGGCGCCAGCGGCCACCGCGGCCGCGCCGCGTGCTGCCGGCGGCGCACACACGGTTACACCCGGCGAAACCCTGTTCTCGCTCGGTCGCGCCTATGGTGTCTCACCCTTCGCCATCGCTGATGCCAACGGCTTGCCGCACAATGCACAGCTCACCATCGGCCAGAAGGTCACGATCCCCACAGGCGGCGCGGCCGGAAATCCTGTCGCGGCCACGCCTGCGCCGGCGCCCAAGCTGGCGGCCGCCGAGCCGCCTGCCGCGCCTGCTGCACCCGCAGCGGAGGCCGAGCAGGCCTCTGCCGGCGCAGCGCCCGCAACGGCTGGCGAGGAGGCAGTTGCCGAAGCCCCCGTTGCTGAACCCGCCGCACCCGCCCCGGCAGTTCAGGGCGAAGTTGCCGAGCAGGCCCCCATCGACGGTGCGCCCGGCATGCGCTGGCCGGTCCGTGGCAAGATCATCTCCGGCTTTGGTCCGAAGGCGAATGGTCTCAAGAACGAGGGCATCAACATTGCGGTTCCCGAGGGAACCTCGATCCGTGCTGCAGCAGATGGCGTGGTGGCCTATGCCGGTAATGAGCTGAAGGGCTATGGCAACCTGGTGCTGATCCGCCATGACAATGGCTACGTCACGGCCTATGCCCATGCCAAGGAGCTGCTGGTGAAGCGTGGTGACACGGTGAAGCGCGGCGATGTCATCGCCAAGGCCGGCCAGACCGGCTCCGTGTCCAGCCCGCAGTTGCACTTCGAAGTGCGCAAGGGTGCTGTGGCCCTCGACCCGATGAAATTCCTGTCGGCGTCCACCGCCTCGAACTGAAAGTCGCCACATCTGTCCCAGCATGCCCGGTGCGCAAACCGGGCAGTGCCATCATGTGCTGCAGACCGGGGGTGGTTCAGACGTCCAGCTCCAGCCTCTGGCCCAGCCGTCCGGCAACGTCCTGAATGTATTGCCAGGCGACGCGGCCGGAGCGGGCCCCGCGCGTGGCCTGCCATTCGATGGCGCCGGCGTGAAGCTCGTCTGGCGCAATCCTCAGACCATGGTGGCGCGCATAGCCGTCGACCATCGACAGGAATTCATCCTGCGAGCAGTTGTGAAAGCCGAGCCACAGGCCGAAGCGGTCTGAGAGCGACACCTTCTCCTGCACTGCCTCGGAAGGGTTGATGGCGCTCGAACGTTCATTCTCGATCATCTCGCGCGGCAGGAGGTGCCGGCGGTTCGACGTGGCGTAGAACACCATGTTGGCCGGACGGCCCTCGATGCCGCCATCGAGCGCGGCCTTGAGCGACTTGTAGGATGTGTCGCCCGCATCAAACGACAGGTCATCGCAGAACACGATGAAGCGGGCCTCCGGCGCACCGCGGATCAGGCTCATGAGCTGCGGCAGACTTTCGATGTCCTCTCGATGGATTTCGACCAGCTTGAGCGTGCAGCCGCTGTGGACGTTGACGTCATGATGAGCAGCCTTGACCAGCGAGGACTTGCCCATGCCGCGCGCGCCCCACAGCAGCGCGTTGTTGGCAGGCAGGCCTCTGGCGAAGCGCTCGGTGTTCTCGAGCAGGATGTCACGGGTGAGATCGATGCCGCGCAGCAGCGAGAGGTCAACCCGGTTGACCCGAGCCACCGGCTCAAGCCGCGGCGGGCTGGCGTGCCAGATGAAGGCGGCGCTGGCGGCGAGATCTGGAGGGCGCGCAGCCGGCGGTGCCATCCGCTCCAGGGCGGCGGCGATGCGGGCGAGCAGCGTCGCGTCGGTTTCCTGTGTCATTCCGGCCTCTTAGCTGAAACAGCCAGTTCCGTAAAGGTGCCCCAATCGATTGGTTGCAATGGGGTGCGCCATCGCTATATTCCGGCCAGCGTTTTTAGGAGAGATTCCCGTGTTCATCACATCGGCCTATGCCCAGACGGCGGGCGCACCCGGCGCAGTAGATTTCGTCGGCATGATCCTGCCGCTGGTGCTCATCATGGGCGTGTTCTACTTCCTGCTGATCCGTCCCCAGCAGCGCAAGATGAAAGAGCATCAGGAAATGCTCAAGAAGGTAACGAAGGGCGACACCGTGGTCACCACCGGAGGCCTCATCGGCAAGGTTCTCAAGGTCATCGATGACAACGAACTGCAGGTGGAAGTGGGAGAAAACGTGAAGGTGCGAGTGCTGCGCTCGGGAATCGCCGACGTGCGCGCCAAGGGCGAGCCTGTCAAGACCGAGACCAAGTAGGCTCTCGATGCTGCATTATCCGCGCTGGAAGATCATCGCCATTCTTGCTGCAGTCGCGCTGGCAGCATTGCTGGCGCTTCCCAACATACTCTCACCGGAGTGGCAGGCGCGGCTGCGCGCCTGGAACATAAATCCCATCACCCTCGGCCTTGACCTGCAGGGTGGCTCCAACGTGCTGCTTGAAGTTGATCGCGCCGATCTCGTCGACAAGCTCAAGCGTCAGCTCGCGAGTGACGTGCGCAACTCCATGCGCGACGCCAAGATCGCCTACAATGGGCTGACGCGCAGCAGCGACAGCGTGCGCGTGCGGGTGAGCAAGCCTGAAGACGAAGACAACGCCAAGACAGAGCTCCAGAAGCTGCTCAATCCGCTCGAGAGTGGCGTATTCGGCGCGGGTGGTCCGGTGAACCTGTTCGACCTGACGCAGGACGGCCAGCAATTCACCTTCACTGTCTCGCCCAAGGGCCTTGATGCCAAGATTGCGCTCGCCGTGGCTCAGAGCCTGAAGATCGTCGAGAACCGCGTCAATGCGCTGGGCACTTCGGAGCCCATTATCCAGCAGCAGGGCAAGGACCGAATCGTGGTTCAGCTGCCGGGCGTGCAGAATCCCGATCAGGTGAAGAGCGTCATCGGCCGCACCGCCAAGCTGACCTTCCAGCTCCTGTGCGAGGCGCAGCCCACGGCCAAGGGCCAGAACCCGCCACCCGACTGCCAGGCCGTTCCGATGAGGGATGATCCCAATCAGGATCTATGGGTGCAGACCTCGACCCGCGCCACGACGGATGGCGCCGATCTCGTCGATGCGCGCAGCGCCTTTGACCAGAACAACCGGGCCGTGGTGTCGTTCCGCTTCAACACCAAGGGAGCCGACAGGTTCGCAAAGCTCACGCGCGACAATGTCGGCAAGCCCTTCGCAATCATACTCGACGAAAAGGTGGTGAGCTATCCGCGCATCAACGAGCCCATTCTGGGCGGCTCCGGCCAGATCTCCGGCAATTTCACGGTGCAGGAGACGAATGATCTTGCGGTGGTGCTTCGCTCCGGTGCGCTGCCAGCCAAGCTCACCATCGTGGAGGAGCGCACCGTGGGTCCGAGCCTCGGGTCGGATTCGATCCGGGCCGGCCTGATCGCGTCCGCGATCGGGCTGGTTCTCGTGCTCATCTTCATGATTGTCGGTTATGGCCTGTTCGGCATCTTCGCCAACATCGCCCTGCTGGTGAATCTGCTGACGCTCATCGCGCTGATGTCCTTTTTCGGCTTCACGCTCACGCTACCCGGCATTGCCGGCATCGTCCTGACCATGGGCATGGCGGTCGATTCGAATGTGCTGATTTACGAGCGTGTCCGCGAAGAATGGCGCAACGGACGATCGGCGCTGAGCGCCATCGAAACGGGTTTCAAGGCTGCGCTTGGAACGATCTGGGACGCCAACCTGACGACACTGGTGGCGGCGCTTGCCCTGTTCGGCGTTGGCTCGGGGCCAATCCGAGGCTTTGCCGTTACTTTGTTCATCGGCATCATCACAACCATGTTCACGGCCTTCGCGCTCACGCAGCTCATCGTCGCCACGTGGGTGAAGTGGAAGCGTCCAAAGGAGGTCCCGCTGTAAGGCGGGGGCAGTCTCATGAAAGGCATCCGCCTCATCCCGGACGACACCAAGATCCCGTTCATGCGGTTCAGCCGCTATGGTTACCTCGCATCGGGGATCCTCTGCGCGGCTTCGATCCTGCTGTTCGTGTTCGTTGGCCTTAACATGGGTGTCGACTTCAAGGGCGGCACCGTCATCACCATCCGCACCGCTGAGCCGGCCAATCTCGACAGTCTTCGCTCCACCATCAATGGGCTGGGCCTAGGCGCTGGAGAGTTGCAGGAGTTCGGTTCGCCCAATGACGTACTGATCCGCATCGGCACCCAGGAGGGAGGCGAGCAGGCGCAGCAGGTAGCGGTCAACAAGATCAAGGAAGCGCTGGGCGCAGGCGTCGAATACCGCAGCGTCGAGGTGGTAGGCCCCAAGGTGTCTGGCGAGCTTGCCCAGCAGGGCATTCTCGCTGTCGTGATCGCGCTGTTCCTGGTGCTGATCTATGTGTGGTTCCGTTTCGAATGGCAATTCGCGCTCGGCGCCATTGCCTCTCTGATGCATGACGTGATCCTGACCATCGGCCTGTTCTGTCTCCTGGGTCTGGAGTTCAATCTCTCGATCATTGCGGCGATCCTCACGATCATTGGCTATTCGCTGAACGATACGGTGGTCATCTATGATCGCATCCGCGAGTTCCTGCGCAAGTACAAGTCCATGCCCTTCGCCGATCTCATGGACTTCTCGATCAATTCTGTGCTGCCCCGCACCCTGATGACGTCGGTCTCGGTTCTGCTGGCACTGCTCGCCCTCTACATCTGGGGCGGTGAAGTGATAGCGGGTTTCACCTTCACCATGATCTGGGGGGTGATCGTCGGCACCTATTCGTCCTATTTCATTGCCACGCCGGTGTTGTTGCTGCTCGGCACGCCGCGCGAGGCGCAGAAGGCGGCGGCAGCAGCCGGAGAGCAGGTTGCTGCCCAGCCGTGATCCCGCACTACCCCGGCCAGGTGCCGATTGACTGCTACGGTGGCGGCGGCTTCGGGTTTGCCGGCATGTCGCACCGTGGTTCGGTGCTGGCGCTTCCATCAGGCATATATGGCTGGAGCGTAGAGGCTTCTGGTTTGCAACCGTCTGATTTCGCGCCAGTGTTGTCCGAGGCCGGTCGCATCGATCTCCTGATCATCGGGATGGGCCCCGGAATGGCCCGGCCGCCGCAAGCGGTTCGGGCAGCGCTCGCGGTGTCAGGCATTGTCTATGATGCGATGGCCACTGGCCATGCGGTGGCAACCTACAATCTTCTGCTCGCCGAGAAGCGCCGCGTGGCAGCAGCCCTGATCGCCATGCATCATCCTGCATGAGCAGCATTCCTGACATCGTGCGCACCCACGACCGGGACCTTTACCTCGCAAGCCTGTTTGCCCCTGATGACAAGCGGGCCGACCTTCTGGCCCTCTACGCCTTCCACGTCGAGGTGTCGCGCATACCGCTGCTGGTGAGCGAGGTGGCGATCGGCATGATCCGGCTGCAGTGGTGGCGCGATACAATCGAGAGCCTTTATGCCGGCGGTGAAGGTGGTGGGCATCCCGTGGCTGCTGCTCTGGCGCGGGCGATTGGCGCTGGGGGGCTTCCGAAGCAGGCGTTGCTTGATCTCGTCACTGCCCATGAGTTTGACCTGTTCAGCGATCCCATGCCCGATCTGACTGCACTGGAAGCCTATCTGGGTGAAACCCGCTCGCGGCTCATGCTGATGGCTGCGATGATCCTCGATCGGGCCGCCGCACCCAAGGCAAGCGAGGTGGCAGGCCTTGGTGGCGTGGCAGCCGGGCTGACCCTGGTCCTTGCCGATCCACGCCGCCGCGGTCCATTCCTGCCGCCAGGCATGACGCTGGAGCTTGCCATCGCCCATGCCGTTCATCGGCTTGGCGAGGCGCTGGCCCTCGTTCCGGCCCTTCCCCGGGCCTTGTTGCCCGCCGTCCTGCCGCTGAGCCTGACGAGTCTCTACCTGAAGCGGATCGCTGCTGCGCCGGATGTGCCGCTCAGCGTGTCACCCTTGCGCCGGCAGCTGACGATGTGGTGGACCGCTCGGCGCTGGGGGTAAGGGTCGGCAAGGCGCCGTGAGGCCCATCGCGCCGAGGTCGAGAGGTGGTCCCTGCAGGCGTAAAGGGCCGCTTGTCCTCACCGGTAGTGCCGGTCACTCCGCGGCCTGCATCTGCGCGTTGGCAAGCCACGCCTTGAAATCCCGCTGGGCGCGCAGGCAGTAGCTGCGTTTTCGCTCCACCGCCTGCTCGGCGTGCTTGAGCCGCTTGCCATCCTTCACCCTCAGCTTCTCGATTGGAGGGAATAGTCCGAAATTGACGTTCATCGGCTGGAAGGACGAGCCCCGCCGGTCCGTCGTCTCGATGTGGCCGCCTGTGATGTGGTTGAGAAGGGCTCCATGCCCCGTGGTGGCGGGGGGCAGGGTCACCGGCAGGCCCAGCGCTTCCGCCGCAGCCATTCGTCCGGCGAGCAGTCCCATGGCGGCGCTCTCCACATAGCCCTCGACGCCGGTGATCTGGCCGGCAAAGCGCAGCCGGGGGGCTGCCTTCAGGCGCAGGCGCTCGTCCAGTACGCGCGGACTGTTGAGAAACGTATTGCGGTGCAGTCCGCCAAGCCTCGCGAATTCGGCGGTCTCGAGCCCGGGGATGGTGCGGAACACCTTCACCTGTTCGGCATATTTGAGTTTCGTCTGGAACCCGACCATGTTGTACAGCGTGCCCAGCTGATTGTCCTGGCGCAGCTGCACCACGGCATAGGGTTTTTCTGCCGGGTTGTGGGCGTTGGTGAGGCCGCGCGGCTTCATCGGGCCATGGCGCAGCGTTTCCGGTCCGCGCTCGGCCATCACCTCGATGGGCAGGCAGCCATCGAAATATGGCGTCGAGGCTTCCCACTCGCGGAAGTCCGTCTTCTCCCCGTCAATCAGCATACGGATGAAATTGTCATACTGGGCGCGCGTCATCGGACAGTTGATATAATCCTTGCCGGTGCCGCCGGGGCCCTCCTTGTCGTAGCGCGACTGGAACCATGCCACATCCATGTTGATCGTCTCGCGGTGCACGATGGGGGCTATGGCATCGAAGAAGGCGAGCGCCTCCTCGCCGGTCAGCGCGCGAATGGCGCTGGCCAGCGCTGGCGACGTGAGGGGGCCGGTGGCGATGATGACGTTCTGCCAGTGATCCGGTGGCAGGCCCGCGATCTCGCCTTCCACGACAGAGATCAGGGGGTGGCGTTTCAACTCTTGGGTTACGCCGTCTGAAAATGCGTCTCGGTCGACAGCCAGGGCACCGCCCGCCGGAACCTGGTGGCGATCGGCCATCGCCATGATCAGCGATCCTGCCTGGCGCATCTCCCAGTGCAGCAGTCCCACGGCATTCTGGTTGGCATCGTCGGATCGGAAGGAATTGGAGCACACCAGTTCGGCGAATCCCGCAGTCTTGTGGGCATCGGTGGTGACATGCGGGCGCATCTCGTGCAGCACAACGGCGAGGCCGGCCTTGGCTGCCTGCCAGGCGGCCTCGCAGCCCGCCATTCCGGCGCCGATGATATGAAGGGGCTCTCGCATGCTGGCGCTCGTAGCATGGCGCGGGGCAGGGTGAAAGACTTCGACGCTTCTCAGTTGCGGCTTCAGTGGGTAGTATCCTGTCATGAGCACCACACTGGAGGCCATTTCCGCTGAACTTGCGGCAATCCGTGCCCAGTCGCTTTGGAAGGCTGAGCGTCCCATCCTGTCGCATCAGTCTGCCCATATCCGGGTGGCGGGTGGCCGCGAGGTGCTGAATTTCTGCGCCAACAACTATCTCGGCCTTGCCGATCATCCTGTCCTCATCGAAGCGGCCCGGCGCGCGCTCGACAGTCATGGTCTTGGCATGGCGTCGGTCCGCTTCATCTGCGGTACCAGCGATCTTCACCTGGCGCTGGAACGCCGCATCGCAGACTACCTTGGCATGGCGGATTCGATCCTCTTTGCGGCCTGCTTCGACGCCAACGGCGCCGTCTTCGAACCGCTCTTTGGCGAGCAGGACGCCATCGTCTCCGACGCGCTCAACCACGCTTCGATCATCGATGGCATCCGGCTGTCCAAGGCCCGCCGCTTTCGTTTCGCCAATGGCGACATGGGCGATCTCGAGGCGCAGCTCTCCCAGGCGCGTGCTGGTGGCTGCCGTCGGCTGATCATCGTCACCGATGGCGTCTTCTCGATGGACGGCTACTTCGCGAAGCTCACCGAGATCCGCGCCCTCGCCGACCGGTTCGATGCTTTGATCATGGTGGACGATTGCCACGCCACCGGTTTCATCGGGCCCCAGGGCCGCGGCACGCCCCATCGGGCTGGCGTCAGGGTGGACATTCTCACCGGCACGCTCGGCAAGGCCCTCGGAGGGTCGGCCGGGGGCTATATTGCGGCGAGCCAGCCGGTGATCGACCTGATGCGCCAGCGTGCGCGGCCCTACCTGTTTTCCAATGCGCTGCCACCGCCACTGGTTGCGGCTGCCATTGCCGCCATTGACCTTGCGGAGCAGGGCGATGAGCTTCGTGCGCGCTTGCTCGCCAACGCCCGGCGCTTCCGTGCTGGCATGGCGGCGGCCGGCTTCCGCCTGCTCGCCGGCGAACATCCGATCATTCCCGTCATGCTGGGTGAGGCGCAGCTTGCCCAGGACATGGCGGCAAGGCTCTACGAAGAGGGTGTCTACGTGACGGGCTTCTTCTTTCCCGTGGTGCCGAAGGGCGAGGCGCGCATTCGCACCCAGATGTCGGCCGCGCATACGCCTGCTGACATTGATGCGGCAGTGGCAGCCTTCACTGCCACCGGCCGTGACCTGGGAGTGATCTGACATGCGCGCACTGGTCAAGGCAGACCGCGCCGAAGGGCTTGTGATGCGCGAGGAGGCTGTGCCCCAGCCAGGCCCCGACGACATTCTGGTCAAGGTGGAGAAAACCGGCATCTGCGGCACCGACCTCCACATCTGGAACTGGGACGCCTGGGCCCGGAAGACCATCCCGGTGCCCATGGTCGTGGGCCATGAATTCGCCGGCCGTGTGGCGGCGGTGGGCAGTCATGTCCGGACCGTGAAGGAGGGGGATCGTGTCTCGGGCGAGGGCCATCTCATCGGCATGAAAAGTCGCATGGCGCGGGCCGGGCACTTCCACCTCGATCCCGAGACGAAGGGCGTTGGGGTCAACGTGCCGGGCGCCTTCGCGGAGTATCTGTGCATCCCGGCCTTCAACGCCATTCACCTGCCTCCCGAGATCGACGACGAGATCGGTGCCGTTCTCGACCCGCTCGGCAATGCGGTGCATACCGCGCTCTCCTTCGATCTGGTCGGCGAGGACGTTCTGATCACTGGCGCCGGTCCGATTGGCATCATGGCGGCCGCCGTCTGCCGTCACGTGGGTGCGCGCCACGTGGTGGTGACCGACATCAACGACTACCGTCTGTCCCTCTGCAATGAGGTGACTGATGCCGTGACCGTCAATGTGGCGCGGGAGGATCTGGCCGATGTCATGCACCGGCTCAGGATGAGCGAGGGCTTCGACATCGGCCTCGAGATGTCCGGCGCGCCCCAGGCCTTTGACCAGATGGTGGACCGGATGATCATGGGTGGCCGGATCGCCATGCTGGGCATTCCCTCGGGTCCATCCACCGTGGACTGGAACCGGGTGATCTTCAAGTCGCTCACCATCAGGGGCATCTACGGCCGCGAGATGTTCGAGACCTGGTACAAGATGATTGCCATGCTGCAGTCCGGGCTTGACGTGCGCAGGGTCATCACTCACCGCATGGCAGCGGCGGAGTATGCCAAGGGCTTCGCCCTGATGCAGCAGGGCCGCTGTGGCAAGGTGGTGCTCGACTGGAGCTGAACCCCGAGCAGGTTCTTGCCCTAGTCGTTGGCTGTGACCGTGAGGCCCAGCCTGCTGATCGCCTCGCCCGGCTTTGTCTGGTCCAGAGCCGTGAAGTCCGATACCGTCAGCCTCTCTGGTGGTTTGAGGCTGATGGTGATCGACTTGGGGTCCGCGAGGAAGCGGGTTACTGCCTCCACCGCCTGGGCGGTGAAGGCTTCGTTTTGCATCTGCACCAGCATCAGCTGCAGAGTCGGCGGAATGCTCGCCACCATGGTTTTCTCATCCATGCCCTGGCTGGCCGCGATCAGCGGCAGCAGCTTGCCAAGGATCGAGGCATCCTCGAAGCGCAGTGCCGCGCCATTGATGACGACGCCTGCCAGCTCGGGCCCATAGACGTCGAGATCTGCGGTCTCGCCATCCTGCTGGGCCTGCATCAGGGCGTTGTAGGCATCCACCGGGATATCGGCCACAGCGCCCTTGATGCCCAGGCTGCCCATGTCGCGTGCTGTGACGGTGAAGCCGAAGTCATAGCCGAGCTTGTCGCCGTTGACGCTCAGCGCGCCGTTGCTGGCAAGATCGAGGTTCAGCGCGGAGTAGCCGAGCTGGCGCAGCATGCCGCCCTCGCCCATCAGCGTGAGCACGGACTCTGGGATCGCGACATTGCTGATCTTCGAGGTGAAGGTGCCGGCGCCCGTTGCGGGGTCGCCGTCCCAGGTGGTTTCGAGACTGTCGATGTTCACCGTCTGGCCGTTCGAGGTGATGTTGACCGGGCCGCCGGCCATTTTCCTGGCGAAGGTGCCAGCCGACATGAGCTTTTCCTGGGGCGAGGGGTTGGCGCTGAGTTCGCGGATGAACCAGCCTTCGGCGCTGGAATTGGGCACGCTGACCGAGATTGCGACATCGCCGCCGTTGATCTCGAGCGCCGTGTTGGTGAAGCGCGCCGCGCCGACCTCCCAGAAGCCGGCGCCCTGTTCGGCTATGTCGGAGAGCGCCATCTCGCCGGTCTTGAAGGTGAATCCGGGATTCTCCCCCGAAGGCAGCAGCGTCAGCGTCAGGTTGGTAATTGTGACGTTGCCTGCGCCGTCCACGCTGAGCGCCTCGTAGCTGGGCTTGGCTGCGACCTGCCGCTCGAGGTTGGCGAGCAGCGCCTGCACCGCCGGAGGCGGTTCATCGGCCCAGGCCAGGCCCGGAACCAGCAATGCGGCTGGCAGACAAGCAATCGTAAAGTATTTGTGGACCATTGACATGGAAGCTCCTCGGCGATGGACGGATGACCGGGGATTGAGCATAGGTGATGAACCCGCGAACGCAACGGCAAATTGGCGGTCGCACGTGGGCATTGCCGCGGTCCGGCCGGAGGATGTTTTGTGATGATCAGCCTGGTGAGTGCGATGCGCAAGGCGGTGCTGGCCCTGATGCTGGCCAGCCTGCCTGTGGCCGTGATGGTGCCGGCTTGTGCCGCCACCGCGACGGCCGAGCAGCAGCAGGAGCAGGTGCTTCTCAAGAAGAAGAAAGCCGCCGAAGCGAAGAAAGCCGCCGAAGCGAAGAAAGCCGCCGAAGCGAAGAAAGCTGCCGAAGCGAAGAAAGCCGCCGAAGCGAAGAAAGCTGCCGAAGCGAAGAAGGCCGCCCAGGCCAAGAAGCGGGCCGATGCCAGAAAGGCAGCTGCCGCCCGGAAGCTTGCCGAGGCCCGCAAGGCAGAGGCCCGACAGCAGCCCGCCACCACCTGTCGAGGGTTCTTCGGGTGCCTGCTCAGTTCAAAGCCGCGGGCCAGTGTCCGGCGTGCCTCGGCTGTGGGCGAAGCGCGCGATGTGCCGACGGGCGAAGACATAAGCTGGGCCAAGGCCGGGCAGTATGCGCCGGGTTCACTGGTGATCTCGACGCCCGAACGCGCGCTCTATCTCGTCACTGGCCCGGGCGAGGCGCGCCGCTACCGTGTCGGTGTCGGCCGCGAGGGTTTTCAGTGGTCGGGCACGTCCTCGATCGTCAGCAAGGCCGAGTGGCCCACCTGGCGCCCGCCCGAGCAGATGATCAGGCGCGAAGCTGCCAAGGGCCACCATCTGCCAAGCGTGATGGCAGGTGGCCCTGAAAATCCACTGGGCGCGCGCGCTCTCTACATCGGCGGAAAGATCTACCGCATTCACGGCACCAATGCCCCGGGCTCGATCGGCGGGGCCGTCTCATCGGGCTGCATCCGGATGATGAATGCCGATGTCATCGAACTCTATGAACGCGTTGAGATCGGCGCCAAGGTCTACGTCTACCAGTAGTGGCCGCGGCGGGAACGCGAAAGGCCGCCCATGAGAGCGGCCCTTTCGCAGTCTCTGAAAGAACTGACCCCGGAGGCGATTGCCGTCCGGGGTCCAGTCCTCAAGTATAAGAAGATTACTTCTTCTTGGCCTTCTTCTTGGCGGCCTTCTTCTTAGCCGGCTTCTTGGCGGCCTTCTTTGCAGTCTTCTTCGCAGCTTTCTTCGCAGCCATTGCTGTCTCTCCTAGAGTTGTTAGTGCCCCACAACGCAGGTAAGCCTCACAGGGACGGACATGCTGGTATCGAAAAACCGAACCTGTTCCGTCGTTGTCACGTGTTTGCACCCGCTTGTGTGATTCGGCAATACGCCGATCAACGAAGGGCAATATCCGGAAATCTCGCTAACAATAGGTAAACGCTAGGAAAACTGGCAAAACCATCCTTGCACGGACAAACGGGTCGTTTTCATCGAAAAATCCAATGAATAAGCGGTTTTTCTGCATATGTCAGTATGCTGACGATCCACTGTTTTTTCGGTGTTTTCGGGCTGTTTGGATGTCAAGAGGCAAGCTGCGCGGCCGGAAGAAATTGTGGAAAAATCTTCAGGCCGCTCCCTGAAACCCCTCTCGCGGAACAAAAAAAGAGGCCGACTCGCGCCGGCCTCCGGGTTTTGAATGTGATGCCGCCGTGGCTTACGAGCAGCCGCTCGTCGAGCCGCAGGTATCGCATTTGAGGCAGGTTCCGTTGCGCACCATGGTGAAGTTGCCGCACTCTGAGCAACTCTCGCCCTCATAGCCCTTCATGCGCGCCTCGAGGCGGCGGTCAGTCGTGGCAACGACAGCGGCCTCAAGCGTCAGCGTGGCCTCCTGGCGGCTGCCGCCGGAAACCACCGCGGCTTCCGCGAGCGCCAGTGCGCCTTGTGCTTCCGCCCGCATCTGTACGGCCTGCAAGGACGCGGAAGAGCCCGCAGCCTGTGCGCCGGACATCACCACCACATTCGCCGCCGCCAGGTTCGGTTTGCGCACGAAGCCTGACGACAGCACCCGGGCAGCGGGCACGCGAGGAGAGTTGTCGGCACCTTCGCCCTTGCCGAGCGAGTCGAAGCCCATTTCGGAAGCTTCGACATGGGCAAGGTCGTTGCGGCCGAGATAGGACACCGCCAGTTCACGGAACACGTAGTCGAGGATCGAGGTCGCATTCTTGATCGAGTCGTTGCCCTGCACCATGCCTGCCGGCTCAAACTTGGTGAAGGTGAAGGCGTCGACGAACTCCTCCAGCGGTACGCCATATTGCAGGCCGACCGACACCGCGATGGCGAAGTTGTTCATCATTGCGCGCAATGCAGCGCCTTCTTTGTGCATGTCGATGAAGATCTCGCCCAGCTTGCCATCGTCATACTCACCGGTGCGGAGATAGACCTTGTGTCCACCCACCACGGCCTTCTGGGTGTAGCCTTTGCGGCGGTGCGGCAGCTTGAGGCGAGAGCGTTCCCGCTCCACCACGCGCTCAATGATCTTTTCGACCACCGTTTCGACGCGCTGCGCGGCCGGCCGGGCCAGCAGGCTTTCTGCAACCTCATCGGCATCGTCCTCATCGTCGGCGATGAGCTGCGCCGAGAGCGGCTGTGACAGCTTGGAGCCGTCTCGGTACAGGGCGTTGGCCTTGACCGCCAGCTTCCACGACAGCATGTAGGCGTTGGCGCAATCCTCCACGGACGCATCGTTGGGCATGTTGATGGTCTTGGAGATGGCGCCGGAGATGAAGGGCTGACTGGCGGCCATCATCCGGATATGGCTTTCGACCGACAGATAGCGCTTGCCCAGCCTTCCACAGGGATTGGCGCAATCGAACACCGGCAGATGCTCCGGCCTGAGGCCAGGCGCACCCTCGAGGGTCATGGCGCCACAGACATGGATGTTGGCCTTCTCGATATCGGGCTTCGAGAAGCCGAGATGCACGAGCAGGTCGAAGCCGAAATCATTCAGTTCCGCGTCCGTGAGACCCAGAACGCTGCGGCAGAACTCTTCGCCAAGCGTCCACTTGTTGAACACGAACTTGATGTCGAAGGCTGATGCGAGCCCCGCCTCGACCTTGGCGATCTGTTCATCACCGAAGCCTTTGGCCTTCAGCGCCGCATGGTTCAGGGCGGGGGCCTCCGCCAGCGATCCGTGGCCTACAGCATAAGCGATGATCTTCTCGATCTCCTCCTGGGCGTAGCCCAGCGTACGCAGCGCCTCCGGTACGGCCTGATTGATGATCTTGAAGTACCCGCCACCTGCCAGCTTCTTGAACTTCACCAGAGCGAAGTCGGGCTCGATGCCGGTCGTGTCGCAATCCATCACCAGACCGATCGTGCCGGTTGGCGCGATCACCGTGGCCTGCGCATTGCGATAGCCATGCTGTTCGCCAAGCGATACGGCAAGGTCCCAGGCGCGGCGCGCCGCGGCAGCCAGTGCTGCGTCCTTGAGGTCGGTTTCGTCGAGCGCCACCGGCACGGTGTTGAGCCCCTCATAGCCCACGGCGGCGCCATAGGCTGCGCGGCGATGGTTGCGCATCACGCGCAGCATGTGATCGCGGTTCCTGGCAAAGCCGGGGAAGGGGCCAAGTTCCTTCGCCATTTCGGCGGAGGTCGCATAGGATATTCCAGTCATGATGGCCGAGATGGCGGCACAGATGGCGCGGCCCTCATGACTGTCATAGGGAATGCCGCCGGTCATCAGCAGGCCGCCGATATTGGCGAAGCCCAGCCCGAGGGTGCGGAACTCATAGGACAGCCGGGCGATTTCCTTGGACGGAAACTGCGCCATCATCACCGACACTTCGAGAACGATGGTCCACAACCGCACCGCATGCTCAAAGGAGTCGATCTCGAAGCGGCCGGACGCGCCGTCGCGGAACTGAAGCAGGTTCAGCGAGGCAAGGTTGCACGCCGTATCATCGAGGAACATGTATTCAGAGCAGGGGTTCGAGGCGCGGATCTGGCCCGAGGCAGGGCAGGTGTGCCAGTCGTTGATGGTGGTGTGATACTGGATTCCCGGGTCGGCCGAGGCCCATGCGGCATGGGCGATCTTGTCCCATAGAGTCGAGGCCTTCAGCGTTTGCGTAACCTTGCCGCTCAGCCGCGAAGTCAGCGACCAGTCGTCATTGCGTTCCACCGCCTTCAGGAACTCGTCCGTTACCCGCACCGAGTTGTTGGAGTTCTGGCCGGACACAGTCCGATAAGCCTCTCCATCCCAGTCCGTGTCATAGGTGTCGAAGGCGATCTCCTTGTAGCCCTGCTTGGCAAACTGGATCACACGCTTGATGTAGTTGTCGGACACCATCGCCTTGCGGGCTTCACGCACGGCACGCTTCAGGGCCGGGTTCTTCTCGATCTCGAAGCAGTCTTCGCCCGGGCCTTCGCAGTTGACGCAGGCCTTCATCACGGCCTGAAGGTGCTTTTTCACCACCTTCGAGCCGGTAACGAGGGAGGCCACCTTCTGCTCTTCCCTGACCTTCCATTCGATGAATTCCTCGACGTCTGGGTGGTCGACGTCGACGATCACCATCTTGGCGGCGCGCCTCGTCGTGCCGCCGGACTTGATGGCGCCTGCCGCGCGGTCGCCGATCTTGAGGAAGCTCATCAGTCCCGATGACTTGCCGCCGCCCGACAGCTTTTCGTTCTCGCCCCGCAGGTCAGAGAAGTTGGAGCCAGTGCCGGAGCCATATTTGAACAGGCGCGCTTCGCGCACCCACAGGTCCATGATGCCGCCCTCATTGACGAGGTCGTCCGCCACCGATTGGATGAAGCACGCATGCGGCTGCGGGTGCTCATAGGCCGACTTTGACTTGGTCAGCCGGCCGGTTTCGGGGTCGACATAGTAATGCCCTTGGCCAGGGCCATCGATGCCATAGGCCCAGTGCAGCCCGGTATTGAACCACTGCGGGGAATTGGGCGCGCACTTCTGGGTCGCCAGCATGTAGCACATTTCGTCGTAGAACGCGCGCGCATCCGCCTCTGTATCGAAATACTTGCCCTTCCAGCCCCAATAGGTCCACGTCCCCGCGAGCCTGTTGAAGACCTGCGTCGAAGACCGCTCGCCGGTGAAACGCTCTTTCTCCGGAAGTTCGGCGAGCGCGGCCTCGTCGGGCACGGAGCGCCAAAGCCAGGAGGGCACTGTTTCCTCCTCGACCCGCTTCAGGGCCGCGGGCACGCCGGCCTTTCGGAAATACTTCTGCGCAAGAATGTCGGTCGCCACCTGGCTCCAGGAGGCCGGAACATCAATGTTCTCGAGTCGGAACACCACAGACCCGTCCGGGTTCTTGATCTCGCTGGTGGCGCGGCGGAAGGAGATCTCCGCGTAAGGCTCCAGACCAGCTTTGGTGTAACGACGTTCAATGCGCATCTTCAGTCCCTCTTTTCATCTTCGTTGCCGCACGCGCCAAGGCTGCGCCACGCGGTGCTCACTACACCCCAATGCCAGACACACGTCCCATCGCCCTGAGGCCACTGCCCCCTGACTGGTTCAGGCTTCC
Organism: Aestuariivirga sp.; assembly: GCF_044238155.1. Lineage (GTDB taxonomy): Bacteria > Pseudomonadota > Alphaproteobacteria > Rhizobiales > Aestuariivirgaceae > Aestuariivirga. Next base: position 951 of record NZ_JBIIDX010000042.1, on the reverse strand, counting down.
TGCTATTGAGTGATTTGCGAAGTGCGACGACCGCCCCTGGTTCCCGAACCTCGACCCCTCATCTCTTGTCACAAACTAGTACCAATGCCGGATTGGCGTCAACAGCTAGTGTGTTAACGACTGGTTAATACCAGATGTTGTGGGTGTAAACGCGCCACCGGCATCGACAAGGGTTACTTCATCCGATTCTCGTCCTAACCTCAAGGACTCTCGCAGCTTATGCGCGCTATCAACAGCCACCTCTCGCCTTGGGCCTGGCGCCAGCCAAGCCTGTCAAGTGCCGACTTGCGCATGCAAATGTTTTTCGCGCCGGGCCCATCACCGCTATCCACAGGCCGCGCAGGACGTCCTTTGGTTTAGAATTCGGCCTGCTGGCCCAAAGGAATGCCCGGTTTGGGTTCCCGAATCGGCCCAAGCCACCACACCAGCACCACACCCAGGCAGGTGAGTCCGCCCAGCATCAGCCAGGCCTCGTTGACTGCGAGCGTCACGGCGGCTTCCTGCAGGATGTCCATCACCCCCAGCAGACCCGTTGGATCATCGAGATCGGGCAGTTCGTCGATGCCGATGGCGAGCGCTGCTGCGGCAGCGGCGGGGTCCGCCTCCATCAGGTCCTTCAGGCGATCGGCGTGTTCGGCGCTGCGGGTGAACAGGACGGTGTCGATCAGGGCGATGCCGATGACGCCTCCCAGCGCCCGCGACAGGTTGTAGAGGCCGCTGGCGTCGCTCACCCGGTCGAGCGGCAGGAAGCCCAGCGCAAAGCGGGTCACCGGCACGATGCAGAAGCCGAGCGCCACGCCGCGCACCACCTGCGGCCAGAACAGTTCGTCAGGGCCCGACAGTCTCGTCGCGAAGCCGCTCATGAACAGGCCCGTGGCAAAGGCAGCGAAGCCCAGAAAGGTCAGCAGGCGCGCCGGGGCCAGCCGGTCGAGCAGCACCGAAAGGGGGGCG
>NZ_JBIIDX010000041.1:0-21378 GCF_044238155.1 Aestuariivirga sp. | reverse complement strand
TGGCCGTTCTTGTGCCTGCGCACGATGCGCGCATCGCGCTCACGCGCAAAGGCCAGGGGCCGCAGCGGGGGCTCGCGCGTGGCGGAGGTGAACAGGTCGCGCGCGGCGCTCTCGTCCTCCCGCGTCATCGCCGCTGCCAGGGCGGCAAGGCCATCCTCATAGCCCGAGGCCTTGGCAAGCTTCCGCTGGGGCCATCCTGCGGATTGTCCCTTTTGCCGCTTTTCAACATAGGAAGACACCGCCGTTCGGGCATCACGCGCCAGGCCCTGGGCCACAGCTTCGATCAGTCCTGCCCTTGCGGCCTCTGCAAGGCTTCGCACCTCATAGGTCGAAATCAGCTTGCGCTGTTCCGTCTTGTCCCGGGTTGCCACCGCCTGGTCGGCCGCTGCCTTGTTGGCGGGCGCCATCACCGACCAGAAGACCTCCTCCGCCGTGCGGCGCACATGCTCCATCACCGCCGCCTTGCGCCGCGTCGGCCGCATCTCGAACACCGCCGTGAGGTACTGGCCCGCCATGCTCACCCCAAGCGAAGGATCGCTCCCGCGATGACCCGGCCGATTGCCCCATCCGGTGATCGAAGGGTGCGCCCGGTCTCGCCCGGTGAGGACACACCGTCCGCGTGCAAAAATCAAGTATGAATATATGAATATTCGAAATCGTTTTTATGTAATATCGTTTTCAATCGTCTCGTCGCAGAGCTGTCGCGTGGTCTGCTGCTCCGTGCGCAACGCGTTGGCAATGAAACGCAACGATTTGGCAACCGGCGGCAACGTTTTTGACAACCGCCGGCACGCTTTTGCATCACCAATTGGCGGGTGGCGGCTCTGGCGTCGAGTTGGCCGCGCCCAGCACCTGCTGGTCGAAGTCGATGATCGAGCCGGTCATCAGGCCGGATTCCTCGCTCGACAGATAGGCCACCGCGCGGGCCACCTCGGCGGGCTTCAGCAACCGGCCAAATGGCCGTCCGGCCTCGGCTTTTTTCAGCCAGTCGGGGTCGGCGGCGTGATAGGTCTTCATGATCCGGTCTTCGCCCGGCGTGTCCATCCAGCCGATGTTGAGGCCATTGACGCGGATGCGGTAGGCCATCACCGAGAAGGCCACGTTGCGGGTGAGCGTGGCGAGCGCGCCCTTCGAGCCGCAATAGGCCGAGATGAAGTCCTGCCCGCCATGCCCGGACATCGACAGGATGTTGACTATCGTACCGGAAATCTTGGACTTTTTCATCAGATGCAACGCATCCTGCATGAGGAAGAAGGGGGCGCGCACATTGGTGTTGAACATCAGGTCATAGAGCTCCGGGCTGGTGTCCCAGATGGTGCCGCGGTCGGTGATCGCCGCCGCATTGACCAGCGCGTCGATCCGGCCAAAGCTGGAGTCGCAGGCCGCCACGATCTTGCGCGCCTCCGCCAAATTGGCCAGATCTGCTTGAACGAAAACGGTTTTTACCTTCTTTGCCTCGAGTGCCGCCTTGACCCTGGCGCCGCGCTCGGCGTTGCGGCCGGTGATCACCAGATTGGCCACGCCGCGGTCGGCGAAGAGATGGGCGATGGTTTCGCCCAGCCCCTGGGTGGAGCCGGTGATGATGGCGGTCTTGCCATCCATCGAAAGGTTCTTCAGCGAGTCGATGTTCATGGCGGTCAGCTCACTTTCACCGGCTTGCCAGTTTTCCAGGATTCTGTAGCAGCATCAGCGAGTTGCTGGGCCCTGAGGCCATCGGTTCCATTGGGCGAAATGGGGGCGCCGTTGCTCACCGAGTCGATGAAGGCCAGCACTTCATTGGCATAGGCCTGGCCGTAGCGCTCGGTAAAGAAGTGCAGGATCGGGTCCTCGCGGAAACCCTCGGCGGTGGCCAGTTCGACGGTGGTGTTGTGCACATTGCCCGCCCGCAGCATGCCCTTGGAGCCGTGCACCTCGATGCGCTGGTCGTAACCATATGTTGCGCGACGGGAATTCGTGATGACGCAGATCTTGCCGGAGGCCGTCTGCATCTGCACGGCGGCGGTGTCCACGTCTCCGGCCTCGCCGATCGCCTTGTCGACCAGGGAGGCGCCCAGCGCGGTCACCGTCACGAACTCTTCGCCCACAAGAAAGCGAGCCAGATCAAGGTCATGGATCATCATGTCGCGGAACAGGCCGCCCGAGATCTTGACATAGTCCATGGGCGGCGGGCCGGGGTCGCGGCTGATGATGGTGGCCATTTCGATGGTGCCGACCGCGCCCTCACGGAGGCGTTTCTGCAGGGCGGCGAAATTGGGGTCGAAGCGGCGGTTGAAGCCGATCATCAGCTTGGTCTTGTTCTGCTCGACGGTCTTGAGGCATTCCTCGATCCTGGCCACCGACAGGCTCACCGGCTTCTCGCACAGCACGGCCTTCCCGGCATTCGAACCGGCCTCGATTTGCTCGGCGTGGAAAGGGGTTGGCGTCGCGATGAGAATGGCGTCAACGTCCTTGGCCTTGATGATGTCTTCAACGCTGGCAACCTTGGCGCCAACCTCTGCCGCCAGGTCGGCCGCTGCCTTGGGCATGGCATCCGCCAGATAGGCGACTGTCGCCTTGCCCGAAGCGGCAATCGTCCGGGCATGCACCTTGCCGATGCGGCCTGCGCCCAAAACTCCAAATCTTATCATGACTTATCTCCGTCAGGTCATTGGTCGAAGGCTCGTGGCATCCTACGATAAAACAAGCCTCCTGGTGAGTCCGATCTTGCCCGGTCAGCCATCCAGGGTGAATTTGGAACAAACGTTCTGATTTGACTTCACTTTGGAATTGATGTTTCGTATTGTCAAGGGATCAGTGCTGGTTTCGGAGAGCATCATGGCAGCAGCCTCGGATTTGGCTGGGCGGTTGGACGTCATCACCATCGGGCGCTGCTCGGTGGACCTCTATGGCCAGCAAATCGGCTCCCGTCTGGAGGATGTTACCTCCTTTGCCAAGTCGGTGGGAGGTTGCCCGGCCAATATCGCCATCGGCACGGCGCGGCTCGGGCTGCGCTCGGCGCTCATTACGCGGGTTGGCGATGAGCAAATGGGTCGCTTCGTGAAGGAGCAGATGGCTCGGGAGGGCGTGTCAGCAGAGGGCATCGTCACGGACCCCGTGCGGCTGACCGCGCTCGTGCTGCTATCTGTTGAGAATGACAAGACCTTTCCGCTCATCTTCTATCGTGACAACTGTGCCGACGGCGCGCTCTGCGAAGACGATATCGACGACGCCTTCGTGAAGTCGGCCGCTGCGGTTTTGGTGACCGGCACGCATTTCGCCACGCCCAACACGGATGCCGCCCAGCGCAAGGCCATGCGCATTGCTAGGGCCAATGGTGCCAGGGTCATCTTCGATATCGATTACCGCCCCAATCTGTGGGGCCTCGCGGGCCACGCCGCAGGCGAGGAGCGCTACATCAGGTCTGATCGTGTTTCCGAGCACTTGAAGACAATCCTTCCTGATTGCGATCTGATCGTCGGAACCGAAGAAGAGGTTCACATCGCCGCTGGCAGTGAGAACACGCTAGATGCCCTCCGGATCATCCGTTCTCTGTCCAATGCCGTGATCGTCCTGAAGCGCGGGCCAATGGGCTGCGTGGTTTATCCCGGTGCGATACCCGACGCGCTTGACAAGGGCATCGTCGGTAAGGGCTTTCCCATTGAAGTTTATAACGTTCTTGGTGCTGGCGACAGTTTCATGTCGGGTTTCCTGCGCGGCTGGCTGCGCGGCGAGGATCATGCCATCAGCGCCACCTGGGCCAATGCCTGCGGCGCCTTTGCCGTCTCGCGCCTGTTGTGTTCGCCTGAAATTCCGACCTGGGAGGAGCTTCAATACTTCCTCGCCCATGGCAGTCCACACAAGGCCTTGCGTAAGGATGAGGCGATCAACCATGTGCATTGGGCCACCACGCGGCGCGCACAGCCGGATCAGCTGCTGGCCTTTGCCATCGATCATCGCGTCCAGCTCGAACAGATGGCAGACAAGGCAGGTGCACCACGTTCACGCCTCAATGATTTCAAACGATTGGCCGTGACCGCGATTGGCCGCGTGGCCAGGGGCCGTCCCGGCTTCGGAACTTTGCTCGACGACGTCTATGGTCGCGAGGCGATGTTTGACGCTGGCAGGCTTGGCTTGTGGATCGGCCGTCCGCTGGAGCAGCCCGGCTCGCGTCCGCTTCGCTTCGAATTCACCCAGGATGTCGGATCGCGGTTGGTCGAGTGGCCTGTCACTCACACTGTCAAGTGCCTTGCCTTTTATCATCCCGATGATCCGCCATCGCTGAAGCAGGAGCAGGCCGCCACGGTGCGAACCCTCTATGAGGCCGCACGCCGGGTCGGCCGGGAATTGCTGATTGAAATCATTGCTGGGAAGAATGGTCCTCTGGTGGAAGACACCGTCGCGCGCGCCCTTGAGGAGTTGTATGTCCTTGGGATCAAGCCCGATTGGTGGAAGCTTGAACCGCAGGCTTCCGCCAAGGCTTGGGAGCAGATTGCCAGGGTCATCTCCGATAATGATCCATGGTGCCGTGGCATCGTGTTGCTGGGTCTTGACGCACCTGAAGAAGAACTGGCCAAGGGTTTTGCTGCCGCGGCAGGGCAGCCGGTCGTCAAGGGTTTTGCCGTTGGCCGCACGATATTCAGTCATGCCGCACTAGGCTGGCTGTCGGGCAAGATGAATGATGATCAGGCCATTGCCGACATGGCGGCGCGCTTCGATGCTCTGATCTTGCTCTGGAATCGGGCACGGCAAGTATCTGGCAATTGACTGGCAAGCTGGTGGACAGCGAGCACATGTCACGGTAGCGGACTGGAACGCCTGTAGCGAGAGGGAATTCCACTTATGTCCAAACTCAAGATACACCCCACCGCGACTCGTGGCCGTATCGTGCATGTCACCCCGGCCAGCGCAGGCTGGAAACACGTCGGCTTCGACCTATGGGCCTTGAAGGCGGGTGACGAGGCCGTCGGCGGCGAAACTGGTCGCGAATCTTGCCTCGTGTTTATTGCCGGCAAAGGCCATGTGTTTGTCGAAGAAAAGGATTTCGGTGTGCTGGGCGGCCGCAACTCGCCTTTCGAGGGCAAGCCCTGGTCGGTGTATGCGCCGGGGGGAGCCCGGTGGCGGGTGGTGGCCGAGAACGATCTCACCCTGGCAGTCTGCACGGCGCCTGGCGAGGGCAGGCTTGAGGCTCGCGTGATCAAGCCGGATGGTCTGCACCAGGAGACCCGCGGCAAGAGCACCAATACCCGCCACGTGACGAACATCATTCCGGAATGGGAGCCTGCTGAGGGCCTGCTTGTCGTAGAGGTAATTACCCCCGGTGGCTGCACATCGTCCTATCCGCCGCACAAGCACGATACGGACAATCTCCCGCACGAATCGTTTCTTGAAGAGACCTACTACCATCGCATCAACCCGCCTCAGGGCTTTGCCTTCCAGAGAGTGTATACCGACGACCGTTCACTCGACGAGACAATGGCGGTTGAAGACGGCGATGTGACACTGGTGCCAAAAGGCTATCATCCCTGTGCCACGACGCATGGCTATGATCTTTATTATCTCAACGTGATGGCGGGACCGCGGCGGACCTGGAAGTTCCACAATGCCGAGGAACACGCATGGTTGCTCAAGGCATAGAGAGCAGGAGCGCGCGATGAAGATTGTCTATGGTGACGGGCATCGTGGCCACGCGGGTGCCGAGGAACTCATGTACAACCGCATGGTGCCAATGTTCGAAAAGCCCGAGCGTATGGACCAGATCCTCCGGCAGCTTGGCCGGACGGGATTGACCGAGATTCATGTACCAACGGTGCACGACCTCGCTGCCGTGCATCGCGTTCATGACCGGCGCTATGTCCGCTTTCTTGAAACCGTTTACCCCCGATGGGTTGCGGAGACTGGTATCGAAGGCTTCGCGACAGCCTATGTCTTTGGAATGCGGGGCATGAGGCAGACCCCGGGCGACAGCGTTCAGGCCATGCTCAGTTGCTACACCTTTGATGTTTGCGTGCCATTCGTCGCTGGTACCTGGACAGCGATCAAGGAAGCGGTCGATGTTACCCTCACGGCGCAGGCCTTGGTGGCGGCTGGTGCTCATTCCGCCTTTGCACTGTGTCGGCCGCCTGGTCACCACGCCTCGCAGGATCTTGCTGGAGGCTATTGCTACATCAACAATGCCGCTGTCGCTGCCCAGGCGTTCCGAGACCACGGAGCAGCCCGCGTGGCAATCCTTGATGTTGATTACCACCACGGCAATGGAACCCAGCGTATCTTCTATGAGCGTCCCGACGTCCTCTATGTGTCCATCCATGGTCGGCCGGAGGAGGAATACCCCTTCCTTATGGGCTTTGCAGACGAAACTGGCGCTGGGGCTGGCGAGGGCTTCAATGTCAACCTGCCGCTACCGAAGGGCATCGGCTGGGGGCCCTATGGGGAGGCGCTCGCCCTGGGGGTGGCGCGCATCAATGCCTATCGACCGGATGTGCTGTTGGTCTCTCTGGGGGCCGATGCCTACAAGGACGACCCAGTCAGCGCTTTCCGCCTTGAAAGCTCCGACTTTGGGCGTATCGGAAAGGCCATTGCAGGTCTCAGAATGCCGACCTTGTTTGTCATGGAAGGTGGATATGCAGTCGAGGCATTGGGTATCAATATCGCGAATGCGCTGACTGGCTTTCTGGAAGCATGATCACACACAGTGGCCTTGGACATTTAATTTCCTTTCATACTGGGAAAAAAAGTTGCATATCTATTGCATGGTCCGGGGCAAGTGCCCTAAGTTGGACATGAAAATCTGTGTCTTCTGAAGAGGATGTGAGGCCGCAAATGTGTGGAATCGCTGGAATTCTTTACAAGGGCAATGCCGGTGCGGACGCCAAGGTCGGTCGTGCGCTGATCGATATGCTGGATGGTTGCCAGCACCGCGGCCCGGATTCTACGGGCTTTTCGCTGTATCGTGATCCCGTTCCCGGACATTTGCGGCTACGCTTCATTGTTGGTGACGGCGAAAACGCCAAACAGGCCATCGCCCGCGTCAAGACCAAACTTTCTGAGTTTCAGGCGCGGATTGTCGAGGAGGAGCACAGGGGTTCTTCCTTCGCTGTGCTCGTTAAGTTCGATGGCGATCTGCAGAAATTTGCATTCGAGATGGAGCATGCCGCCAAGCTTTCATCGATTGGTGAAAGCCTTGACATCATTAAGGACTTGGGCGGCGCTCATGATGTCGACAACGTGTACAAGATCGAGAATTTCAAGGGCACACATGGTATCGGCCATGTACGGCTGGCCACGGAATCCGATGTGGCTCCCGAGGCCACCCATCCATTCTGGGCCACCGGCTTTGCCGACATTTCGATCGTCCACAATGGCCAGATCACAAATTACTACAAGATGCGCCGCCGGCTGGAAAAGCAGGGGTATTTCTTCAATACTGACAATGACTCGGAACTGATTGCCGTCTATCTGGCCGACAAGCTGAAGCATGGTTTCACACTGAAGGACGCGCTCAAGACCTCGATCGAGGATCTTGACGGTACCTTTTCATTCCTGGTCTCGACCAAGGATGAGATCGGCTATGCCAAGGACAAGCTCGCGGCCAAGCCAATGGTGAAATACGAGGATGACAACATCATCGCCATTGCTTCGGAAGAGGTCTCGCTCAACCGACTCTTCCCAGGCCGCGCCCTCAATACATCCGAACCAGCACCCGGAACCTATGACACATGGCAAAGATCGACCTCAGCGTAACCCCCGTTCGCGAAGCCAATGAGCTTTTGCGCAAATATGGTGCGGAGGGCGTTGATGTCGAGGTGCTGAACCCCGACGCGCGCCATCACATCGGCGTTGGGCTCACTCACCCCATCAACGTACATGTCCGCGGTTCAGCTGGCTATTTTTGTGGCGGTCTAACGGATGGCCCGCGCTTCTTCGTCGACAACAATGTCGGCTGGGGTGCAGGCGACAATATGCTCAATGGCTCGATCGTGGTAAATGGCAATGCTTCGGCCATTCCAGGTGTGGCAATCCGTGGTGCTGAAATCGTCGTCAAAGGCAACATCGGTTCGCGTGCGGGTCAGGTTATGAAAGCCGGAACGCTGCTAGCCTGCGGCAATGCCAACTTCATGGCAGGCTACATGATGTATGGTGGTCGGCTGATCATCCTTGGAAACTCCGGGGAGAAGGTTGGCCAGGACATGACCGGAGGCAATATCTATGTAGCTGGCAAGGTCGGAGAAATGGGCACCGATGCCACGTTCACTGACCTGCCGGCCACCGAACGGGATGAGATCCTTGCCTTTCTGGACAAGTATCAGATCTCCTTCACTGGTACCTTCCAGAAGATCGTGAACGCTGGCAAGAAACTGCGCTATCCGCGCACCGAACCGCGGCGACGCGCCATTCCGTTCTTTGAAAGCTTCGCCGACAACGCCTACTGGAACGCTAAGGTTCAGGAGGACATCCACGTCAAGTCGCAGATCGGCCGTTACCGTATTCGTGGTTACGGCGCGGCCAGGCCATTGCCACATATCTCCGACATTGCCTTCAAGAAGGACATTCTGCCGGCCATCGGCACCGATCCGGATGTGCTTGCAAAGGTAAGCATGGAAACCGAGATCGGTGGCCGTTCGGGTGCCAACCCGTTGAAACTGTCCATGCCGGTGATGATCGCGCCGATGTCCTATGGCGCGCTGTCAAAGTCGGCTAAGCTTGCCCTTGCCATCGCCTCTCGTTTGTCGGGGATATCCGAGAACACTGGCGAAGGCGGCATGTCCAAGGAACAGCGCAAAGAGGCCGGACAGCTGATCTATCAGTGCTTGGCCGGGCGGCTAGGCTGGAACATTCATGACATGCAACAGGCCAATGGCCTTGAGATCTACATCAGCCAGGGTGCGAAGCCAGGGCTGGGCGGCCAGCTGATGGCGAAGAAGGTGACCCCTGAGATTGCTCGAATCCGTGGAATTCCGGCAGGCATCGACCTGCGGTCGCCGTCGCGCCACCCTGACGTGCTGGGCGCCGACGATCTGGTGATCAAGGTCGAGGAATTCCGCGAGGCTACAGGCTACCGCATTCCGGTGTCGGTGAAGCTGGGTGCAGGTCGTGTGCGCGACGACATCAAGATTGCCTGGAAGGACGGTTTTGATTTCGTGGAACTTGACGGAATGCAAGGTTCCACGGGTGCGGCTGGTAACGAGGTTCTCGAATTCGTCGGCATTCCCACCCTGTCCGCTATCCAGGAGGCGCGGGATGCGCTTACCGAAGTGGGCGGGCTCGACATGCCCATCGTGCTGATGGGCGGAATCAAGGACGGTATTGACGCAGTCAAGGCTCTTGCACTTGGTGCTCACGCGGTTGCGCTTGGTACGTCTGCCATCATAGCCGGCGGCTGCATCGCCTGCCTGCAATGCCATGTTGGAACCTGTGTCACTGGAATCGCCACCCAGGACCCCGAGCACGAGAAACGTTACAATGTCCCTGTCGAGGCGCAGAACATTCACCGTTTCCTCGAGTCAGTGCGCTGGCAGATCGCTGCCATCACCCATGCGCTGGGATACAGCGATCCACATCAGGTGAGTCGCGACGACCTCGTAGCTCTGACACCTGAAGCGGCCGCGATCACCCGGCTTCCCTATCATCCCGAATTCCGCGAGCGGGCGCAGGATCTGCGCAAGGCCTCCTGATTTCGACGGAACCACACAGGACGAGACGATGAGCACGAATGTCATTACTGTATACGACATTAACCGGGTGCGTCCTCCCAAAGCGCCCGCGCGCGATGACACCCAGGACCCTCACTTCGTTCCTGCTCCTTGTCAGGTCGCCTGTCCCGTCGGTACGGATGCGCCATCCTACATAGGATATATTTGGGAAGAGAAATTCGCTGAGGCTTTCGAGGCGATCACCGCGACCAATCCATTCTCCTCGATCTGTGGCCGCGTGTGTGACGCGCCCTGCGAGCCTGCCTGCCGCCGTACTGAAAGTGATGGGCCGCTCGCCATCCGGAATCTCAAGCGCTATGTCATGGACAAGCTTGGCAAGGATCACCACCTGCCGCCCGTGCAGGTCACGCGTAAGGAGACAGTTGGCATCGTCGGTGCCGGGCCTGCCGGCCTTACTGCGGCTCACGATCTGGCCGAGGCCGGCTTCGAAGTCCATGTCTATGAGATGATGGACAAGCCAGGTGGCATGATGGTCTGGGGCATTCCCGGCTTCCGGTTGCCGCCTGGCATCATCGAAGAGGACATGCAGCGACTGTTCAACCATTGCCCGGGCATCAAGCTGCATTGTGGCGTAACGCTGGGCAAGGATGTGACGCTCGACGCACTAAAGCAGAAGCACGCGGCCGTGCTGCTCACCATTGGATCTTGGTGGGGAAAGCCTATGGGAATCAAGGGTGAAAACAACCCTCATGTCGTGGATGGCGTGGGCTTCCTGCGCCGGATCAACGCGGGTGAACGCCCAACGCTTCCGGCGAAGATTGTCGTAGTCGGCGGTGGTGACGTTGCCATGGATGCCTGCCGGGCGGCGCTGCGTATGCCGGGTGTCAAGGAGGTCAAGGTCGTCTATCGCCGCGGCCCGAAGGAGATTCCCGCACGAAAAGAGGAATTACACCAGGCGATCGCCGAGAACATCGAGGTGATCTACAACACCCAACCGGTCGAAGTGTTGGGTGTGGGCGGCAAACTGGCGCTGCGCTGCGTAGAAACCAGACTGGGCGCTCCCGGCCCTGACGGCCGCCGAAAGCCCGAGACGATACCCGGCTCCGAACGAGACATTGACTGCGGCATGGTGATTATGGCGGTGGGTCAGAAGGCCGAATCTGCCGAACTTGACACCAGGGGTCTGATGGCTGGTGACCGCGTCCGGACCGACTGGGACTCGATGCGCACTGACGATCCCAAGGTGTTTGCGGCCGGGGATGGAGCCTTCGGTGGGTCCACGATCGTGGTGGCCATGATGCATGGTCATCGCGCCGCGCATTACGTCAAATCCCATCTCGACGGGATCTCTGATCCGTTGCCTTACCGTACGCCCTATCGCACGAGGCGTGTTCCGGCTGCCCAGGACATCAACTGGGAAATCTTTCCGCGCCGTGACCAGAAGTTTAACGGACTAGGCGACAGCCCCTCTGCCTTTCCGGAAATCGAGACCACCTATGACGACAAGACTGCAAAGGAAGAGGCGGCACGCTGTTATCGTTGTGATGCCGAAACCGGATCGTCTGACTACTCGGTGAAGACACGTGAGGATATTTTTGTGATGGCCCGCACGCCGACAACTGACATGCGGACACAGAGTGCTATCCTTCAGAAACGACTCCAGCCCAAGGCTAACCCATTCCCTGAAAACCATCATGCATCCTTTGATGATCTGGTTCTTCTCCCCGCCAATCTTTCTCGTCTGGTGATCGACCCTTATCGAGACTCTTGCAATACCGCTACCGACATTGCCGGAAAAATTCGCCTCGAAATTCCCGTGATCGCTGCCGGTCTCGACGCTTTGCCTGAGGCCGCGCGCCCAGCGTTGGGCGCTGCGCTCGCTTCGGTTGGCTCAGCTTACCTTGGCCGCAAGTCGCTACCGGGCAGCAAGGCGCCTTGGCTGCAACTCATTGTAGCCGGGGAAGACAAGCCGGATAGCAGTGCGGCAGCGCATGTCTATGTCCAGACAATGGGGTTCAAGCCCTTCTCGGTTGAACGTCAGGCAGGAAGGATCCTTGGGCTAGTAGTCGACGCGGTCAGTCTTGAGACGGCCATTCCCTTTGCGCTTGAGAATGCTTTCGACATGATTTTGCTCGACGGGTCCTCGGGGGTTGCTGGGCAATGGCCGGAGCTCAAGTCCTATCCTGATTTCGCCGTGCTCCGCGATGCCATGCGCATCGTGCGTCGGATGAACCGTGAGGAAGACATCGACTTCGTCTATTTCGGTGGCGTGCGTTCAGGTACGGACGTCGCCAAGCTGATCGGACTCGGCGCCAAGGCCGGCGCCATTGGCATGACGATGGCCATGGCACTGGGTGGTGAATTGGGCCCCGGCGGTATCTCGTTCTATGGCGACCGTTCGCAGGAGGAGCGCAGCGACGCTGCAGCGTCGATCATCAACGCAATGTCCGCGGAAGCTTCGATCATGGCGCGCTGCACCGGCAAGACGGATGTGCGCAATATCGAGCCAGAAGATCTCCGTGCCATAACACTGGCAAGCTCGAAGGCCTTTGGTGTACCTCTGGCTGGCGCGAAGCGAGGCAGCGTGATCGAAGCGGCCGAATAGGTACGCTGGCGCCCGCGTCAAGCTGAAAGCCCACCGCAGGCAGGGAGAGGCGTGAGCAATGAAGGATGACCTGTTTTCTATGGGCCTGCAAAAGCGGCGGGAGACCCTTGGCCAGGACTATGTTGATCGTAACCTGAAGGCCGCTGACGACTTCACGCGGCCATTCCAGGAAGCGATGACGGCTTGGTGCTGGGGCTTCGGCTGGGGGGACGGCGCCATCGACGCCAAGACCCGTTCAATGATGAATCTGGCGATGCTCGGTGCACTGGGCAAGATGCATGAATGGGAAACTCATTGCAACGGTGCCATCAACAATGGTGTTTCGGTTGAGGAGCTCCGTGCCATCATTCACGTCGTGGGAATCTATTGCGGTGTGCCGCAAGGGCTCGAATGTTTCCGGGTCGCGCGCAAGGTATTAGTTGAACGGGGCTTGCTGCCGGATGGCGCCACATCCCGCAGTTGAACTCGGCGTAACAACCGGGCGTCTATCTGTCTGGAATACGTCCGCGCGACGGCGGATGAGCTTTCGAAATCTTCATCTCATTCACCGGCGGGGCCTGAGCCTGCGTGCGCCAGTCATATGGCCGCTCGAAGATGATCCTGACTCATCTCTGCAGGAAGCAACCGGACTGGCGGATCTTCTTGCTGAGCCGTGCTTCTGCGCGCTGGTGGTGGTACAGGATGGGCGTATCAGGCTTGAGCGTTATGCTGCCGACTTTGGCCCTGCTAATTTTCACAGCATTCAGTCGATCACCAAGACTATTGCTCATATTGTCATCGGAAAACTTGTGGCGGAGCGTACTTTGGATGTGACGCGAGCCATTGGGGATTATGTGCAGGAGGCAGGGCCCGCCTATACTGGCGTTAGCGTGCAGCAAGCTCTCGACATGGATGTATCGAGCAATTTCTCTGAGGATTATTCAGCGCCCTATGCTCCGGCTCCACCCCCCGGTGCAGCGGTTGGATATGCGCGTCAAGAGATTGCCATGGGATGGCGGTTGCCGCCACCGGGCGAAGCAGAATTTGGCGTACGGGACTTTGCTGCCGCACTCGTGCCAGCGCCAAGGAAAGTGGCGAGCCCGGAGACACTCTATGCCTCCCCAAATACCGACATGCTCGGCTGGGTTATTGAACGAGTGACCGGCAAAGGTCTTGTCCACCATGTCAATACCATCGTGGAAGCGGCGGGGTTTGAATCGCCTTTTCATATCTCGCTTGATTGCAAAGGCGTTCCAGTGCTTAGCGGCGGTGGCGTGATGACCGCCCGTGACCTGGCTCGCTACGGCCTTCTGCTGGCGCAGAGCAGTGACTTTCTGGTGGATACTATGGGCGGTAAGGGTACTCGGTATGTTGGGGTGCCTGGATGGCGTTACCGTAACCACCTGCTAAGCGATGGACGCCGGGTGGGTCATCCCGGTTATGCCGGACAATTCCTGATGGTGGATCCTGAGCGGTGCGCCGCGGCAGCTTTTTTCAGCGTGCTTGAAACACCTGATGGTACCAGCGAGGGCTATTTTGCCAGAGTTATGGGGGTGCTTGGCGGGTTGCTGGACGGGATCGCTTGACAGGCGGCTGTTGCTCGACGAAATTCCGAAGTTGATGTCGGATTTGTGATAATACCGTTTTTCCATCCATCTGACTATTCGCGCTTGACCAGTCGTCAGGGTTCCTTGGGAGAGACGTGCATGAAATTCCAGCTTGCCATCAACCTTGAGCGCATGGACGACAGCCTCGACATGCGTGATGTTGCTCGCCATACAGTCGAGATGGTGCAGATGGCGGAAGAGGGCGGCTTCCACATCGTGTGGTCAGCGGAACACCACGCTCTTGAAATGACGATTGCGCCAGACCCGTTTCAAATCCTCACTTGGTGGGCGGCCCACACCTCAAAGATCAGGCTTGGCACCGCGGTTGCGGTGGCGCCCTACTGGCATCCGATCAAACTTGCCGGCGAAGCAGCGTTCACAGACCTCATTACCGGCGGACGGCTGGAGTTTGGCATCGGATCTGGGGCCTATCAGCGGGAGTTCGACCGCATGTTCCCCGGCCTAAAGCAAACGGATGGCTGGAAATATATGCAGGAGATGCTGCCGGCCGTGCTCGCCCTCTGGCAGGGCGACTATGAGCACAAGGGCGAGTACTGGAATTTCCCTCTCTCCACATCAGTTCCAAAGCCGTTGCAGAAGCCCCATCCACCGCTGTGGGTAGCTGCGCGTGCACCTGTCACCTATGACTTTGCTGTGAAGCATGGGCTCAACATCATGTCTTGGCCATTCACGCGGCCGATGGCGGAAGCTGAGCTCTACAAGTCACGCCTCGACGAGGCGTTGGCCAACAACCCCGGCAAGCCACGCCCCATCTTCGCCATGATGCGCCATACGGCCGTCTATGATCGTAAAGAGGATTGGATGGTGCCGGTGAGGGCCGCGCAGCGCCAGCTCGGCCAGTTCGAAAATCTCTACAAGAACCTTGGTGACGTGAAGAACGGCTTCCCCAAGGAAATAGATCTTGGGGCGCTTACCAATCGTGTGGAGTTTGACCCCAACATGCTTTCGACCAACCTGATGTTTGGTACGCCTGACGAGGTGATTGCGAAGCTCAGGCCTTATCAGGACCTAGGCGTCGACCAGTTTACATACTATGCAAGCCTTGGGCTTGGCCTGAAGGAGCAGAAGCGCTCACTCGAGTTATTCTGCAAAGAAGTGATCCCGGCGTTCAACTGAGGTTTGGAATGTCCAGTTTTGTCGAGGTCACGCGTAACGGCCCTATTCTCGAGGTCAAACTCAACAAACCCAAGGTCAATGCCATCGACCACGCCATGAGCCGGGAGATGGGCCAGGCCTTCGCGCTGCTGCGTGACGATCCGGACCTGCGGGTGGGTATTCTTACTGCCGAGGGCAATCGCATCTTTTCGGCAGGCTGGGACCTTAAGGCGTTGAACTCTGGCGATATCAAGCTCGACAACTGGTGGGAGGACGGCGACTATGGTGATGGCGGCTTTGCGGGGCTCACTGAAAACTGGACTCTCAACAAACCAGTGATCGCCGCTCTCAATGGCCTTGCAATTGGGGGCGGTTTTGAGATTGCGCTCTCCTGCGACCTCGTGATTGCTGCCGAGCACGTAGAATTTGCGCTGCCAGAAATGCCACTCGGCATTGTCCCTGACGCGGGCGCTCTGCAGCGCCTGCCGCGTCGTATTCCGCACAATATCGCAATGGAGATGCTGCTGCTCGGGCGTCGTATGAGCGCTGCCGAAGCGGCCCGTTACGGGCTGGTCAACAAAGTTGTGCCAGCCGAGAAACTCATGACTGCTGCGCGCCAGTGGGCAGATCAGCTCGCCAAGTCTGCGCCCTTGGCCATGCAGACTGTCAAGGAAGTACTGCGGGCTATAGAAACAAAGCCTCTGCGCGAAACCTTCGTCACCATGCGCACTGGCGACTTGCCGGTTTATCGTTCCATGCTGAAGTCAGAAGATGCGGCCGAGGGTGTAAAAGCCTTCGTCGAAAAGCGTGAACCGGTATTCAAAGGGAGATAGGCGATGGCGCGGCCTAACGTCTTGGAAGTCAAGAGGGTTGCAAGCATTGGCGGTGGCCCGATTGGCGCCGGCTGGGCAGCGCATTTCCTTGCGCGAGGCTATGATGTGACGGGCTATCTCCACGCGATGGGCGAAGAATCCATTTATCGCCGGATACTCGACACTGCGTGGGTTAGCCTCACCGCCTTGGGTCTCGCGCCTGGTGCCTCGCTGGCGCGGCTTACACTCACCGATGATTTGGACCGTGCTGTTGCTGATGCCGAATTCGTTCAAGAAAGTGCGCCAGAAAGACTGGAGCTGAAGCAGAAGCTTTATGAAAGGCTGGGTACCATCGTGCCTTCTGGCGTGATCATTGCATCCAGTACCTCTGGTCTAATGATGTCTGACATCCAGGTTCTGTGCCCCACGCCAGAACGCACGGTGATCGGTCATCCGTTCAATCCGCCCTATCTCTTGCCGCTTGTTGAGATCGTTGGTGGCAATAAGACTTCGCCTGACGCTGTAATGTGGGCGCGCGACTTTTATGCTCATGCTGGCAAGGCACCGCTGGTAATGAAAAAGGAGATACCCGGTTTTGTGGCAACACGTTTGCAGGAGGCTCTTTGGCGTGAGGCGCTGCACATGGTTGCCAACGGTGAGGCGACGCCAGAGGATATTGATGTAGCCTTGATGAATGGTCCTGCGCCGCGGCTTACGATTCAGGGTCAGTGCATGGCGTTTCATGTTGCTTGTGGCGAAGGTGGCATGGCCACCAATCTCGACCAGTTCGGCCCAGCACTGAAGTTGCCGTGGACCCGACTGGTTGCACCGGAGCTTACCAAGGAGTTGCGTGACCGGATGGTGGATGGCTGCAATGAGATGGCCCAAGGCCGGCATTTCGAGGATATGGCTGCTGAGCGTGACCGCGCCATCGTCGGCGTGCTGAAGGCTGTGCGCGCTGCACGATCAGGCGGATAGCTTGTTCAAAGTTAAGGTTTCTCCGCCATGCTGCGCATTGTTAAACGAAAGGCGCCATGGGGATCAGTGACGTCGTACCCGCTTCGATGGCTTTTTGCCTGTCGTCTGCAAGAAGGCATAGACTGTCCCGGGCCAGGACGGCTCAGCGTCCGTTTCAGGCCATGCCTGACGATATTCGCTTGGTTTCTTGCCGAACGCCTGCATGAAGCTTTGAGAGAAGTAGGACAAGGAGTTAAAGCCGCAGGCTGCGGAAACTTCGCGAATTGACATTCTTGTGGAGCTCAACAAGACGCGGGCATATTGCAGCCGGAGCAATTTTGAGTACTGCACGATGGTGCAGCCGATATCTCGTTTAAACAGGCGCTCCAGTTTGCGCTGTGAAACACCAATTTCGCGGCAAACCCGTGGAACTGGCGTGGGCTCCTCTATACGTGCTTCAAGCAACGTCATCGCGGCGCGAACGTCTTGATGCACATCATCATGTTTGCCGCCTGTGGCATAGCGTTGCATACCCTCTGGCGGACGTCGCGGGTGATGCATAACCTGGTTGGCGATTTCAGCGGCCAGTTGATCGCCATTTTGGCGGCCAACGATGTTGAGCATGATATCAAGGCCAGCCGTGCCGCCTGCGCAAGTCATGATTGGACCATCAATCGTGTAAAGCTGCTCGGTAACTGCAAGATGGGGAAAGGCCTCGGCGAGACCTGCCATCATGGACCAATGCGTGGTGACTTTGCCGTCTGAGAGCAGACCGGCCCGCGCAAAGGCATAAATGCCAAGCTCAATTGCCACCATGGTGACTTTGTTGCGCAAGTTTTTACGCAACCAGCGCGATAGGCGCGGGTCGTCAAGATGCTCTGCGCCCCAGCTGCCGCATACCATGATGATGTCGGGCGAGGGGAGGCCGTCCTGGTCAAAACTGCAGCAAGTTACACTCAGTCCATTGCTTGCCTGGATCTGGCCTTCCGCTGCAGCGCGAAAATCCCAATCATAAAGTTTGTGCGGCGCAAGATAATTGGCGATGCGCATCGGCTCCATCAGCATCGTCAGCGTCATCATGTTGAAGCGCGGAATGAGGATGAAGCTCACCCGCGTTGCGTGTCTGGAGGGGCTATCCGTCATGGGCAAGGCCAGTCGGCGAAAAAAAACTATTAGTGGCGATAAATTTATAACGCCTTTTGGCAATCCGGCAAATCATTTCGCCAAGATCAAGTAAAGCAGGGGAGGTCCGGGTGAATTTCGAGGTGATTGTGACCTGCGCCGTGACCGGTGCGGGCGATACGGTGGGCAAGCATCCGGGTGTTCCCGTAACGCCGGAACAGATCGCCCAGGCGGCAATCGATGCGGCCAAGGCCGGCGCCACCGCCGCCCACCTCCATGTGCGCGATCCGGCCACCGGCAAGGGCTCGCGCGATCCCGAATTGTTCAGGCGCGCCGTCGATATCGTCCGCTCCAGCGGCACCGACGTGGTGCTGAACCTCACCGCCGGCATGGGCGGCGACTGGATGATCAGCGAGGATGACCCGTGCAAGCCCGGCGCTGGCACCGACATGATCGGCCCCGAGGAGCGCCTGCGCCACGTGGAAATGCTCAGGCCCGAAATCTGCAGCCTCGATTGCGGCTCGATGAATTTCGGCGACGGCAACTACGTCTATATGTCCACCCCGCCCTATCTCCGCCGCATGGCGGCGCTGGTCAAGGAATGGGGCGTCAAGCCGGAGCTGGAGGTGTTTGACCTCGGCCACATCCGGCTGGCCCGCCAGCTGATCAAGGAGGGCCTCGTCGAAGAGCCGCCGATGTTCCAGATCTGCCTCGGCATTCCGTGGGGCGCCGACCAGTCGGTCGACAACATGAAGGCGATGAAGGACCAGCTTCCGGCCAACGCCAGCTGGGCCAGCTTCGGCATTTCGCGCATGCAGATGCCGATGGCCGCCGCGGCGGTGGCAATGGGCGGCAATGTGCGGGTGGGGCTTGAAGACAATCTCTATCTCGACCGCGGTATGCTGGCCAGCAACGCCCAGCTCGTTGAGCGCGTCATCGGCATCATCGAGCGCATGGGCGCGCGGGTGCTCACCCCCGCCGAGGCGCGAAAGAAGCTCGGGCTGAAGAAACAGGGATGACGCACGCCTCCTCCGGCACCGGTGTCAGTTTCGACCGCGTCACCAAGCGGTATGGAAAGCTGACCGCCGTCGAAGACGTTTCGCTTGATATCAAGGGCGGCGAATTCCTGACGCTCCTGGGCCCTTCGGGCTCTGGCAAGACCACCCTCCTCATGATGCTTGCCGGTTTTCAGGACATCACCGCCGGCGATATCCGGGTGGGCGGCCAGTCGATCGCCGCGACCCCGCCGGAAAAGCGCAATTTCGGCATGGTGTTCCAGGGCTATGCGCTGTTCCCGCATATGAGCGTGCGCGGCAACATCGCCTATCCGCTGGAAATTCGGCGCATGCCACAGGCGGCCATCGCGGCGCGCGTCAGCGAAATGCTCGATCTCGTGCAGCTTCAGGGCTTCGCCGACCGTTATCCGCAGCAGCTTTCAGGCGGCCAGCAGCAGCGCGTGGCGCTGGCCCGCGCGCTCAGCTTCGAGCCACGCGTGCTGTTGCTCGACGAGCCGCTGGGTGCGCTTGACCGCAAGCTGCGCGCCGATGTGCAGGACCAGCTGAAGGACATCCACAACCGGGTCGGCACCACCTTCGTCTACGTGACGCATGACCAGGAAGAAGCGCTCACCATGTCGGACCGCATCGCCATCATGAACCGCGGCCGGCTCGTTCAGGTGGGAAAACCGGCGGAACTCTATGAGCGTCCGCGCACCGCCTTCGCCGCGAGCTTCCTCGGCAAGAGCAATTTCCTCACCCGCAACGGCCGCACCTTTGCCCTCAGGCCGGAGAAAATCGACATCGCGCCGGCGGGCCATGGCGGCGGGCAGAACCGCCACGCCGGAACCATCCACGGCATCACCTATATGGGCGCCACGCTGAAGCTCAGCGTGGACGCGCCAGGCCTTGGCGCCATCGAGGTGCATGTGCCGGCCTGGCGCAACGCCGGACAGTTTTCCCAATCACAGGCCGTCGACATCTCCTGGAGCGATGACGCTCAGGTGGAGGTCGAGGCCGGTGACGACGAGAAGGCGGGCATGCCGCCCGCACGACAAAGCCGGGGATAGACCCCGATCAACCGCCGCGGCGGAAATGCCCCGGCACAAGGAGGAGACGACAATGCAAGACAAGACATTCCTGCGCGATCTCGCGCGTGATGGCGCCCTGGCCTTCAAGTCCGGCAAGCTTGACCGCCGCAGCTTCCTCGCCCTGTGCGGCATGGCCGGGGTGGCCACGCTCGCCGTATCAGCGGGCGACGCCGAGGCGGCGGCCAATGAGATCGTCATGTGGAACTGGGGCGGCGAGTCTGAGAAGTGCCATGGCGATGCCATCGGCAAGCCCTTCACCGCCGCGACCGGCCTGCCCCTGAAGTTCGACACGTCCGGGCCCCTGCAGGGCAAGATCAAGGAGATGGTCGACTCGGGCAAGGTCACCGCTGACGTCTGCGACGCCGACGGCTTTGACGCCATCGCGCTCGGCAACTCCGGCCACCTCGAGGCCATCGACTACAACATCGTCAACAAGGCGCAGGTCAAGGAAGGTGTGGCGTGGGAATTCGGCGTCGGCGTGATCTTCTACGGCTACGCCTTCATGTATGACACGCAGGCCTTCGGCGCCAATCCGCCCACCGGCTGGAAAGATTTCTATGACACCGCCAAATTCCCCGGCAAGCGCTCGCTCTATAAGTGGGCCAACGGCTCGATCGAGAGCGCGCTGGTCGCCGATGGCGTGCCGAAGGACAAGGTCTATCCGTGCGATGTGCCGCGCGCCATCGAGAAGATCAAGTCGATAAAGGCCGACAGCCTCTATTGGGGCTCGGGCTCGGAAGCCCATGACATGATCGTCAACGGCGAAGTGGTGCTCGGCATGGTCTGGCAGAACCGCGGCAAAGCCATCGAGGAGCGCACCAACGGCCGCTACAAGCTGGTGATGAACGAGGCGATCGCCATGCCTGGCGCCTATATCGTGCCGCGCGGCAACCCGGCGGGCCGTGACAACGTCATGAAATTCATCCAGCAAGCATTGCAAGTGGACTCGCAGCTCGCGATCCTCGATTGCCTCGGCATGACGCCGTCGAACCCGGAAGCCTTCAGCAAGATTCCGGAGGCGATGCAGCCCTATGCCGTGAACTCGGCCATGAACATCGACAAGGTGATCTTCAACGATCCGGTATGGTGGGCGGAAAAGGGCGGTGACGCCGTGAACGCCTTCCTCGACGCCATCGGCTAAACCGCTGCAACCGGGCGCGCGCCGGCGTCGCGGCCGGCGCGCGCCCTCTCACGGCTCAACGCATCATGACCGGCACAGCGGCTGTTCCCCGCTTCAATGTCTATTGGCTGCTCGTGGCGCCAGCGCTGCTGCTGGTGCTGGTGCTTTATGCTGCGCCGATCATCAACGTGCTGATGCTGAGCGTCACCGACCCCAAGCCGGGGTTTGGCAACTACTACAAGATCGTCGAGAGCGACACCGTCTCGCGGCTGATCTTCACCACCATCCGCCTGTGCCTGATCACCACCGTGGCCAGCGTCACACTGGGTTACATCGTCGCCTATG